>JBBRLT010000026.1:0-39481 GCA_038231235.1 Terriglobales bacterium
ACACAACCAGCAACCCAAGCCCTTTCGCTGGACCAAATCCGCCGACCAGATCCTGACCTCGATCGCACGTTTCGCAACCTCAACCCTCGCCGCTCAACAACCAGAACATAATGCAATAAATCAATGACTCAGGAGACTAGCAACGAAACTTGTAGTAGCCGGAGACAACTTTGCTGGTAAGCCTGCGTTTGTAGCGGCAGGAGTGATAGCCCATGTCCCTCGCGCGAAGTCTCAAAGGCGGCATCACCCGTCGCGGCTTCATGAAGAACGGCGCTCTGGCCCTGGTAGGCACAGCCGCCATCCCCAGTTTTCTGACCCGCTCGGTGATGGCGCAGGCCACGACCGCCCAAGCGCAGGGAAAGCGCCTGGTGGTGCTCTTCCAACGCGGCGCTGCAGACGGGCTGAACATCGTGGTGCCCCATGCGGAGAGCGCCTACTATGCGCTGCGGCCGACCATCGCCATCCAGCAGAATCAAGTGATCGACCTGAATGGTTTCTTTGGTCTGCACCCGGCCATGCAGCCGCTGAAGCCGCTCTATGACGCTGGCCACCTGGCCATCGTCCATGCTGCGGGTTCGCCGGACATGAGCCGCTCCCACTTCGATGCGCAGGATTCCATGGAGAGCGGCACGCCGGGCATGAAGGCCACGCCGGATGGATGGCTGAACCGCGCGCTGCAGGCTGACACCCATGAGCGGCAGCCGTCTGCCTTCCGCGCCGTTGCCATGGGCGCGCAGGTTCCGCGCACGTTGGAAGGAAAGATACCCGCCGTGGCGCTGGGCCGGGTGCAGGACTTCAGCATAGGTGGACGCGCGCCGACGCCGCTGAGCCAGAGCTTCGAGTCGATGTACGACGCCTCAGTGAACAGCGTGCTGCATGGCACCGCGGGCGAGACCTTCGAGGCGGTCAAGATGCTGCGCTCTACCGATCCGGCGCATTACGTGCCCGCAGCCGGAGCGAATTATCCGCGCAGCCCCTTCGGCAACAGCATGAAGCAGATTGCGCAGTTGATGAAGGCGAACCTGGGCGTGGAGGCGGCCTTCGCGGATATCGGCGGGTGGGATACCCATCAGAACCAGGGTGCGGTCACTGGTCAGTTGGCGCAGCGGTTGGGCGACTTCAGCCAGGGCATAGCGGCCTTCTGGACTGACCTGGGCGATCACGCGAACGATGTGGTGCTGGTCACCATGTCTGAGTTTGGCCGCACCGCCCACCAGAACGGCACTGGCGGCACCGACCATGGGCACGCCAACGTGATGTTTGTATTGGGCGGTCCAGTACGGGGCGGCCACATCTACGGGCGCTGGCCGGGATTGAAGCCGGAGCAGTTGAACGAGGGGCGCGATCTGGTGGTGACCACAGACTTTCGCCAGGTGCTGGGCGAAGCAGCGTACAAGACGCTGGGCGCGCGCAATCTGGATCTGGTATTTCCCCAGGCGCAAGCGGCAACCAGGCGGTTCCTGAACCTGATCGCGTAGAGCTGTGTTAGTTAGTGCGTGGCGGCCGGCGGTACCGTCGCAGTCTGCTCGAACAGACGCTCGAGCGCTGCGGAAGTCTTCTTATCACCGAGTTGAATGCTGGACACGATGGTGACCGGCGGTAGTGCGCTGGTCAGCCAGGCGGGCAGTGCGGCGTCTGCCGGCATGAGAAAAAGCTTGCTCGCTGTGATGGAGTGCAGGGCCGGACTCGCGTCGAAGTGGTCCCGTGCCAGCATGCGCACCGGCAGAATGTGTGTCCAGCTGGGCGCTTCCAGCAATGCCAGCGTTGGCGGACGCAGATCGATCATCGCGACACTGCGAATCTCTGGATGCTCGAGCGTCAGTGTCGCAGCAACGGTGGCTCCCAGGCCTCTGCCCATGGGGATGACATGCGACATCTCGGTATGGCGCACGCTGGTGACATAGCTGAGCGCCGCGGTTGCATCCTCATCCCAATGCCGTTCCGACGGCCTGGCCCACGCGCTGTTGCCGAAGCCGCGTGGATCGAAGGCAAAGACGTTGACGCCCATGGCGTGCAATGCGAGCACATCGGGCAGCGCATCCTCGAGCGAACCGCGCACATCATGCAGGTAGAGGACGGTTTCGCGACTGGCCTCGGAGGGCTGCGCGACGGTTGATTGCGCTCCTGGCACCCACCAGCCGGTAAGCCGGGGCTGGCCGGTCTCGGTCGCACCGAAGCGCACGTCGTCGTAGCCGATGCCACTACTAGCGGGTGTGTGATCGACCACATGCGAGGGGCGGAAGATAAGCTGCCATTGTCCCTGCCAGAACAGCAGGGCGAGCGAGGCGTAGACCGCGAGCAAGGCCGCGCCCACCATAAGCAGGGTTGACCAGAGCAGCCAACGCCGCGCCACCAGCGGATTCTGCGGACGCAGCGGATCGTCGAGCGGATTGGCGAAGCTGCGCGGTCCGGCAGGCGTAGGCATGTGGGTCAACCGAAGGCCAGCTCGTCGGCGGATTCGAGCGGCGTTCCGCAGACACGGCAGATCACGGCGGAGCAGTCTCCGCAGGCGAGTGGATCATCCACCGGCCGGGCGCAGGCAGGGCACCACAGTGTGGGGGCTGCCAAGGCCGCTGGTGGACGAGCGATTGGGTCGGGCATGCTGCGTTCAGCCTAAAGCAAAAGCAGCAGCGCAGGCAGCGCATCGTGCGGAAGGCGTACCCCGTACACTGCTGTCAGTGGGAGTATGACGACGCGGATGACCCAGTGGGTGCGAATTGGCGGGCTCGACCAGATGCCCGTAGAAGGAAGACTGAAAGAATTTCTTGCAGAGGGCCGGCCAGTTTGCGTGGCACGCATCGGCGGAGTGCTGGCTGCACTGGACAATGAGTGCCCGCACCGCGGCGCGCCGCTGTCTGAAGGCACCATCGAGGATGGGCACATCGTGTGTCCCTGGCACGGCTGGTGTTTCGATCCCAGGACTGGTCAGGA
This sequence comes from Terriglobales bacterium, assembly GCA_038231235.1. Lineage (GTDB taxonomy): Bacteria > Acidobacteriota > Terriglobia > Terriglobales > Acidobacteriaceae > KBS-83. The sequence goes on from JBBRLT010000026.1 coordinate 2,932, forward strand.
GGCCATCAACCCGGCGGGCCATGCCACGGTATTTCCGGTTCGTTTGCAGGATCAAGACGTTCTATGTGAGGTGTAAGCGCGATGCCAGAGAAGAGCCGTCCGGATTCCAGGCAGATAGAGAACAGTGAGACAGGCAACAACCAGCCGGTGAAGCATCAGCTTGCGATTCCGCCTGGCGCAGCCGCCGATGCCAAGGCTTTCGAGCTGGTGCGCGCCTGGGTGGCGCACGGTGAGCTGCATGTAAGCCTGCAGATGGGTGGCTGGGACGATCCCACGGCGTGGGGCGTAGTCCTGGCCGACCTGGTGCGCCATGTCGCCCGCTTCTATCAGGAGCAGAAGCGGCTGAACCCGGAGACGACGATTGAGCGGGTGCGCGACGCCATGGACGCGGAGCTGGATGGCGAAGAGGGCGAGGAAGAGAGCGACCTGGTCCAGTAGTGCCATGACAGCCATACCTTGGCCAGAGTTAGTTTCTTGTAGAGGTCGGCGATTTAAATTACGGGGTACCGAGGCTTATTGTGAACCTGCATCGCAATGCGCAGCGAGTGGCCTGACCTGCGCTCTGGCGGGCATGGAAGAGAGAACAATCAAGGTCAATGCAGAGCCGATCGTAAGTCGCAATAGAATTGCTGGTGAGAAGGCGACTTCTCGGTACCAACGAACAGGCTCTACCGCGCCCGGCTACGGTTTGCAAAGCCCAGTCCCGCAATGTACACATAGCAAATTAGTGGAAGCACAAATGCCAGTTGGAGACCGATCGAGTCGGCCAGCTTTCCGGTGGCCAGCGGAATGATTGCTCCCCCAACGATGGCCGCAATCATGAGGCTGGAGCCCTGGCTTGTGAGTGGTCCCAGGCCTTGGATGCCGAGGGTGAAGATCGAGGGGAACATGATCGAATTGCAGAAGCCGACTGCCAGCAGAGCGTACATGGCGAGATGACCGTGTGCTGTAACGGCGGTCGTAATGCAAGCGATGGAACCGACGGAAGCGGCCCCGAGAAGTGGTCCGGTCGGTAGCCTTGTCAGGACCGCCGAGCCAATGAACCGGCCGACCATCGCACCTCCCCAATAGATCATCAGGTAGGCCGCCGCCTTTGCCTCCGTGAAACCAGCGATACCCGGAAGCTCCATGAAACTGATCAGCAGGCTACCGATCGCGACTTCAGCCCCGACGTAAACGAAGATGCCAAGTGCACCGCCCAGCAGCCAGGGTCTGCGCCAGATGCTGAGGTGATGGGAGGCTTCCGCGTAAGCTCCCGGACGAAAATCGCGGGTCTGGTTGATGGTCGTTTGCTGCGGCCTCAGCTTGATCGACGCCAAGCCTATCGCGAGAAAAAGCAGTACAAGCGCCATCCCGATGTACGGAAGGCGAACGGAGGCCGCCTCAGTGACTCGATAGAGTTGCCGGGAAGCATCAGACATCGTGTGCAGGGCTGAAGCGGACAGAGGCTTGGCGCCCTTCAGAATGAGCATCGCACCGAAAAAAGGCGCGATGAACGTACCAACCGAGTTGAAAGCCTGCGCCAAGTTGAGGCGGCTTGAGGCAGTGGCCGCCGGGCCGATGATGGTCACGTAGGGGTTGGCGGCAACCTGCACTGTCGTCATTCCGGCTGCAAGCACGACGAGCGCACTGAGGAAGATTGGAAAGCTCGCCAGCGTAGCGGCAGGCAGGAACCCGGTTGCTCCCAGGCCCATGATGAGCAAACCGGCGACCATGGTGCGCTTGTAGCCGAGCGCGTCTACAAGCCTTGCTCCCGGATAGCTGAATACGAAATAAGAAGAGAAGAAAGCAAACTGGACGAGCATCGCCTCTGCGTAGGAGAGTTCGAAGATGCTCTTGAGATGAGGAATGATGACATCGTTGAGACAGGTCAGGAATCCGACCATGAAGAATAGAGCGATGGCAACGGCCATCGCACGGACGTCCGTTTCCGGTTGAGTGCTTTCCTGTTGTGGTTCTTTTAAAATGTTCGCAAGGGTTGGTTGCAAAGTATTTCCTATCTGGAAACGGCGGAACGTACGTCATTCATGAGCGTATGGAATTACACCTTTTCGAAGTTAGATATTTTGCGGACTCAGCCGTGGACGTGTTGAGGTCCACGTTGGGACTTGAGAGACTACAGGCTTCGCGCTTCGTTCAGGCTGTACGAGGGCAATGTGGATCGTCGCCTCGGAACTTCAAACTGCGTAGAACTTCGGCAGGATGAATGAGTCTAAGTTGTTACATACAGTTCTCCTTTCTACCGAACTCGCCAGCGAAGAGAGCTATCGTCTTGTCGAGGTAGAAGCCCGAGGGCCCCTACCTCGAACCATTGCAGGAGAATCAGTCCCAGGAGTTGACGCCCAATAGCTTGCGACCGAGCGGAGTGAGCGTGGCCGTCTTGTACCTATTACGTTCCCACTCCCGGGGATCGCCGGGAAAGGCGAAACCCTCCGGAGCGCGACGTTCCTGCCACGATTCAACACGCCGCGTGCGAAGCTCTTCGTTGTCCTCCGCTGCTGGAGTCATGGAGATGTATTGCGCCATGCGCACCTTATCCTCCGATGTGTTGGGCCGGATGCCGTGGGCAAGAAGGCTGTTGAAGATCATCAGATCCCCGGCCTTCATCGGTACTGGATACACCTCAAAGCCATCGACATTCGGCCTGAAACCGTCCCGGTCGGCGGGCTGGCGCTTCTTCCACTCTTCGAAGGTGTGAAAGAGCTCCGGCACACACTGAAATCCTCCGGTCTCGCCGTCGACATCCACAAGCGACAGGACGCCCTGGACGTTGACGGGAAGCGGGTCCAGGGTGGTATCCACATCCGTGTGGATGAATCCAGCAAAGGCGCGTCCGCTCCGGTTCGGGGTGTTCAGATTGGCGCGGTCGATCGTCACCCAGAGATGTTCGTCGTCCCAGATGTCAACGAAGGCGTCGTAAACCCGTTGCGTCTGCCGGTTGTCCCAAAGCGCCCGGTGGTTGTAGATCTCTACCATGCCGCTGTTGTTCAATTCCTTCATGGCGTGATTGCGAAGTTGAGCAGCATTCCATGTAGACATGTCGTTGGGATCCATCTCCTGAAATTCCCAGAGAAGCTTCTTCAGGGCTTCGACGTTCTCCATGGGGACTGCTTGTTTGACCACTACGAAGCCGTAGGTCTGCCAATACTTGAAGTCGGCGGGTGAGAGCACGCGCAAGGAGAGCTTTTTCTGAACGAGGTGAAGGGGCTCCCGCACAATGGCCGGAGTGAGTTTGTTGTCGCCTGGCTTGCCCTTTACCGTTTCTTCGACTACCGCTGTCTGCTTCATAAACATCTCCTGAGCGCCCTTTGCGTACACCAGAACGATAAGCAGTCCACGGATGGTTTTGTTTGCTCAGGATGGCAAAAACTGATACCGGAATCGCAAGAGACCGTGTCGAGGAGATACAATTCCACCAATCCTGGACGGTATATGAAGCCTTACCTTGAACATATTGCCGCCTCGAAGGAAGGCTCCTGGACCCTCTTTGACCGGCGACTGCCATCGATTCCATTCGAATGGCACTACAACAGTGAATATGAGTTGACCCTGACCTTGAACAGTCGCGGGCAACGATTCATTGGCGACAATATGGCGTCGTACGACGATGGAGATCTGGTCCTCATCGGGCCCACGATCCCGCACACCTGGTGTTCTACCGAGAGTGCAGGAGCCGGATCGATCCATCAGGCATTGGTGCTTTGGTTCAGTGAGTCTTTTGTCCAGAGCCTGATCCGTTCCCATATCGAACTGCGCCCTGTCCAGATGCTCCTAGATAGTTCGACGCGGGCGCTTGAATTCTCATCGGAGATGAGACGCAGGGCGAAGGGAATGATCTGCGCCATGCTGACGCAGACCGCGGAAGATCGCCTCCCAGCCTTGCTCCAGTTGTTGCTGTTGCTATCACGAGACAAGCAGGCAAAGCCTCTAACGTCGTCTGCAATCCAGGCGCCCTCGTCAGTGACAGAAGAACGCATCGGCAGAGTCCTATCGTATCTTCATGCGAACTATCGCGAGCAGAATTCGATTGAGACACTGTCCAGGATCGCTGCTCTCAGTCCCAGTTCTCTACACCGGCTGTTCAGGCTCCAGACGGGCATGACGACGAGCGACTACGTATCACAACTGAGAGTCGGAAACGCTTGTGCTTTGCTGGTGAACACCGACAAGCCGGTTGCCCTGATTGCTGACAATGTGGGATACCGCAATCTCGCAAACTTCAATCGGAAGTTCAAAGCGCTTAAGGGAAAGACACCGCGAGGATTTCGAAAGGCCTTCAACGTCAAGTGATCGCAGCGCGAGAGCGCAGCTTGCATCCGAGCGGTTGCTAAAGAGTGTTGTGAACCGCACTACTTCCTAAGTTCATGGCTCGCCCATACGAGGAGCAAACGAAATAGGTTCTCCGAAACGCGCCTACTGTCACCGATCGGGAATGTGTTCAATCATCCGTTTAGTACCAGAATCATGGTATCGCTGAGGTGCAATAGCCGTCGGGGACGAGCGAATGTTAAAAGGTCCACTCCTGGATGACGGGCACGTTGTAGTCGGAGTAACGCGCCCACAGAGGCCGGATGACGAACCAGGTGATGCCCTCCCACTGCTGGTGCTCGATACACTCGGGCCATGCGGCAAAATAGATGGGACGCAGCCGCTGCAGCGCTTCGCCGCTCAGCTCCTCGGCCGCGCCTTCGTACTGCACGGTTCGTTCGTCTGCGCCTGGCACGCCGTCCACCATACTCAAGCCAGCAACCCTAAACGAGACCCGCGGGTGCGCCAGCAGGTTTATGTACTTGCGGCTGCTACGAATGGTGTCGAAGAGGATTTCGAACGCTGGGGTTACGGCGTAGCCTACCAGCGCACCCTGCGGTTCAAGCGCGGGAGACAAGCTGCCGAGCACGCCGTAGCGCTGACTTCTTAGATAGTCCAGCAGATCGCTTTGTTTCATATCCGCTCCTGCCAGAAATTACATGGCGAGTGTAGCGGCTAGGACACGCCTCGTGCGTGGCTAAGAAGCGGCTGCGGCTGCGACAATCTTGGCGAACGAAGCAGGGTCGAGTGACGCGCCGCCTACCAGGGCGCCGTCAATGTCTGCCTGCGCGCAGAGCTGCGCGGCGTTGTCGGGCTTCACCGACCCGCCGTAAAGGATGCGCATCTGCTCGGCCGTGGCGCGGCCCAGCAGTTGTGCCACCTCATGGCGAATGATGCCGTGGGCCTCAGCAGCAATTTCTGGCGTCGCGGTCTTGCCGGTGCCGATAGCCCAGACTGGTTCGTAGGCGATCACGATCGGCTTCGCCTGCGCCGCATCGATACCGTCGAGCGCGCGGCTGGTCTGGCGGCGCAGGACTGCCTCTGTCTCGCCATCATTGCGCTGATCCAGGTGCTCGCCCACACACACTACCGGGACCAGCTTGTGGCGCAGCGCGCTCAGCAGCTTCTTGTTCACCATCTCGTCGGTCTCGTCAAAGAACTGGCGGCGTTCGGAATGTCCAATGAGGATGTGGCTGGCGCCAGCGGCGACCAGCATGGGTGCGGAGATCTCGCCAGTGAAGGCGCCCTCGTCCGCGAAGTACATGTTCTGCGCACCAACCATCAGCGATGAGCCGTTGGCTGCTTCGATGGTGGCGGGCAGACAGATCGCAGCAGGGAAGAGCGCGACCTCGGCGGCCGGCGGAGCGCCCGCCTGCAGATAGCTGGCGACGAAGCTGCGAGCCTCTGCGGGTGTCTTGTACATCTTCCAGTTGGCGGCGAGCAGCGGTGTGCGCATGAGTCCTTTCGAGCAATGAAGCAGGGGAGCGGTCGAGCTATTCGTGGTCGGAGCTTGCTTTGATGTGGGGAATCACGCCGGCATGGCGGCCATGGGAGATGGGAACCACTTTAGCCTTGCGAGACTGGCGCCGGGTACGTTGTGGACCCAGGGAAGGCGCGTGGCTGTCGCTCGTTGGACTGGCAAAGGTGGAGTCCAGACTCGTGCCCAGGCCCAGACCGGCGAGCAGCCCGCACAGGCCGCCGATCAGCAGCACGATGCTCTGCACAACGCCCGAGCTGAAGGAATGATGGAGGTGTCCGTTCTGAATCCAGCGCAGTAGATGCTGTTCCGCCGAGATACAGATGCCGCCGGATACAACGAAGCCCAGCGGCGTAAGCAGCAGCCGGTAACGCCAAGGACGCAGGGAGCGCATAAATGTGCCGGCGAAGCCCGCAATCAGGAATGCGATGACGCCGCCAAAGAGAACGATTGCGTTCAGCAAAAACACGGAAGGCACAGAAGATTCCCCACCAGACCCCGGGGAGCCGGGGGACAATAGCAGCTTAAGGCTTCTGCAGCAATGCATCAACTCCGGGCAGGGCTTTGCCTTCCAGGAACTCAAGCGAGGCACCCCCACCGGTGGAGATGTGAGTAATCCGGTCCGCCACGCCCGCCTGGTTCACGGCCGAGACCGAGTCGCCCCCGCCCACGATGGAGACAGCATCGCCATTGGCGGCCACCAGCTCGGCGATCGCAGTGGTTCCATGCGCGAAGGCTGGCATTTCAAAGACGCCCATGGGGCCGTTCCACACGATGGTGCCAGCCTCTGTGATTTCGCGGGCAAACAGGTCCACCGTCTTCGGGCCGATGTCGAGCGCCATCCATTCGGCGGGGAAGGGCGCCTCGCCGTCCACTGTCTTGGTCTTCGCATCGGGGGCGAAGCGGTTGGCCAGCACATGATCTACCGGCAGTAGAAAGCGCACACCGCGCTCCTTCGCCTTGGCCAGTGCCTGGCGCGCCACGTCCAGCTTGTCTGCTTCGACCAGCGACTTGCCGACCTCGAGGCCCTGTGACTTCAGGAAGGTGTAGGCCATTCCGCCGCCGATCAGGATGGCGTCGACTTTGCCCAGCAGATTATCGATGACTTCGATCTTGTCAGAGACTTTGGCGCCGCCCAGGATGGCGATGAATGGCCGCGCCGGTTCGATGAGCGCCTTGCCCAGGTAGTTCAGTTCCTTCTCCATCAGCAGGCCCGCGACGGCATGTTTCACATAGTGGGTCACGCCCTCGGTCGAGGCGTGGGCGCGATGGGCGGAGCCGAAGGCGTCGTTCACGTAAATCTGGCAGAGGCTGGCCAACTCTTTCGCAAAGCGCGGATCGTTGGCCTCTTCTTCCGGATGGAAGCGCAGGTTTTCCAACAGCAGCACTTTACCGTCTTCCAGCTTGTTGACCAACTCACGAGCCAGTTCGCCTACGCAGTTTGGGGCAAACGCGACATTCACCTGCTCGCCGATGGCATGGTCGAGCATGACCCGCAGCCGATCCACGAGCGGCCGCAGGCTGTACTTGGAGTTGACCTTGCCCTTGGGACGCCCGAGGTGAGAGCAGAGGATGACCTTGGCGCGATGGCGCAGCGCGTACTCGATGGTGGGCAGCGTCCCCCGGATGCGCGTGTCGTCGAGGATCTCCGTTCCGTCATCGGAGAGTGGCACGTTGAAGTCGACGCGAATCAGTACATGCTGGTGCTGCAGGCGATTCTCGCCTTCGGCAAGGGAGCGGATCGACGGTATCTGCATCAGGAAGCCTGGCTTTCTGCGCGGTCGAGGACGGCATCGGCCTCGATCTCCACGCGCCATGTTGGGTTGAGAAGGGCGGCGACCACGACCATGGTGGCTGCGGGGCGGATGGTGCCGAAGATCTCACCGTGCACCATGCCTACGGCCTCCCAGTCTGCCGCGTGGGTCAGATAGATGCGGGTGCGCACTACATCCGCGAAGCTGGCGCCAGCGCCTGCCAGCGCCTGGCCAATAATTTCAAAGATGCGGCGCGTCTGCTCTGCAACGGAGCCACTGTCTGCGCCGACTGGTCCAGTGCCAGAGACATGCACTGCGTTGCCGGCACGTACGGCACGTGAAAAGCCGATGATGGGTTCATAGGGTGAGCTGCCGGAGATGTTCTGGCGCATGGCTCCTCGCAGATTCGGATCAGTGGGCAAGAAACAAGCGCCGGAGGAATTGGCCCCCGGCGCGCTGTTGCGTACGTGTTCGTCTACAGGCCCTTTTTATCGAGGAAGACAATCAGGTCGCGGACGCGGTTCGAGTAGCCCCACTCATTGTCATACCAGGAGATCACCTTCACCATGTTGCCGATCACCTTGGTCAGCCCCGCATCGATGATGGAGGAGAGCGGGTTGCCCTTGAAGTCGGCCGAGACCAGTTCATGCTCTTCGACGCCGAGGATGCCCTTCAGCGGTCCATTGGCGTGCTTCCTCAGCGCGTCGTTGACGCTCTGCACCGTGACCGGCTTCTCCAGGGTGACGGTGAGATCGACCACCGAAACAACCGGTGTGGGCACCCGCAGGGAGAAGCCATCGAGCTTGCCCTTGAGCTGCGGCAACACCAGATGCAGCGCCTTGGCGGCGCCGGTGGAGGTGGGGATGATATTGATTGCACCAGCCCGGGCCCGGCGCAGGTCCTTGTGGGGGAAGTCGAGGATGACCTGATCGTTGGTGTAGCTGTGGATGGTGTTCATCAGGCCCTGGATGATGCCGAACTCCTCATCGAGAACCTTGGCCAGCGGTGCCAGACAGTTGGTCGTGCAGGAGGCGTTCGAGATGACATGGTGCGTCTTGGGGTCGTACTTGTTCTCATTGACGCCGAGCACGACCGTCAGATCGTCGTTGGTGGCCGGCGCGGAGATGATGACCTTTTTCACCGTGCCTTGCAGATGTGCCTTGGCCTTTGCCGCGTCGGTGAAGTGACCAGTGGATTCGACAACAACCTGCACGCCGACCGATGACCAGTCAAGCTTGGCGGGATCGCGCTCGGCGAAGACCTTAATCTTTTTCCCATCGACGGCGATGAAGTCATCGCCGGCGGTGATGTCATGCGGCAGATTGCCCAGGATCGAGTCGTACTTCAGCAGGTGGGCCAGGGTCGCAGGAGAGGTAAGGTCATTCACTGCGACAAATTCGAGTTCCGGTTTACCGAGCGATGCGCGGAAGACGTTACGGCCGATGCGGCCGAAGCCGTTGATACCAACCTTTACACCCATAGACGGGATTGCACTCCTTCAAAATTCGCGGCCTTCTGGTGGTGGATGGACGCGCTGGAATAGGCGCTACCTGAAACAGCGTGGCGGCAGGGTAGAGTCTCTGCATCACTGCGTACGTGGTAGCGCCGCCTGATTCGGAGTGTACCAAAGCAAGTGCAAAACCAGTTATCTGCACCGGCTTTGCTGCACATGGCGGAGTGTGATACATCCACAACAGGCGCAAGTGGTTGCGCGAACCGATGAGACGACGTTCGAAACGAGCTCCAAACCTCTCCGAGCAGACGGGAAAGATCGGCCAGGAGCTGCCGTCCAACCAGCCTGCTCCTCTGCAACCGAACTACGCGGGCGCGGATTACTCACGTCCGGCTACCGCTCCTGCTGCCGGTCCTTCTCCTTCAAACCCGGCATCGGCTGCACCCGCGCCTGCCAAGTCCGGATCGCGGCAGGTGATCGGCAGCCGGCTTAACGATGAGAGCCGAAGCAGTGATGGGGCTGCAGATGGCGGCTCACGCAGGGCTCCGGCGGCGGCTGTGACTCGGCACGATGCAGCAATGCGTGACGACGTTGATCCGCAACCAGTGGCGCCACCCGAAGCGCAGCCTGCTACGGAAGGCAAATTGATTGTCGAGACGCAGCCAGAGTCGCTGGTGCCGCCGGAGGTCTCAAGCGTCAATCGGCCTTCGCGGGGCTTCGTCGTCCTGACTATTGGGCTGCCCGGATCGGGCAAGACCACGTGGTTCAAGCGACGCGGGGTGACACCACTGTCGAGTGACCTGCTGCGCACCATCCTGTTCGACGACATCACGGAGCAGCGCTACCAGGGCCTGGTCTTCTCCACGCTGCGTTCGCTGCTGCGGGCACGGCTGATCGCGAAGATGCCGTGGAACTACGTCGATGCCACCAACCTGTCGCCGCACGAACGCCGCCAGTGGATCAAGATGGCGAAGAGCTTCGGCTATGAGGTGCAGGCGGTCTTCTTCGATGTGCCCTTCGACGTCTGCATGGAGCGCAACCGCCGCCGCGAGCGCACGGTGAGCGATGAGACGATGCAAAAGATGGCCGACCGTCTGCGCCCACCCAGCTTCAAGGAGGGCTTCATCAAAATTACGGTAGTGCGCGTGAAAGGCCAGCCGGCGCCGACTCCAGAGAGTGCGATGAGTGCCCCGGTGCCGCTCGATGCATTGGGCGATGAGGTCGATGGCGACGACGATTTGAACGGTGGCGATGAGGGCGAGAGCGAAGAGTAGCTGCCCACAGGACAGCTGAGATAGCGCGGGGCCGGGCAGCTTTGTCCGGCCCTTATTTTCTGCCACAGCGGTGGCAGTAACAGATGAGTGGAGACAGCATGGACGCGACGGCAGCGATCGAGTTCCGCAATGTGAGCTATCGCCTGCCCGATGGCCGCGCCCTGCTGGAGGATGTTTCACTGACCGTCGAGGCGGGCACCACGGTGGCATTGCTGGGCAAGAGCGGCTCGGGTAAAACCACGCTGCTGCGCGCGGTGAACCGCATGCATGCCATCAGTAGCGGTGAGGTGCTGGTGCGGGGACAATCCATCGCGCAGCAGGAGCCGATCGCCCTGCGCCGTTCGATCGGATATGTCATTCAAGAGACCGGGCTGTTTCCGCACTACACCAGCGAGCGCAATGTTGGCCTGGTGATGGAGATTGAAGGCAAGCCGCGCGCGGCGATTCGCGAACGCGCGCATGCCCTGCTTGGGATGGTGGGTCTGGAAGCAGAGCAGTTCGCACAGCGCATGCCGACGGCACTCTCTGGCGGGCAGCGGCAGCGTGTGGGACTGGCGCGCGCGCTGGCTGCAGGCCAGGACATCCTGCTGATGGATGAGCCATTTGGCGCGCTCGACCCGCTGACTCGCGCAGAGATGCAGGACGTACTTCGAGACCTGACCATGAAGCTGCTGCCGGGTGGCGGGCGAACCACCGTGTTGCTGGTGACGCACGACCTGGACGAGGCGTTGTATCTGGCGGAGCGTGTCGTGCTGGTAGACAGCGGGCGAATTGCGGCAAACCTTTCCGCGGAAGAGTTCCTGAACTCTTCGCTGCCCGGGGTGCAGGCGTATGTGCGCGCAGTGCGGCGCGGCATGGAGGCGAAGCAATGATGGCGGAGCCCGGCTTCCTGTCGCAGCATTGGAATGAGATCGTCACGCTGACGTTGGAGCATCTTTGGCTGACTGGCGCAGCTATGCTGATCGCCACCATGATTGCCGTGCCGCTGGGCATTCTGCTGACGCGCGCGCGCAGTCTCGCCCGCCCGGTGCTTGGCGTGGTGAACACGTTGCAGACCATTCCCAGCCTGGCTATGTTTGGCTTTCTGCTGCCTCTGCCGTTTATCGGGGAGCGTGCGGCGCGCATCGCCATTGTTGCGCTGGTGGCGTACGCGCTGTTGCCCATCGTGCGCAATACCTACACCGGCATCATCGGCGTCGATCCCACGGTGATGGACGTGGCGGAGGCCGTGGGCATGACGGGGTGGCAGCGGTTGCGTAAGGTGGAGCTGCCGCTGGCCATGCCATTCCTGCTGGCGGGATTGCGAACGGCCACGGTTACGTGTGTAGGCATCGCGACCATTGCCGCCGCCGTGGGCGCGGGTGGACTGGGGGAATTCATCTTCCGTGGTGTGGCCTCGGTGGACAACCGGCTGGTGCTGGCCGGGGCTGTGCCTGCCGCGTTGCTGGCGCTGGCCGCGGACGGATTGCTGGGCTTGCTGGAGTGGAGGCTGCGTGTGGCAAATACGGAGCGTAAATGATCCACAGAGTACTGGAGAGGCGTCTGCTAGCGTTCTTGTTGACGGCGTTGCTGGGGCTCGCCGGCTGCACGCCTCCGCGGCCGGACCGCCCGGTGATTGGGGCGAAGAACTTTACTGAGCAGGTAGTGCTGGGCGAACTGCTGGCGCAGCATATCGAGGCGCGCACCGGCCTGAAGGTGGACCGGCGTTTCTATCTCGCTGGCAGTTACATATGTCAACAGGCGCTGGTATCCGGCCGTATTGACGGTTACGTGGAGTACACCGGCACCGCCCTGACCGCCATCCTGAAGCAGCCAGTCCAGAAAGATCCCGCGCTGGTGCGCACTACCGTGCGGAGGTTATATGGCGAGCGCTATGGCGTGGTGGTTGGCGACTCGCTGGGATTTGAAAATACCTTTGCCATGATTGTCCGCGAGGCGGATGCAGCGAGGCTGCATGTCGCGACACTGAGCCAGGCTGCAGCGTTCAGCCCGCAGTGGAAGCTGGGCGTGGGGTATGAATTCGAAGAGCGTCCGGATGGCCTGCGCGGGCTCTCTGCCGCGTATGGATTGCAGTTCGACGGGTCACCACGCACGATGGATTTGGGGCTACTCTATCGCTCCATCGGACAGCGGCAGGTGGATGTGATTGCAGGAAACTCAACCGACGGTCCCATCCAGCCGCTGCACCTGACGGTGCTGACCGATGACAAGCACTACTTTCCTCCTTACGAAGCAGTCACGCTCTTTCGCGAACAAACCTTCGCGCGCTGGCCGCAGCTACGCCCCGCAATCGCGGAGCTATCCGGGAGGATCAGCGCGCAGGAGATGCAGGCGATGAATGAAGCAGTCGATGGGGAGCATCATGACCCGGCAGCCGTGGTGCGTGCTTTCCGTCAGAGAAGAGGTTTATAGATCAGCGGGGACGGGCCGGTGCGCGCCGCCCCTCTCTTGGTATGCCGCAGCGGCTGAGGCATTTGCGCTTTCGGCGAGAGAGCATAGCAGCTGGTCTGCGTGCTTCTCCTCATCCAGCGTGTGCTGATGCATTCTGGCGTGCTGATCGAGCCCCAGCATCCTGGCCCCTGTCACGAGCCGTTCCGTAGGGCGCAATCTCATAGTGTTCCGCCTGCTGCGCGGTGCCACCAGTCCAACATCGCGCAGCAGCCCACTCAAGTCGAACAGACTGTCTTCACGGCATGGAGACCGGAATCGCGAGCGTTCCAATATTGCCATTGGCAACGTCAAATACACCGACGCGCACCACGTAATCCCCCTTGGCCAGAATCACTCGCTGCCGCGTGGAGACTCCAGTCTGCAGCATGGCAGCGTATTTGTCCGGCGCCAGGCTGAGATTCAGATAGCCGGACTGCTCAACGGACGGCCTGTCTTGTATGCCATGAAGTGGCAGAGCCGAGAAGGCGACCAGCAGCCGCGCTGTGCGCTTGCCGTGGGTGTCTGTCGCAAAGCTGATTCCTTGCAGGTCGACCGTGAGATCCATGTTGACGGTGGATGCCGCAACGTGTGGTATGGCATGGAATGACAGAGCGGTCGAGGGGATGTCGCTGGCCAATGCGAGCTGAAACTCGCGTAGTGAATGAGCCTGCGTATTCGGTGGCACGGCCAGGTAGCTGCGGCGATAGTCCAGCCGCAGGCCGCTGCGTGCGACGTCGACACTTATGTGACGTAGCGTCTTGTTCCAGTGGTGATCACGCGGCTGATAAGCCAGCGTGTAGAAGTTTTCCCCGTCCTCAAAGCCTCGCTCTAGCGCACCGGCAATGTCGTTGGTTCCGTAGAATGGCTGGCCTCCGGTCCGTTGCGCGATGGTGTTCATGGTGGAGCGAATATCCTGGCGGCGGAAGAATCCGTTCTGGTTGTTATTCCCTTGGTCTTGTCCCGGGGATGTAGTTGTGCCTCACGCGGGCAGCTCTAGATGAGGGACTTCTGCGGGACGCGGTCCGGTAGATCCGAGAACCTGAACCACGCGGCTGCGATGATATACGACGCGGGGAGTGGGAAGCCGGGCTAATCGGCAATCATCATCTCGCCGGGAAGGATGGGCCTCGTCCGTGGCAGCAGGCCCAGCGAAGCCGCAGCGCCGACGAGGATCAGTGCAGCCACATAGATACCCAGCTTCGCGACATCGGTGCCATGAGAGCGTGGCAGCGTCTTCCACAGCAGCAGCAGGATGGTCTGCGCGATGGTGACAGACCACACGGTTCCATAGAAGTAGCGTCTTTCGCGGCCCTCGCCCTTGGTGGAGCGTCGTACCCGCGGCAGCACGCCCGCCGCGCCCAGCAGCCCAATCGCCAGCAACACCGGCGCGTATACCCGGGTGTAGATCTGTTGCATGTACCACCCGCCGGTTGTGGCGGCAATCACCAGGCCAAGCAGGTTCATGGCCGCGAAATTGAGTGCTGCATTCCAACCGAAGGTGTAGCAGACGCGCCGGTAGAGCGGATTGGGACGATCCTCGTCGAAGCGCAGAATGTAGGGCCCCGGCTCTGCGCCCGGCAGGCGGCCGCGCAGGGCAGCTATGCCAGTGCTGGCCAGCACTGTGATGAGCCAAAGAACATTCCAGCGATTGCCGCGACCGGCAAACAGGTCAAAGATCAACGGCCCCGGCGCCAGAAAGAACACGAAAATCCAGATGGGCCAGTGGGCCGCGCGGTAGCCCGCCGTGTTGTGCTCGCGCATCTGGCGCTCGCCAGCATATTCAATGCGCCGCAGCGCGCTCATGGTGCGTCCTCTCCCGGCTTGGCGGCTGCCTCATCCTTAAGAATCACTGCGAAGATTCTGCTGGTGACATCATTGTGCGTGATCTGCAGTAGCGGCGGACTACAGAAAAGGCTGCTCATCTTCGGCGACTCGGTCATTCTGTAAGACGGTTCCGAGGCATGGAAGCAGCTTCCTTCAATCAAGTTCTCCCCTGCCCACTCGTCGGCGACGTAGTAGCGCACCCCATAGCTGTGCAATACCGGCACTAGCGCGTCCTGCCGCCGGATGTGATCGAGGAAAACCTTGTCCATCACCAGGCCTTCGGTCTGCACTAGCGGATAGGGAAGCAGCCACCCGACCATGCCCGCGCGATCGCCCATGGCGTAGATGCCGGGATGCGTCCTGGAAAAGCGTTCGACATCGACGGCTGCTTGATAGAAGTCCAGCTGGCCCGGGTACCAGACCGAAGCGACCAGTCTGATGCCTAGCAACGCGGCCATCGTGGCCAGCCGCGAATATAGACCTCACGTGTTTCCAGAGTGGCCCACGAACCAGCTCCTTGCCCGCCGCTACTTTGGTGGATCTTCGAGCGCGAGCAAATAAGTCAATATGTCTCTCGTTAGTAAACATTTATTCCAATTGAGACCCATCTGCTCGATAGACATCCGTACTCTTTCTAATTGTTTATCCCGTATGGCACGACGAAGGCTGCTCCAAGAGGGATTCACTTGAGACCAGGCGGCCGGAATTGACTTTGCAATCGTGTGGTGAACGAGGTCACGATAATGCCCATCAAAGTCAGGTGGCCCCTTTCCAACTTGATTAGCATAGGCAATAACATCCTCGCAGGCCCTGAGCAGGGCATTAACACGATTAGTCTCCGCCCTTGCACTTTCATCACAGAACCTTTTAGATATGACATGGTCGGCATCGAGACTAGAAAGCAAACTCGCAAGCTGTTCCTTAAGAACATCGCTAAGCGATAAGTCAACCAACACGTCTACGATTTTATCCCACTGTACATTTGACAGTTCCTCCTGAAAGGCGCGCTTGATATGCGGACCCGTGCCCCGGTGAACAACGCATTTCCGAAGATGATACCTCCTTGCCTTCCCAAGCTCAATGGCGAAGCGTTGCGCTATTAGCATTGCACTATTCGGCTCTTTAGTCTTTGCGGAGTCTATCAAATCGTATGCGGCATGTTCCAGGTCGAAATATTCAATACGACGCATAAGAAGCGTTGAGCGCTTGATAGTGGCATTTAGAAGCGCTAATACGGGAAAAACACAATGCGCGCCACACAAGTCAATGTGATGATAGCAAGTAGAGCATGCAAACGAATGTAGCTAGAGTCTAGATAACGGGGTGGTGAAGTAAGAAGATACCAGCATAGTATAAATGAAGCCAATAGCAGGAGTGTAATCCAAGATGCTGCCGCAAGAATATAGCCGAAATAGTAGAATAGTCCCCAGAAGTAGGTGCTTCAATTTAGGTTTCGATAAGAGGCCACGTCCAAAGTGATACGCAACCACAGACCAGTTCTGCGGAAATCATAGCGTGTTATCGATGCTGAAATTATGAGCACGCGCAACACAGCGTGCAACGGAGCCAGAATTAGACATGCGATCGGAACCGCTATGGGGATTAGGATGACTGAGACGAACAAACTGGCGACGGCAAGAACGTAAAAATGGAATTCGCCTATCTTTAACGTCTGATATGTCACCCCGACTGCCGCCAGCAATAATAATGCCACTTGGCGGGCAAAACCAATCGGAGTCTTATAAAGGTTCTTCCCGCCGCTCGGCTTTTCCCGAATTATGCTTGGCAGTCGCTCAAAGAAATGTCGAGGAACCAGCAAGATTGCTGATGTTGTAGGAAGTAGCTCGGCCAGTTCCTTCAGAACCACCAGAGGAATGAATAGGAGGTCGCTTGCCCAGTGCGCCGGGTGGACGCCTAAGGCGCGTCTCTTAATACGACGAGCCAGGCGAAGGATTGCCAAGATCCAAAACACTTTGAGTCTCCATCCGATGGGCGTGGCTGTGACGGGCTTAGTAGAGCCGTGCAGTCAGTCCTAATGCTAGAGCAAGTGTCAAACGGACATAACCCCATTGCAATTAAACGTTCGGTTAGAATCTTACCGGGTGCCATTGGGAATGCTAGTCTACGGCGCAAGCTCGTCGTATCGTCAAGACAAAAATTCAATGTAGGGAAAAACTGCTTTCTTCGACGCGACATGTGGCCATGGCACACACGCAGGCTGCGCTGTGGAGGACCATCTGGTCGAGGTGCTGAAGGAATCCGAAGCGAAGCCGTAAACGAGGCTGATCGAGGGAAGATGGTGGGCAGAGAGGGACTCGAACCCCCGACATCCTGCTTGTAAGGCAGGCGCTCTAACCAACTGAGCTATCCGCCCATCGACGCCGTGGCGTGAAGGCTCTCCCGAGTGTAAGGAACCACGCGAGAGCGGTCAAACGCAGCCACCTTGCTTCGTTGTGCCTTAGAAGCCGCTGCTAGACTCGATACGTGGCTACTCGGGAACCGGCATGGCGTCGCCTCATCATCAATGCAGACGACTTCGGCCTGACGCCGGGTGTGAATCGCGCCATCCTGGAGCTGCATGCGGCAGGCGTACTGCACTCAGCCACCCTGATGGCGACGGGACCTGCATTTCGCGAGGCGGTCCATGGAGCGTTCATGCAGCCAGCCTTGGGCGTGGGCTGCCATGTGGTGCTGGTGGATGGGGTGCCGGCACTGCATGCTGCGGATCTGCCTACACTTGCGCCCACAGGTCAGTTTCGCTGTGGCCTGGGCGCGTTTGTGAGGGCACTGCTCGCCGGGAAGATTACCGCAGCGGAGATGGAGCGCGAGGCCACGGCACAGATTCGCCGCATGCAGAATGCCGGCATCACCGTGACCCACTTAGACACTCATAAACACACGCATATTTTCCCACGCGTGCTGGCGCCGTTGCTGCGCGCCGCGCTTGCATGTGGAGTGCGGGCCATTCGCAATCCCTTTGAGCCGGCCTGGTCGCGGCGGCTTACCACGCAGGCGCCCGCGGGACGAAGGATGCAGGTGCGCGCGCTCGGCGTCTTTGAGCGACTGTTTCTCCGCGCCGTCCGGCGCGCGGGCCTGGCAACGACCGATGGCGCGCTCGGCGTGCTGGCCACTGGCACGCTGGACGCAGAGACACTCGAGCGCATGCTGCTCCAGCTGCCTCCCGGTACCTGGGAACTGGTGTGCCATCCCGGATACGCAGATGCCGCATTGGAGAGAGCCGGCACGCGCCTGTTGGCCAGCCGGGATATAGAGCGAAGCGCGCTGCTGCAAATACTCCAGCAGCCGTCCGCTAGTCTGCCCCCCCTTGAGTTGATTCATTATGGCGATTTGCCGGGCTGAATCGATCCGTCGTTCGCTGCGTCCAATCCCCGGCACAGCTCGACGTGCATCCACCAGGGCAATCCGGACGAGAGACCAGGACAGAACCTATGAAGATCGGCATTACGTGCTATCCCACCTACGGCGGCAGTGGTGTTGTGGCCACTGAGCTTGGCATTGAGCTGGCCGCGCGCGGTCACCAGGTGCATTTCATCACCTATTCACAGCCCTTTCGCCTGGGGGGCCGCGAGCGAGATATTTTCTACCACGAGGTGCCGGTCTCGAACTATCCGCTGTTTGAATTCGCGCCCTACTCGCTTGCGCTGGCGACGCGCATGTTTGAGGTGGCAACGTACTACGATCTGGATCTGCTGCATGTGCACTACGCCATTCCGCACTCCATCAGCGCGCTGCTGGCGCGGCAGATGAGCGCTGCGCAGGGCCGGCATCTGCCCTTTATCACGACGCTGCACGGCACGGACGTAACCCTGGTGGGCATGGACCGCTCCTATCTGCCCATCACGCGCTTCGGCATCGAGCAGAGCGACGGCGTGACGGCGATCTCAAAGTATCTGCGCGAGAAGACGCTGACGGATTTCGCCATCACGCGGCCCATCGAGGCCATCCCGAACTTCGTAAACTGCGATCTCTACATGCCGCTCGATCCGGCCGTGCGCGCGAAGGGGCGCAGCGCTTACACGGCTTCCGGCGAGCGGCTGCTCATCCATCTGTCGAACTTTCGGCCAGTGAAGCGAGTCATTGACGTGGTGCAGATCTTTGCGCGCGTGGCACGTGAAGTGCCTGCGCACCTGCTGCTGGTGGGCGACGGTCCGGACCGCTCACAGGCCGAAATGCTCGCATCTGAGCTCGGCATTTGCGAGCGAGTGCACTTTCTGGGCAAGCAGGAGAGCGTGACTGAACTGCTGCCGCTGGCCGACCTGATGCTGATGCCGAGTGAGCTCGAGTCCTTCGGGCTGGCGGCCCTGGAGGCCATGGCCTGCCGCGTCCCGGCAATCTCCACACGCGTGGGCGGCGTGTCGGAGCTGATCGATGACGGCGTTACCGGCTTTCTCTTTCCTGTCGGGGATGTGGAGGGGATGGCGCAGTGTGCAATCCGATTGTTACAAGATCCAGAGCGCCTGGAGGCACTGGGGGCAGCGGCGCGGCAGACCGCGCAGGACCGTTTCTGTTCCAGCCGCATCATCCCGCTGTATGAGAAGTACTACGAACAGGTAGTCGGGCAGCAGCCCCGGTAAAGCAGCGGTGCTGCTCTATCAGACTCGCTGCATCTCGCCGTCGGCTGCGTAGAAGACAGAGGGCATCTCGAGGGTCACACGCGTTCCGCGGCCGGGACGGCTCTCCACTTCGAAGCGCGCCTCGCCGCCGTACAGCACCTCCAGCCGCTCGCGGACATTCTTCATGCCAATGCCGGTACCAGACTGACTCTGCGCAGTTACCGATCCCACGGCCATGGCACGCGCGGGCATGATGCCCACGCCGTCGTCTTCGATATCCACCACCAACCGGCCATCACGCATGCGGCTGCGCAGGGTCACCGTGCCGCCTTCCAGGCGGGGCTCCAGCCCATGCTTGATGCTGTTCTCAATCAACGGCTGCAGCATCATGCTGGGCACCATCACGGCCAGCGTCTCCGGATCGATTTCGCGCTCCACGCGCAGCTTCTCCGCGCCGAAGCGCACCACCTCGATGCCCAGATAGTCGTCGGTAAAGGCGAGCTCTTCATGAAAAGGAACGAAGCTGTCATGGTCGCGCAGCAGCGCACGCAGAATGTTGGCCAGGCGCACGATCATCTCTCTTGCCTGGTCAGGCCGAAAGCGAACGAGGGAGCCAATGGAATTCAGCGTGTTGAACAGGAAGTGCGGATTGATCTGCCGCTGCAGCGCATCCAGGCGCGCCTCCAGCAGCAGACGCTTCTGTTCTTCTAGCTTCTGCTCGATGCGGATGGCGTTCCATATCTTCAGCGGTATTCCGACCACGACCGCGGGGCAGGCGTAGACGGCCAGGCGCACGATCCAGCTCTTTGCGTTCAGGGTGAACAGCAGCCGAGGGTAGAGATGCGCGAGCTCCATGCGCGCTATCTGCATACCGACGATCAGCACTAGCAACAGAATCTGCCGGTCCAGCCGCGGCCGCGCCAGGTTGCGCCGTACCCAGCGATAGATGCTGAGGTCGATGAACGGCGAGAAGGACCACACATCCTCTGCATCGACCAGCTTGCCATAGACGCCGGCTACCATGGCGACGCATAGATTCACTGATAGCGTCAGATACTCGTGATGCACCATCGCTGGCAGCGACAACAGGGACCCGCCCACCATGGCCCACCAGGGACCCAACAGCACGCCCAGGATGATCGTCGTCTCAAAGCCGTTGTCTGCTGCCAGGAAGTTCGGTACGGTAATGCGGGCCCAGACCCCCAGCGTGAGCGGCACGCAGATGAAGGCGACCAGCCCCAGGGTCCCGCGCCATGAGCGGCGGCCGGCGAAGAGCAGCCGCTTGAAGACGCTGGAGCGTGCGAGCGCGCTTGAGATCGCAGCAGCGATGCCCAGCTTGATCAGCAGCGAGATCCATACCAGCTTCGGTTCGTACATAGCAGTCAGAGCAACAGGTATCTTGCTTTGGCATTCGCCGCACATACGGGTGCCAATTGCACCCCGACTATAATCTAATGATGTCCTCGATCACGGTGAGTAAGGTAGCGGAGGCCGACTTCCCCTCGCGCTGGGGACACTTTCGCATCCACGGTTTTGAAGGCATCATCTCGGACCCAGAGCCATGCCGCCCCGGCGATCCTGTGCCTTCGCGCCGCGTCGAAGGCTGCGTCGCGCTGGTCCTCGGCGACATTCATAAGGCTCCTCCGGTGGTGCGCATCCACTCGCAGTGCCTTACCGGCGACGTCTTCGGTTCACTGCGCTGCGATTGCCGCCAGCAGTTTGAGCTGGCCATGCAGCGCATTCGCGATGAGGGCGCGGGCATCCTGATTTACGAGCAGCAGGAGGGCCGCGGCATCGGCCTGATGGCCAAGCTGCGCGCTTATGAACTGCAGGACCAGGGGCGCGACACCATTCAAGCCAATCTGGAATTGGGCTACAAGGCAGACTGCCGCATGTTTGAAGTGCCAGCGCGGGCTCTCCAGTTGCTTGGAGTCAGTGCAGTGCGGCTGATGACCAACAATCCAGAGAAGATTGCTGCGCTCGAAGAGCAGGACATTCGCGTGGTGGAGCGCCTGTCCGCTGAAGTTCCTGCTGCGTCGCCCATGGCCGAGCGCTATCTGGAGACCAAACACGAATTGATGGGCCACCTGCTGACCGAGAGTCCCGCCAAGTAACTCTCGTTGCATGCTGCGCGGCGCCATCATGGGCTGGCCATGCATGGAAGGGGCCACGATGCAGGGGGGCACGATGCAGGGGGGCACGATGCAGGGGGCCACGATGCGTCGCTCGAAAATATCAATCAGCAATGGCATGTCGCGATGGCGGCGCGTGGCTGCAGTAGCCGTCGCGGCGCCGCTTGCGCTGGCCGCAGCAGGCTGGTTCTACCAACGCAGCGGCCTGCGGAGAGATGCACGCCGCTACCCGCCGCAGGGCTTGCTCCTTTCACGCCGCGGGCGCTATCTGCATGTGTTGCAGCAGGGTGGTGAAAAGCCTGCGGTCGTCTTCGAGGCGGGGCTTGCCGCTAGTTCGCTGAGTTGGTCGCGAGTGCAGCCACTGATTGCGGCCTTTGCCAGCACTGCCAGCTACGATCGCGCAGGGCTGGGCTGGAGTTCACCGCTTACTGCCGCCCCCACGCTCGAGAGCATGCTCAAAGACTTGCACGCGGTGACGAGTTGGGCTGCTGGGGAGATGCCGGCCGTGCTGGTGGCGCATTCGTTCGGCGCGCTGCTGGCGCTCGCGTTTGCCCATCGCTATCCTGAGCGCGTTGCAGGATTGGTGCTGGTGGATCCGGTATCCATCGCGAATTGGTCGACGTGTTCTGAGCAGGATCGTCAGCGCATCCAGGTCGGTGTACGGCTCTCCCGGCGCGGGGCGTGGCTGGCGGAGCTCGGTGTGGTGCGTGTCGCGCTGGCTTTGCTGCTCGGCGGTGGCAGACGTCTATCGCGCAGCATTGGCAGGCGTGCGGCGGGACGCGGCGCAACGACTCTGGAGCGATTGGCGGGTGAGGTGGGCAAGCTGCCACGTGCACTGTGGCCTGCCATCGCGGCACATTGGAGCCGGGCCGCGAGCTTCCGCGCTATGGCGGACACGCTCAAAGCATTGCCAGCCTGCGCAGAGCAGGCCAGCCTATGGTCTCTTCCGAAGACGATGCCCGTCGCCGTGCTGTCTGCTGCGACTGCAACACCCGAGGAGTTGCGCGAGCGTGATGGCTGGCTGGCAGCGCTTGCAGTAAGCCTGCATACTGTTTTGCCTGACACCGGGCATTGGCTGCACCTGGAGCGGCCCCAGGCGGTGGCCGAAGCCGTAGAGTGGTGCCTGCATCGTGCTGGCCTGCTGGAGCAGCCGAAGAGTTCCTAGGCGCCGAGTGCGCGCAGAATGATGCCACCCAGTGCTGCGCCGATCAGTGGACCAATCACCGGGATGGGAGCGTAGCCCCAGTCCGAGCCGCCCTTGCCGGCGATGGGGAGAACTGCATGTGCGATACGTGGGCCAAGGTCGCGCGCCGGATTGATGGCGTATCCCGTCGTCGCGCCCAGTGACAGGCCGATACTCCACACCACGCAGCTGACTAGATAGGGGCTGACGCCGGCAGCGGCGCCCGTGGACAGCACCAGCTTCGACGTGATGCCGCCCGCCACAATGATCAACACGAAGGTGGCGACGATTTCACTAATCAGATTCGACAGCGGGTGGCGAATCGCAGGGGCGTTGCAAAAGACGGCCAGCTTGGTGGATGGGTCTTCTGTCAGGCGCCAGTGCGGCCCATAGTGAATCCACACCATCGCCGCACCGGTAAATGCTCCTGCAAATTGCGCCAGAGCAAACGGAAGCAGTTTGGCGAAGTTGCCCTCCTTGATGCCGAAGGCCAGTGTGATGGCGGGGTTGAGGTGCGCGTCCGGCGAGCCGAAGAGGTTTGCGGTGAAGATGCCGCACATCACAGCAAAGCACCAGCCGGTGGTGATGACCAGCCATCCGGAGCCTTCCGCCTTGGTGCGTTTGAGCAGCACGGCGGCCACCACTCCGTCGCCCAGCAACATCATCACGAAAGTGCCCATGAACTCGCCCAACAGCGGGGAACGCATCATGCGTGCTCGTCTCCTGAAGTATTCGTTGTGGAGTGCCGATCTTCAATATGGACTGCCGGGACAACATACTTCTGCGCCAAGGCAGAAGCAGCCGCAATCTGGTCGCGCACCCAGGCATCGTCCTTGTTGAGCTCGCGCGCCAATATTCTTGCAACCGCTTCAATCATGCGCGCTGCTGACTTGGCGTTGAGGAAGAGCGCGCGGGTGCGGCGGGAGAGCACATCATCTACAGTGCGCGCCATCTCCTCCCGCGCGGCCCACACCACTTCCGCCGCGATGTAGGGAAGCGAGGGATCAAGCTGCACTGCGAACGCGGGGTCCGACGCTGCCAGTGCCTGGATGGCTGCGGCATCCGATCCATACACGCCCAGCGCGCCCAGGTCGTCAATCGCCTCGCGATAGCCGTGAACGTGAAGGCTGCGGGTGACGCATGGCCGCTCCTCGAGCTTGCCCAGGGTGATGGCGTGGTCCACGCAGTCTTCCGCCATATTGCGATAGGTGGTCCACTTGCCGCCCGTGATGGTGAGCAGTCCGGAGTTGTCCACGTGGATGGTGTGATCGCGCGAGAGCGCCGAGGTTCTGCCCGAGTCTGATCCTGCCGCCTTCACCAGCGGGCGGATGCCCACGTAGACACTGAGAATGTCTTCGCGTCGGGGCGGCCGGCTCAGATAGCGCTCCGCTGTCTCCAGGATGAAGTCGATCTCCTGTTCCATTGGCAGTGGATCGTAGGAGGGCTTCTCGATCGGCGTATCCGTGGTGCCGACGACGGTGTGTCCGTGCCAGGGAATTGCGAACAGCACGCGGCCATCGCTGGTGTGCGGCACCATGATCGCGGTATCTGCAGGCAAAAACGAACGATCAAATACCAGGTGAATGCCCTGGCTGGGCTCAATCATTGCGCTGGCGGTAGGGTCGGAGAGGGCGCGCACCTCATCGGTGAAGATGCCGGTGGCATTGATGACGACCTGCGCGCGGGCCTGCAGCCGCCCACCGCTTTCGCTGTCGCGAGCGATGACACCATTGATGAAACCATCGTCGTCTTTGGTGATCTCAACCACGCCGGCGTAGTTGATCAGTGTGGCGCCGTGCTCTGCGGCCGTCTCGGCAAGGTGGATGAGCAGGCGCGCGTCATCGAACTGTCCATCGTAGTAGACGATGCCGCCCTTCAGTCCATCGGTGCGGATGTTGGGCAGCCTCTCCAGGGTCTCTTCGCGGGAGAGCAGGCGCGAGCGGCCGAAGCCGTACTTGCCCGCGAGCAGGTCGTAGACCTTCAGACCGATGCCGTAGAACGGCGCCTCCCACCAGGAGTAGCTGGGCACCACGAAGGCGAGGTCATGCACCAGGTGCGGCGCGTTCTGGCGCAGCAGTCCACGTTCCTTCAGCGCTTCCATCACCAGCGAGATGTTGCCCTGCTCCAGATAACGCACGCCGCCGTGGACCAGCTTGGTGGAACGGCTGGAGGTGCCTTTGCCAAAGTCCTCGCGCTCAAACAGCAGCACATCATAGCCGCGAGTGGCAGCATCCACCGCGATGCCGACACCCGTTGCGCCGCCGCCAATCACCACCATGTCCCAGGGCTTTCCGCGGGACTGAATACGTGCCAGCATCTGCTCGCGCTTCATGCAGGCTCCTTGTGCTCAACGGCCGGAGCGTTCCAGCCGCGCGAGCGTTCCACTGCATCGCGCCACCGTTGACGCGCGTGCTGCGCGTTGCCGCGATCCATCTGCGGTGCGAAGCGCTGGCCTTCGCCGCGCAGCTTCTGGATCTGCTCCGGGCTCTCCCAGAAGCCGGTTGCCAGTCCAGCCAGATAGGCCGCACCCATGGCCGTGGTCTCAATCTGCTCCGGCCGGTGCACTGGGATGCCGGTGAGGTCCGCCTGACACTGCATCATCAAATCGTTTGCTGCCGCGCCACCGTCGACGCGCAGTTCACGGAACGGGCTCTTCGCCTCTGCATCCATCGCATCCATCACGTCGGCGACCTGAAATGCAATGCTCTCCAGAGCAGCGCGGGCGATATGGCCAGGCAGCGTGCCGCGCTCCAGGCCGATGATCAGGCCGCGCGCATAGGGATCCCAGTGCGGAGCGCCTAGCCCAACGAATGCGGGCACAAACACAACGCCGCCATTGTCGGGCACGGACGCGGCAAGCGCCTCGACATCGGAGGACTTCCGGATGAGGCCGAGGTTATCGCGCAGCCACTGCACCACTGCGCCGCCGATAAAGATCGAGCCCTCGAGGGCGTACTCGCGCCTGCGGCTGAGGCTGCAGACCAGCGTGGTGATGAGCCGCTGCTGCGAGAGCACGAACTTCTCCCCAATGTGCTGCAGCAGAAAGCAGCCGGTGCCGTAGGTATTCTTCGCGTCGCCGGGCTGCAGGCAAAGTTGGCCAAAGAGCGCGGACTGCTGATCACCCGCAATGCCCGCGATGGCAATCGAGCCCAGGCCCAGCGTCGTGGTGACGTCGCCGATGCGTTCACTCGACCAGACCACCTCCGGCATCATGCTCTCCGGGATGTGCAGCAGGCGCAATAGCTCCGCGTCCCACTTGCCTTCGACGATGTTGTAAAGCAGCGTACGCGATGCGTTGGTCGGATCTGTAACGTGGTGGCGGCCGCTGGTCAGGTTCCACAGCATCCAGCTATCCACTGTGCCAAAGGCCAGCTTGCCTGCCTCTGCGCGCGCGCGTGCACCGTCCACGTTGTCCAGTATCCAGGCGATCTTGGTGCCGGAGAAGTAGGAGTCCAGCAGTAACCCGGTCTTCTCCCGCACCATCGGCTCTGCCCCGTCGTCGCGCAGGCGAGTGCACATGGGTGCGGTGCGACGGTCCTGCCACACGATGGCGTTATAGACCGGCTTGCCGGATTCGCGATCCCACACGATGGTAGTCTCGCGTTGGTTGGTGATGCCGAGCGCCACAATGTCGCGAGGGCGGATGCCTGCCCGCGTCATCACATCCACGCCGGCGTTGAGTTGCGACGTAAGAATGTCGAATGGGTCGTGCTCCACCCATCCGGCGTTGGGGAAGCGCTGCTCAAACTCATGCTGAGCCTGAGCGACGATGCGACCCTGCTGGTCAAAGAGAATGGCTCGCGAGCTGGTGGTGCCCTGGTCGAGCGCTAGGATGAAGGGCATACGGCGGCCATTAGAGCATTTTTCCCTGAGTCAGTGATAGAGCAGACAATGTCTCTGCGCAGCCTCTCATTGCAGCAGGGGCGAATATTCGCCTTCGCTCCCGTTCACGATTTCAGAAACCAGCGCCGGCGTCCCTTGAGTGTTAGCAAGTAGCAGCCTGCGGGCGGAACTCGCATGCACGCAGAGCCAAACCACTGGCGACGGAGGTAAATTCGTCGCCGGTGCGAACGCGGTCTGCGCCGAAGCGCTGCTCGAAGATGCGCCGCACCGCGGGGACCAGGGAGGAGCCGCCGGTAAGGAAGACACGGTCGACGGCCGGGTCTGGCAACCCGGAAGCGTTCATTACCTCGGCGACCGCCTGCTCGATGGCTCGGAGGTCATCCGCGATCCAGCCTTCGAACTCAGCGCGCGTGACCGGAGCGCGCAGGTCAAGCCCAGGCTCCGTGAAGCGAAATTCTGCCTGCTGCTGGGTGGAGAGAGCAACCTTCACACGCTGCACCGCCTGATGAAGCTGATAGCCGAGGTCGGCCTCAATCAACTCTGACAGGGCAGCGATCTTCTCCGGCTCAAAGGCACGTACTCGGGCCGCGCGCAGCATCTCGCTGACAGCGCGGGTGCGCAGAAAGGAGAGATGGTGCCAATGCTCCAGCCGGCTGTAGACCCAGGCTGGGACAGCGACCAGCGTCTTGCCGCCAGAACGTTCGAGCGAGCCGGCGCCGAGATGCGGAGAGACGAGCCGACGGACGATGCGTGCGTCGAACGCATCGCCAGCCAGGCCTACGCCGCTGTTCGCCAGCACTTCATTCGTCTGCCCAACCTGGTGCGCAGTGGGGGGCCGAAGACGCAGCAATGAGAAATCGCTGGTGCCGCCGCCGAAGTCGCCGATCAGCACCAGCTCTTCCTGCTTGAGCGTGGATGCATAGTGATAGGCCGCCGCGACCGGCTCCAATTCGAAGAAGACTTCGTGGAAGCCCGCCTTGAGGAACGCGGCGCGCAGCCTTTCTTCGGCGAAGCTGTCATCGGCCTCGCTGGTTGATCCGACGAAATGCACCGGACGACCCACGGCGGCTGAGGTGACTGCTCGCTCGAAGTGTCGTTCGGCATGCTCGCGCAGATCGGCAAGGATGCGAGCGAGCAGATCTTCCAGCAACTGCCGCCGCCCGAATACCTCTGTGCTGGTAAGGGTGCGGCTGGCGAGATACGACTTGAGTGACTGGATCAGCCGGCCCTTGGGCTCCGCCGCCAGGTAGCGCTCGATGCCATCGGGGCCGCTCCAGGAGTGCAGCACGGTGCGAGTCTGCATCTTCTGCTGCTCCAGGTAGAGCAGCGAGCGATAGGCGGCGGTCAGCCCTTGAGCCGAAGGGAATTGCAGCAGCGCAACGCGGCCGCGGTCGTCTGCTAGTCCGATAGAGCTATTGGTGGTCCCGAAATCGATGCCAAGCATGAGGACAGTGTTGAGCTAAGTCTTTCATGCGCGCTGCTTCGCGGAACAGTGCTCACTCGATTGCGCTGGTGATATACGCTCCGCGGCGCGACATGGCATCGATGGGTGTGGCGTGAAAGGCAGGTCGGCCGGCAATGGACAAGATGGCTGGCGTGTCCTCGAAGAGATCGAGGGGCAGGATTTCGCCAGGCACCAGCTTCCGGATGGCGTCGAGTGAAACCCGCACGCGCGGAAGATGCAAAGTAGCTTCATGGCTGGACCGCTGCAGGCGCTGGAGTAGGGCTTCACGCGTCCCCGGGGATGAATACCGCGCTGTCTCTTGCGGGCCAGCGATGGTGCGGATCAGAATCTTTGCGACCTCTGAAGAAAAGGTGAGGGAGATGGCGCCCAGTTGTGTCCCGCAAGTCACGTCGAAGGTCAGAACGAGTGTGCTGTCGACCGCCGGCATCAGGCGGTCCAGCGATCTGCCGGCCAGCGAACGGTCGTGGCGAATCTCAAGTTCCGGGGTGGACCATGCCGTACTCAGGTCGCGGCAGATCAGCTCGACAACGCTGAGCACGATCGCGCCTTCAATTTCCGTGGGCTCACGATGGAGCTGGGTGCCGCCGGCACCGCCCAGCAGCAGCTCGACAAAGTGGTAGACCAGCGGCAATTCCATCTGTAGCAGCGCCGGATGTGCAGCGGACCCGACCACCAGGGTGGTGACAAAGCGAGTGGCAGCCGCCGGAGAGTGAATGATTTCGTAGAAGGGAATGCGCTCGATGCCGGCGAGGCTGGCGGTAAAGGCCGTGCCCAGCCACCGCGTCATGTTCGCGTTGACCCCTCGCGTGAACAGCAGACACTGGCTTTGCAGCGCGGCGCGCTGAGCATCGCTAAGCGCGGTCGGCGCATTGAGGCGGGTATGGAAGGGGATGGGAATCTCATCCACGGTGGATGGCGGATCATATTGTCGCGCCAGATCGGGGGAGCTGTTCGGCATGCCGCTGTCTCCTGATACCAGAGCCATGTTGCACGCCCCGGGCCGTTGCTGCGCCGGCTCTCTTGGAGATTTCTAAGGGACTGCCGGTTCAGCTTGAAGCGACCACCAGCCGCGCCGAGCGAATGCCAGAAACGGATTTTCCCGGCAGTCCGCGTTAGCCCGCTGCGCTCTGCTACACTGTGACAGTTCCGCAGGTGCTCCCCGGTTCAGGGTTGAGACGGCATGCGGGCGACAAGCTGGGGACGTAGTTCAGTTGGTTAGAATGCTGCCCTGTTACCATAAGCTATAATTTTGTTGCACTTACAGCGCTTATGGGCGATTCTACTGGCGGTTCCACCGGAGCGCCGCCAAAATGCCTAAGATTTCGCGTGTCAAACTCCTGAAGCAAGTCAAGATCGATAGCGCATGGATTCTCGCGCCTACCCTGTTGGACAGCAAAGGACGCATCCGTCGCGATCACGTGATGATCGATGGTAGGGATGAAATCCATCCCGAAGGTAGCTATTTCCTTGAATTTTGGGATCAGGGCAAGCGCAAGCGCGAGGCCGTCGGGCCAGAGGCATTCATCGCTGCCGATCGTGCCAAGCACCGGCAGGCCGAACTCGCTGCGATCCGCAGCGGCCTGATCGAAACCCCGGTCATAGTCGAAGCACAGGAACGTACCAAATTGACGGATGCGCTTGAAAAATACTCCGAGTACATTCAGTACCACCGCTCCTTGCGCACCTTCCGAACGTATCGACCAATCCTCAAGGCTTTTGGCGAATTCTGCAGCCACATCTACGTTGACCAAATCGATCGCGCCGACCTCATGGAGTTCGCGACACATTGCCTGAAATTGGGGCAGACCGGCAAAACGATCTACAACAAGCTGGGGCAACTACATACTTGACGCAGGTGAAAATACGGCGTACATTTGAGTCATGGAAACGCCTAAGACCCTTCAAGAAGCCATTATTTACTTTAGCGATCCGGACCGGGCTTTCCAGTGCGCCCTCGATCTGCGCTTTCCCAATGGCATAGTTGCTTGTCCCCGGTGCGGCTCTGAGAAGCATGCCTTCATCAAGACCCGGCGCATCTGGGAGTGCTATGGATGCAAGAAGCAATTCAGCCTGAAAGTAGGCACCATTTTCGAAGATTCCCCACTCGGCCTCGATAAGTGGATGTGCGCTTTCTGGCTTCTCAGTAACAGTAAGAACGGTATTAGCTCCTGCGAGCTCGCCCGCTCTATTGGAGTTACTCAGAAGTCGGCATGGCACATGCTTCACCGCATCCGCACTGTCATGCATGACGACTCCATTACGAAGCTTTCCGGGGAGGTCGAGGCAGACGAGACTTTCATCGGCGGCAAAGCGCGGAACATGCACATCGCCAAGCGCAAGCGTCGGATCACCGGCACCGGCACCAAAGACAAGGTTGCCGTCATGGGCATCCTTGAGCGCGGAGGCCAGGTTCGCACGACGGTTGTCCCGAATCGGAAGAAGTCTGCTCTTCAGGCCGAAGTGAAGAAGCATGTTGAGGCAGGATCGGCTCTCTACACTGACTTCCTGCTCTCGTATGAGGGGCTTGCTGGGCAGTACGCCCATAAGGTTGTCGATCATGCTGTCGAGTATGTGAATGGGCGGATTCATACCAATGGCCTTGAGAACTTCTGGTCGCTGCTGAAGCGCGGAATTAACGGTACCTATGTGAGCATCGAACCGTTCCATCTTTTTCGCTACCTCGATGAGCAGAGCTTTCGGTACAACAACCGCAAGAACATGGACGATAAGGCCCGCTTTAAAGCGGCTATGAGCAACGTCGCTGGCAAGCGGCTAACCTACAACGAGTTGATCGGCTATGGAGCGGCTACCTCACACTAAGAAATGGCAAGGGCGCGGTAAGCGGAAACACTAGCCCTTGCTGGGTTTCTCTTTGCGTTTCGGTTCAGGCTTCTCTTTCGGTGGCGGCTTAGGAGCCTGAAACAGTTTTTTCATGCCATCTGTAAATCGCTGCCAAGTTTCCGGGCCTTCGTGATATGCGTGTTTCATTTCGCACCTTGTCTTTTTAGCGTCTCTGGATGCTCGCGTTTCCCGCGTTCGATATTCTCAGCCATACGAGTCATGTCGGTAGGATCTGACTCGTCCTCTCTCTCGTGGCCTACATAAATATTGATTTGGTTTTCTGGTATCACATAACCGCTCGCTGAATCGGGTTCAATCCCAACATTCACAAATGCTTGCCTTACGTGTTCTTCTTCGGGCGTCCATTTTGTCCACTCTCCTTCATTCCACTTTAGTGTGGGTTCGTCTTCGGGCTTGACCGTTCCATGTAACCCGATGACGATTCCGGGCTTCGGACGGCCTAGAGTAATGCGCTCTACCGTTCCCGAAACATCCCATCCCGCTTCTCCGAACAGCGGTATCAAGTCCGCTGCATATACGCAGTCCACCTCATCGTTAGGAGCGCAATAGAGGTGTACCGACATTTGGGGTTGCTTCAACTGTTTCAGCGGCTTTTCAAACTTTTCGCGCTCCGTCTTTGACAAAGAGTGGCGATGAGCATGAGGCCACATTCGCCAGGTATAGACCCCGGCCAGAGCGAATAAAGTAGCGATGCTGAGCGCGGCAAAAATCGTTCTTCGCACATGAGACTTTGCGCGGACTATCCAAGGCATTTGGAGAACGGGGTGGGTCAACACAATGGCTACTAGACCCATCCGAATACACAGGGTGGCGGCTTCGCCGCCGGAAGGTAAAGGAATTAGCCACATGACGACCGCCAAACCGAGCAGTACGGTGTCTTTGGTATCCAAGAGCTTCGTTGGAGGGGCGGGCGACGGTGGCTTTGGCGGCTCAGGAGTCTTGCCGAACTTCTCTTCTCGTCTCTGGCGCCGGTTGAGCATAACGTGCTGATTCTCATTGTCTGCCCACGGCTCACCTGCGTCAAGTATGTAGTTGCCCAAGCTGGTCGTTATATGCCAGTTGCTGAAACAGCATGGTCGGTCAAAGATTCTCAATGCAACTGACTGGCCGAGCTTCGTTCAGACGGTCCGACCAATCTACGAGAATTGCGAGTTGGAGAAGCTGTTCAAGGCTTGCACGCCATCCGAAGAAGTACGATTTAAGTTCTACTTGATGTCCGGCTTTCGCGACGCCGAAGGACGGTTTACTACTTGGCGAGATATAGACTTCCGACACATGGCGGTCCGCGTTACTGCCAAGCCGCATTGGGGGTTCAGTCCGAAGAATTGGGAGGAAAGGGAAGTCCCGGTTCCGGACCGGTTGATCGCCCTGCTTGCAGGATTTCGTCCCACTGGCGCATCGCTTGACGACCCAATTTTTCCGAGCACGACAGGAAAGCCCGATGGGGCAATGCTGGAGAAGCTGAAAGCCGTCGCTTGGCAAAGCAAGCTTAATTGCGGGCGGTGCATTGTCACGCATAAACTCGCCGATGGCAAAGTCAAGATAAACCGCTGCGCTAGCGGTCCCCACTGCGGCCGGTACTTTCTGCACAAATTCCGTCACACTTATGCCACGCGGCACCTGCAAGACGGAATCGACATCCGTACCCTCCAGGGATGGATGGGGCATCGTGACATTGCTTCGACCATGATCTATTTGAAGGGCGTCCGAAACAGCGACATCCAAGCTCGACTGAACAAAGGCACCCTTGCAGCCTTTGCTTAACGCGCTTCATAGTGTCGCCTGTTGAGGCAAGCAGAGAATCGGCGGACATACGTTCGACCGGTCATGGTCCTTTCTGCTGCCCCTGATCGGCCTCTCACACTGCCTCAGCCAGGACCATAACAGTTCACTGGAGAAGGGCTTAAGCACCTCACCGGTTTTAAGTCCCTTTTGGACGATATCGCAGGGAACTGCAAGTCAGCGCAAAGTCCTGCAAGTTGCAGATTTTGATGCAACCGCTGGGGGAAACTTTCTTGCAGGCAGTTGCAGCCTGTCGCAGGTTTGTCCGGAGCAAAGTATCACCAGACACCGTACCAGCCATCACGAGTGGACCTGCGCATTCCCTACGACAATGTTCGGTTGTCGGGGTCTATGTGTGCTGCGCTCGAAAGTGCCACAGCTGTGGCACTTTGCCAAAATTGATGGCCAAAACCGACACCTCCCCGCCGGGTACCGGGAACTGGGGGAAGAGGTCGTGCACCGCATCGCCCGATCGCAGGTCCGGGCGGGATTGCCGGTCCCCGATCTGATTCTCCTCTTACTCACTGGTCGATCGGCGCCGAGATCCTCCTTCGTCAGCGGGCCGAGGTTCTGCGTGCAGCTGCAGCGCTCAATGAGTGCATTGGCCTGTTGGCAACATTCGGCATTTGAGGCTGCGGTGGGTTCGCTGGACCCTAGCCGACTTATCTGGTTGAATTCGCGCCTGTGGGCAAAATAAGCTGCACGCTCACCTATTCGGCGAGGAGCGCGTTAAATGTCGGCTTCGAAGACCAATGGATTGACAACTCCAGCATAGCTGAGCGCGTTTCCACCCTCACGGTCGACAAGAACGGTCGGAGGCATTTCTCTTAAATGGCATGGATCAACAAGAGGCCGTCGACAAGCATCACCGCAGGTTACGTTCGCGGGTGTTCGTGACGCCTACTAGCTGTTGGCGACGGCCACAGCCTTCTCAAGATATTCATCGCTGGAAAGTTGAGCGACCATGAAAGCGGCGAGGTCGGCACGAGTCATCTTATGAGCAGTTTCTCCAGTTTCAGCAGAGAACACGTGAATGTCTCCCGTACCTGGATCATCGTTGAGAAACGGTGGACGAACGATAATCCAGTCGAGGCCGCTTGTATCCACAATCGCTTCCATAGCTGCCTTGTCCTTCATCTCGCCACGCAGGAGTGTAGACAGGAACAGGCGTTCCCACCAGTTCGTATTCGCCACGCTCTCTCCTTCGCCAATCATGGAAATGACCACGAGGCGGCGAACTCCGCTTGACCGCATCGAGGCAGTGATGGTCGCGGCAGCGCTCGATTCGAGGGTGGTGGCCTTCAACGGGTTATCGTTGCCTATCGTGTCGATCACGGCATCTTGACCGACCATGGCCGAATCCATTGCGGTCCGGTCCCTAGCATCGCCCCCAAAAACACGCACGTTTGAGCCTGCTACGTAGCCGTCGATCTTATGAACGAATGCACTGACGTCATGACCGGCCGCAATGGCTTGCTCGACAACAGCCCTACCGCTCTTCCCAGCAGCTCCAATAACCAGAACCTTCATAGAATGGCTCCTCCACTTTCATGTTTGTGTTTCGACAGATGACTACTTGCTAGCCGATCCCACGATGAGAAACGCGAAAGCTATCGTGAGGAGTACAACACGCCAGCGGTGAAGCAAATCCCATCTACGCCGGTACGTCTTCCAATCGGAAGGCGGAGTGGAACTTTCCCATGATGCAATCCGGTTGTTGACCGGTACGAGAGCCGTAACAGATAACAGAATCGCCAAGACCCACAAAATGGCTGACGTAGCGAGCCAGATTGGAAGTCGTCCAGATTGGCGCCATCCAATGAGGGCTTCGGCTAACGTCAGCAAGAATACGAGAATGTACCAAAAGGGCATCCATCTGCCTTGCAAACGAGCGAGGGCTGTTGCAACTGGCAGATGAACATCATCCGGGAGCTTATCGAGTGTTGGATGAACGAACACGGCGACCGCCAGTTCACTTCCTACCATCAATCCAGCGACGATCATTGCGACGACATCTAGAACTTCCATCATGATCCTCACTGGAGAGGGGAGCTTGTTGAAGGTAGGAGGATCGTCGATTCAACACCAACGATGTCTGATTTATCAAAGTCCTTGGTGTCCTCGGCGAACTCTGCGCTTTGCATATAGCGCTGAGCAACCTCGCTCGGGTCTTCGACCGCCGCATAGGAGGCCAGCACGAAGAGCCGCGGCTCGACATCCTCCTTTGCGGTCCAGAAGCCGTGGGCCTCAATTCCGAACAGCGGAAAGCTGTTGAGATGACGGGGATAGATTTGATCCTTATAAAGATCGAGCGCCTCTTGGGTGCGCAGTTTGTACACGCGAAGTTCAAAAGTTCGCATTGTCGCCTCCTCTTGCCTTGCTTTGGGTTAGCCCTTTATTGGTTGGTCAGTTGGTCAACCAACTCACGGTCGATAAGGACGGTCAGAGACAGTTCTCTCAAAGGACATGGATCAAGAAAAGGCCAACGACGACCTCTACGGCGCAGGTCACGCCATGAACCGAGAACGCTGTCGACTTCGACCCGCCCGACGCCAAGACGTTTGACATGTCGCCTAGAGGGATGATGGCTTCAACGAGGAGAACTATGCCTACTGTCCGCGCGTCCGTGGTCAGCATCAGTGTCAGCACGACCAATCCAGATGCGACGTCCCGAATTCCTTTCAGGCGTAGCCAGGCACGAGTGTCAGCATCGGGTGCAGGCGGCTTCAGACCAAACGATCCTGTCATTCGTTCAGGAGATATGAGGTAGAAACAACCGATGACAATGATCGCTGCAGCCAAGAGAGCGGCTAGAGAAAGCAGTATAGCGGCACGCATAATATGTATTTCTTGCATAAACTATAGCACTGCTAGAATAGATGCGGAGCATTTGTAAAAAGATGCACGTTCGCCGAGCGTTTGTCCGAGAGGGGCTATAGTTTCTATCAATGGTAGACAAAAAGGCGCGGGACCGAATTGCGGAACGAAAACTGCGTGACAAGCAGGCCCGCCGGGCACAGATTATCAGTGCCGCACGACGAATAGCGGAACTCGAAGGGTGGTCCAACGTAACCGTACGGCGGCTATCCGATGAGATCTCATATAGCCAACCTGTTTTGTACGCTCACTTTGGAAGCCGCGAAGGAGTTCTCACAGCGGTTGCTATGGAGGGTTTCCAGGAGTTGGGCCTGGCTCTGGAGCAGACACGGAAACGGGTTAAGCGTGGAAGCGTGGTCGAATCGATCGCGGCCGCTTATCTGGAGTTCGCCGCGTCTTCACCCGCGCTGTATGAAGTGATGTTTTCGCTCAGCCTGAGCGTACCATTCGGTGACGCGGCGACTCCTCCGGAGCTTCGATTCGCGTTTTCCCAGGTCCTAGAGTTGTTTCAAGGGCAGGGTGCAAAGTCGGAGGTTCTATCGGAACTGTTCTGGGCCAGCCTTCACGGTATCGCCGAGCTCACAAGAACCAAGCGATTTCCGCGTAATCGTCAGAAAGAGCGCGTGAGGGCGCTCGTGGAGCTCTTCATTTCCCAAGATGAAACGGCACAGGTGGTGAAAGCGCGATGACTGTAATAGGCGCGCTCTCATCTTTTCGCGAGCGAGGCGAGATGAGTCCTCACAAACGCCGTTCACACTCGCGGAACAGCCCGGAGGTACATAGTTCTCAACGAGCGATAAATCGCCAAGTCACTCATCGAAGGGCTCCTGACATGGAATAACAGAAGCGGATGAGACTTTGGAAAGTCCCATCCACTTCTAAGCCAGGCGGCGATTACTCGTCGCCCGCTCCGTCTGCTGGATCGTCAGCGGCTTCGATCTTCGAGAGCCGCTTCATGCTGATGGCGTGATCTCCGCGATCCGGTGCTTGAACTTCGTGCCCTCAATCTCATCCTCGACCTCGCGGTACCGGAGAGTGCCTTCCAGGGCGACGAGTTGCCCCTTCTGGAGGGTCTTGGCGAACTTCGAGAGATTCCTCCAGGCATACACGCGGTGCCATTCCGTGCGGGTTTCGTAGTCGCCTTTGTCGTTCTTCCAGCTTTCCTGGGTGGCGATGTTGAGGACGACGTACTCCCGGGTGTTCTGAGCGGTCTTGGCTTCTGCGTTCTGTCGGAGGCGGCCGATGAGGATGACTTTGTTGAACATGTTGTTTGGCTCCGTTTCTTTGGTTTGTCCGCTGTCAGCGGTACATG
>JBBRLT010000027.1:0-39180 GCA_038231235.1 Terriglobales bacterium
AGAACGCGCAAACAAACCCGCGATGCGGCCGTGAGCCCGCACCAACTCCCGCTTCCATCCCGATAGTCGCTTCTCCATGACCGACGCCGGAGAATCACTTCTCAGAGCATCTCAAGTCTAACATCATCTACAACTGTAGTATTAGAGGAGTAACTCCCCGTTTGCGGCGTCCTAAGCAGCGCTGGGCGCTGCTTCTGTCTCACTTCGCATCAGCCGGATTATGGGCTGCGAATGCGGCCGCACTAGAGCGAGTGATGGAAGCCAAAATGTAAATATTCCTCTATGAGAATCAGTAAAAGCGTAGTCAGGGATAACAGAACCTGCAGCCGGCTCATTCTGATTTGCCCGCGACTCAGCGGTCTCTGCCGCCATTGGGCGGACGGCCGTCTTCGTAGATTCCGGACGTGCCAAAGAATCGCCAGGTTGAAGATCGCGCCGAGCAGGGCAGCGGCCAACATCGGAACGCGAATCGCGTCCACATGAAATGTCACCAGCGCTGCGCCAGCGCCGGCACCCAGGGCTAAGGAGCCAAGTCCTATGGCAAGCCGAAGGCCGTCAAGCGCCACCACGGCCCCGCAGATGCTCTGCAGCACAGCCAGCAACAGACTCGACCAGGCGATCGTGTTCTGTTTGTGCGATGTCCTTTGTAGAACCCGGTTAAGCCTGATCGAAGCACCGGCCGGCATGCGGTCTGGATGCGGCATGTTGGCCTCGTCCGCATTGGGCATACTTGCAGCATCCGGTCGTTGGAAGAAGATGGTATCCATCGCAGCGAGCCTGCGGCCTCCACATTCGGCCGGCTAGAACATGGTCTGGTGACCCTGGGCTGATTCGAACAGCCGACCTGCGGTTTAGGAAACCGTCGCTCTATCCATCTGAGCTACAGGGCCACTCGCGGTTAGTGTACCCGGACGACAAGACTAAGAAAAACGTCCCGCAATCCGGATGCATTTCCCGGCCCAGCCCGCCTCACACATTGAACTTGAAGAAGAGGATGTCTCCGTCCTTGACGACGTACTCCTTGCCTTCGGAGCGCAGCAGGCCTTTCTCCTTCACTGCCTGCTCGCTGCCCAATGCGAATAGGTCGTCCGAGGCGTAGCAGTCGGCCTTGATGAAACCCTTCTCGAAGTCAGAGTGAATCACGCCCGCTGCTCCCGGGGCTTTGGTTCCGCGGCGGATGGTCCACGCACGCACCTCCTGCACACCCGCGGTGAAGTAGGTGATCAGGTCCAGCAGGCGATAGGCAGAGTGGATCAGCCGGTCCAGCCCTGGCTCGGCCAGCCCCATGTCGGCCAGAAACTCATCACGCTCCGCTGGTTCCAGTTGCGCGATCTCACTCTCCATCGCGCCGCAGATGCGGACGACCTGGCTGCCCTCCTCAGCGGCGCGCTTCTCAACTGCAGCCGTGTAGGCGTTTCCCTCGCCGAGACCGGCCTCGTCCACATTGGCGACGTAGAGTTGCGGCTTGGCCGTAATCAGGAACAGGTCGCGCGCAATCAGCTTCTCGTCGTCTGCCAGTTCTGCAGCCCGCGCTGGCTTGCCTGCATTCAGCACAGCGAGCAGCTTCTGCAGTACGGCATGCTCGGCCTTGGCCTTGCCATCGGCTGACGACTTCGCCGCACGTTCCACCTTGGTGTTCCGCTTCTCGACAGTGTCAAGGTCAGCCAGCAACAGTTCTGTATTGATGATCTCGATGTCGTGCAGTGGATTGACGCCGCCGGCCACGTGAATCACCTCGGGGTCGTCAAAGCAGCGGACCACGTGCACGACGGCATCGGTGGCGCGTATATGGCCGAGAAACTGGTTGCCCAGCCCTTCACCCTTTGAGGCGCCTTCCACCAGCCCAGCGATATCGATGAACTCCATCGTGGTCGGCACCAGGCTCTTGGGCTTGATCAGCGCCGCGATCTTCTGCAGCCGCTCGTCGGGTACCGTGACTACGCCGGTGTTGGGGTCGATGGTGCAGAAGGGATAATTCGCAGCCTGGGCTTTGGCCGAGGTCAGTGCGTTGAAGATGGTGCTTTTGCCCACGTTGGGCAGACCGACAATTCCGCAATTCAGGGGCACTTTGCTCTTTTCCTTTTCTTTCATTGAAACATGGTCGGCCTATCCTTCCGGCCGGGCAGGAGCGCAGGCAGCGACTCACATCTCGACACAAAGTGGCGAGTATGAAAGGCTGGAGTCAGGCGGAGTGAATGCACGCAGCAAACCGGCGTTGCGCGTGGTGAGGGTGCTTTGGGAGTCTTTAGCAGCATAGGGTGGCGCTGTGGCGTGACGGATGCCCGTCAGTGGCTTCGTCCTGCCGTACGCCTGCTACTGCTGCTTACCAGTGTGCTCATCCTGGTGATGCCTCTCACCGAATCGCTTTGCAACTGGGACCGCTTCCTGCGCGGTGGCAGCGATGTGGAGTTCACACTGCTGGCCGGCCTGCTGTTCGCAGCGCTGGTAGTGCTGGCTATGGAACGCAGCATGACGCAGCCGCTGGCCGCCATCGTGCTCCGCGGGTGGGTCGCAGTCGATGCACTCCGGACAATGGCACTGCGTTGGGCGTCTTCACTCCACGCTGACGTTGTATGCAGCCTGGTTCTCGAAGCAGAGGCACGACCCTTCGCGCCGTCCACCAGAGCGATGATGCCGCTGCGCATCTGATTCGCTGGGCGAAGTTCAGCTCAACCTGCGATCCGCCGGTATTTTGCAGGGCAGATTCCGCCGGTCGCATGCTCGACACGCTTCATTCTGCCGTTGCACTTCTTCGAAACAAAGAGATGCGCGGCCCGAGGGCCCGATGCACACATCCGACGTACTGCAAGCCTGGAAAACCATTCTGTCTGGTCGCCGTCCTTCGCTTTCCATCGAGATCACCAAGGAATGTCCTCTGCGCTGTCCTGGCTGCTATGCCTTCGACCCTGCGCATCTGGGTGGCGAGACCAATCTGCGCCAACTTTCCGACTTTCGCGGGGACGAGCTGGTTGAGCGCGTGCTCGCGGTGGTGGATGAGTTCCGCCCCCTGCATGTCTCCCTCGTGGGCGGCGATCCTTTGGTCCGCTATCGTGAATTGGAGCGCATCCTGCCCGCTCTGGAGACGCGCGGCGTTCATACCCAGGTGGTCACCAGTGCGTTCCGGGTAATTCCTGCAGAGTGGTCGCGCTTCCGGCGCCTTACCGTGGTGGTATCGGTTGATGGTCTGCCGGCAGAGCATGACGAGCGTCGAGCGCCCGCTACCTATCAGCGCATCCTGAAGAACATTGCAGCCGCCAGGGTGACCATTCACTGCACGATCACCGGCCAAATCGCATCGAGAAGCGGCTATCTGGAGCAGTTTCTATCTTTTTGGAGCGCGCGTCCGGAAATCGAGAGAGTATGGTTCAGCCTGTTCACACCACAGCGCGGAGCGACGGGACCAGAGATCCTCTCCGCGGCACAACGCGAAGAGGTTATGGAGGAGTTGTTGCGACTGCGCAAGCTGTACCCGCTACTGGATATGCAGGAGGCAGTCATCCGCGAAATTCGCCGCCCCCCGGCGAGTCCGCAGGACTGCATCTTTGCGCGCACCACCCATACCGTCTCCGCCGACCTGAAGACAAAGATCACCCCTTGCCAGTTTGGCGGCGACCCGGACTGCGAGCAGTGCGGCTGCATTGCCACGCTGGGCCTGTCCGCCGTGGGGCACCACCGCGTGCTGGGTCGCCTTACCGCCGGTCATCTGTTCAAAGCCTCTGCGGTCTTCGGCAGGCAGCTGCGGACCCTTATGCCCCCTTTGGCGGTATTGCGCCCCGCGCCATCCCCATTCAACATCTTAGAAACGAAGAGGCCATCATGACCCAGATCATGGACGTACGATCCAACGGGATATATGACACCCTGCCGCCCTTGAATGACGGTCGTAGTGAAGCAGCCCTGCGGGAACAGC
The DNA here is from genome assembly GCA_038231235.1 of Terriglobales bacterium. Taxonomy (GTDB): domain Bacteria; phylum Acidobacteriota; class Terriglobia; order Terriglobales; family Acidobacteriaceae; genus KBS-83. The sequence continues at coordinate 3,911 of JBBRLT010000027.1, forward strand.
TCTCCAGCTTCAGCATGGATCTGCATGCACTGGGCTTCGCACCCGGCACCTCCGGAAATCTATCGGCGCGTCTGGATCGTTCAAGGATACTGGCGACGCCCACTGGCTGCTCCAAGCGTGCCATCGGGCCCGGTGACCTCGCCATCGTGGATATGCAGGGGCACCATCTCCAGGGTGAGCGGCATGCCACCAGTGAGATTGGCATGCACTTGACCATCTACCGGGAGAGGCCGGATGTGGAAGCAGTGGTGCACGCGCATCCCGTCTTCGCAACCGCATTCGCATCCAGCGGCATGGCGCTCGACCAGCCTCTGTGCTCTGAGGTGGTGATGACGCTGGGCACGATTCCACTGGCCGCCTACGCTACCACGGGGACAAACGAAGTAGGCGAAGCGCTGCTGCCCTATCTGCAGGATCATGACGCAGTCCTGCTGGCCCATCACGGCGTGGTGACCTACGGCGCCTCCCTGATGGATGCGCTGATGAAGATGGAGACGGTGGAGCACTTCGCGCAAATCTGTCTTGTCGTACGGCAACTGGGCGGCGGCGCCACCCTGCACGGTAAGCAATTGAGTGATCTGCTGCATGCTCGGGCGACATACATAGATCGCTCGCGCCGCCGTGTGCCGGGCATGAGCGTGATGCGTGACGAGGACTAGTAGGTAACAGGCGTTATGCAAAGGCCGCCGGGACTTCTCCGGCGGCCTTTTATTTTGAACGCTGGCTTCCTGATCGAACCCCTCAGATCTTGATGAAGATCTTCCTGCGGTAGAGCGGCAGGACGGCGAGCCAGCAGACCAGCACGTAGAGCAGCGAATAGGCGAGCGCCGCAACCGCTGGCCATGGAATCACCGCGGCGATCTGCAGGTAGACCCAGTGCAGAACATTCAGGTGCGGCGCAACCATCACGTGGTCCAGGCCACCACTCAACAGCTCTGAGAAGACATACGCGGTGATGGCGTTGGTGCCGAAGACCATCAGCGGCGTCGTCCAGCGTGGTGCAAGTGCGGGCGCTTCGGTCGAATGCTGCGAGGGCCGCACCTGGACCAGGTACCAGAAGAGTGCCAGCAGCAGCAGCGACCAGCCCGCAGCAAAGAGCACGTAACTGGAGGTCCACATCTTCTTGTTGATGGGGAAGAGAGGATTCCACAATAAGCCAAGGACCAGACCGCTGACCCCGGCCACGGCCACTCCCAGAGCCTTCTGTTTGTCTGTGCGGCTGGAGCGGAGGAAGAGTCCGGCCAGCACGCCGATGAGTGTGGTGCCCAGCGCGGGAATGGTCGAGAGTAGTCCTTCTGGGTCGCGGGTGCCTTCGTAAAGATGCTGTGCGGAGAATATCTTCCGGTCGAGCCACGCCACCAGGTTGCCGTCATGGTCCAGCAATGGCACGTCGCGCCCGGGCATTCCGAAGCCCGGCACGGGCACGAAGCGGATCAGCAGATAGTAGCCGACAAGGCAGGCGGCCAGTAGAGCCACCTTGTCCCATATTGCGGGCTTTCCGGATCCAGATGAGCCGTCCCTGGTCCGCACCAGCAAGTACATTGTCCCGATGACCAGGTAGCAGATCGCAATGCGCGGCAGCACGCCGTAGTAGCGCATGGTGGAGAGCCGGAAGAAAGGGAAGCTGTTCACCACCAGGCCGAGCAGAAACAGGATGATCGACCTGCGCACGGTATGGCCGAACAGAGAGAGCCGGCTTGCGCCGCGCGCCAGGCGCGACTCAGTAGAGAAGACGATGGCCGTCCCCACCAACAGCAGAAAGGTGGGAAACACAAGGTCGGTGGGGGTGAAGCCGTTCCAGCGAGCGTGCTTCAGCGCCCAGAACGCCACACTCTCGTCCCCATTGTTGTTGACCAGGATCATGAAGGCGATCGTAAGACCGCGGAGCACGTCCACTGCGAGGAAGCGCTTCACCAGCATTGCAGTGGAAGGTGGGGTGCCGGGAGCGTATACGGTGCGGGTGGCAGAAGTCATGGGCGGATGCGCCAAAGTCTACGAGCTTCCTCTATCAAAGGGAAGGGCTGGCCCTCCACCGCGGTTCAAGCTTCTCCGGCTTACCAGCCCGCCCTTCCGTCCCGCGATCGCAGAATTGTTGCATTAATCTTGAAACGAGATGACAAAGAGGCCGATGACAACCGATACTGCTACGCCAACGAACTTCGTCAAGGCGCTTGAAGGTGTGAGCGAATACTGGTCCCCGCGGGTAGTGGGCCGGGTCAACGATCAGTACATCAAGGTCGCCAAACTGAAGGGTGAGTTTACCTGGCACCGCCATGATGCCGAGGATGAGATGTTCCTGGTCGTCTATGGCAGTATGACGATCCAGTTTGAAGACAGGACGGTCACGCTGGGTCCGGGAGACTTCTGCGTCGTGCCCAGGGGGACCATGCATAACCCGGTAGCGGCAGAGGGATGCGGCATCGTCCTGATCGAAAGCGTCACTACACTGCACACCGGCAACGTGCAAAGTCTGCTGACCAAATCCATCGAGCAGCAACTGCAGGACTGAAAAAAATCCGGTATACACTCGATAGGACGAACAGGAACGCCTGCTCGATTCGCTCCCTGTGGACCCCCCGCTCCGCAAGCGATTACCCATAACGATCAACACCTGGGATGTCGGGAAGGCGGTGAAAAGCCGCCACTGCCCCGCACCTGTAAGCGCGTTTCTACCGCACCCTTCGGGGAGCGGCAGCGCAGGACTGCATGAGCAACCCACTGGACCGATGCGTCCGGGAAGGGAAGCAGTCCGCGGCACCACTACGCGTGAGTCAGGAGACCGGTCCCAGCGTGCGATTCATCAGCCGCGTTCCGAGGGGAACGAAGGAGATACCCATTGTCCGTCCACCCAGCGCGTACCCCGCGCCTATACCTTCTTGCCAGCCTGCTGTTTGCGTCCTCATGCTCTATCGCCTTTGCGGCTGAGGTCCATGGCCGCGTCACCGACACATTAGGCGCGCCGGTCAGCGGCGCAGACCTTGCCCTCGTCGAAGCCGGCAAAGTCGTGGGCAACGCCCGCAGCCTCGCCGACGGGACTTACAGCCTACGCACCGGCGATGCAGGCCACTTCTACGTCATCGTAGTGAGCCAGACCTTCCGCCAGATTGCGACGCCAGCCTTCTACGCCGGCGTGCTCGATCAGCATGTCCAGGATGTGGTGCTGGAGCCGGCGCGAGTCAATCAGCAGGTTGTCGTCACCGCGACCGGCACGCCTACGCCGCAAGCGCAGGTCAGCGGCGCCATTACAGAGGTGTTGCAGCCAGAGTTTCGCAATCGCGCCATTGTGACTGACGCCATTCGCCAGACGCCCGGTATCTTCGCAGTGCAGCAGGGCATGTATGGTGGCCTCACGTCGCTTTTCGTGCGCGGCGGCAACTCCACGGCCAACCGAGTCGTACTGGATGGCGTGCCCATTGAAAACATAGGCGGCATCTTTGACTACAGTGGTATCGCCTCGACGGGCATCCGCAGCTTCGAGATCTATCGCGGCGCCAACAGCACGCTCTATGGCTCGGACGCAGCAGCAGGCGTAGTCAACTTCGAGACGCCCCGCGGCACGACCGCATTTCCTTCTTTCCTCTATGAGGGCGATGCGGGCAACTTCCACACCTACCGCAATGAGATTCAGGTGGGCGGCACCCTGCGGCGGCTGGACTACTACGGCGGCTTCTCCGCGCTGCGCTCCTCGAACGCGCTGCCGCAGGATCAATATCACCTGAACACCGAAGCGGCGAACCTTGGCTATGCCATCAGCAGTGCTACCTCGCTGCGCCTGACTGCGCGCAATACAAACGCAGCCGTCGGGCTGCCCGGCGCCTACAACCTGTTTGCGCTAACCAATGATGGCAAGCAGAGCGACCAGAACCTCTATCTCTCCGGTACGGCTGAGAACCAGACTACCGAGTCCTGGCACAACCTGGTGCGCTACGGGCTCACGCGCAAGCGCGAGCAAGCCGCGCAGTGGTATCCCGCTGGCATTCCGATCACCACCGATTCGGGGTTCGGTCCCACGACGAATTATTACGGACTGCCGGTAGTTATTCGCGGTGCGAATGGCTACAGCGCCACCGGGCAGGCGATCCTGAACTTCGCCGGAACCTATCCCAACCGCAGTGACTCGGCCAGCAATCGCGACCAACTCTACTTCCAGAGCGACTATCGCATCACTCCACACCTGACCGGACTTATCGGCTTCCGCTACATCGATGAGCGCGGCAGCTTCAATTTCCCTGACCCCAACTTTCCAACTCATGACCAGCTGGAGCGCAGCAATTACGACTACATCGCGCAATTTGCAGGCGATTTCAAGAATCGCTTCTTCTACACCCTGAGCGGCGATGTGGAAAAGAACCAACTCTACGGCACCGTGGGCCAGCCGCGCGTGGGCGTGGCGTACTTTCCGGTGCGCCCCGGCGCCGGCATCGCGCATGGCACCAAGTTGAAGTTCAACTTTGCCAAAGGCATTCAGGAGCCGGACCTGTTCTCGCAACTGGGCTCGCTGCGCTCGACGCTGGAGGCCAATGGTGAAGGCTCCATTGCCGGCCAGTTTCACATCCGTCCCATCGGCGGGCACCAGTCGCGCAGCTATGACGGCGGCGTTGAGCAAAGCTTCTTCAGTCAGCGCCTGCTGTTGAACGCGACTTACTTTCACAACTCCTTCAGCAATCAGGTGGAGTTTGTTCTCCCCAACGATCTGCTGGGCCTGGGCGTCCCTCAGGCAGTGGTGGACTCACTGAACCAGGCGTTCGCCTTCGGCACGGATGTGAACTCGCTCAGCTTCCGCGCCCAGGGCGCAGAGGTGGAGTTGCAGTCGCAGATCTCGCGCCACATCTTTGCCCGCGGCGGCTACACCTACACGGACGCAAAGGTCGAACGCTCTTTCGCCTCCGATGCATTGCGGCCGACCGAGAACCCGCTGCTGCCAGGCATCCCGATCGGCGCCTCGTCGCCGCTGATTGGCGCGCGGCCCTTTCGCCGGCCGCCGCATGTGGGCTTCGCGGGTGTCACCTACACTTCGGGCAAGTGGTACGGACAGGTGCAGGGCGCCTTCGCCAGCCGCAGCGACGACTCAACCTTCCTCTCTTTTTCCAGCCTCGCGGGTGACAACTCATTGCTGCTACCCAACCGCAACCTCGACTCCGCATACGCGAAACTCGATGTCGGCGGCAGCTATCAAGTGCGGCCCTGGCTGGGCCTGTACACGCAACTCGACAACCTGATCAGTGATCAGCACATAGGACCCATCGGATACCCCTCGCTACCATTCACCTTCCGCAGTGGAGTGCGTTTCGCCTGGGGTCCGGGCGGCAACAAGTAAGGAGCGACGTCCTCTCGTTGCCAATCGTACGCCAGACACCCAGGCATGCGATTGGCAGCGGCTTTCCGCTATCTTCGGCCGCGCAGGATGAAGAAGAGGAGTGCCAGCACTATCAAAAGCCCCAGGCTCCCCGGCCAGATGAAGAAGCCACCTCGGCTGGATACCCCGGCCACCAGGCAGCCTGAAAGTGGCAGCGTAAGCACAGTGACTGCAATAGGAGCAACGACAAGACGAGCTGCATTCCGAGCGTGCTTTGGTATCTCTGGACGTTGCATGCTTCCGCCTTCACCGGTCCTGAAAGCTGAACCAGACCTGTGGAGATAGGATGCGCGTTTTCTCCAGAACTGGTCGCACCAAGCGGGATTCCTAATGCTGCTCACTCTCCAGTGTGCGGATGGCATCCTGGTAGGTGAGGGTGTTGCTGACCCGGGCGAAGTTCGAGCTATCCTCTGTGCTTTGGATGGTGAGGCTCTTCATCATCAGAATCTTTCCCTTCAGGTCCAGCGTCAGGTGCGTGCCCTCCCAGTGGCGCTCGCCCACATCACGTTGATTCACCAGGATAGTGCCGCCCTTGAACAGCTTCCCGACGATGCCCCAGCCGAAGTTCACCTCAGAAATCAAGTGCGCATCCAGCTTGGCCATGCGTTTCTGGGCAACGTCGATCCATAACTCGCCGGCCATGCCGTGGTATACCTCGGCTTCGCGACTGGGCGGAATGAACCTCGAATTAGGCTCGAAGGAGAGCCGGTATGCGGGCCCATTGGGCGTCGCGACGATGCCGCGATAGGTGTAGACAAAAGCATCCGGCAGCAGCCGCACCATTCCATTTTCGCGGCCGCTGTCCTCCTGCTCCTTCTTGTGGCGACGCGTCTGCAATTCAGGATGAGCGAGCAGGGTGTCCAGCCGCTGCCGCTCCTGTTTGGCGCGTTCGGGCAGCAGCGGCTTGTCATTCACGGCAATCAGCCGCGCCACGTCGCCATCCCTGGTTTCGATGATGTCCTTGGTGGTGGCGCCATTCTCGTCCTGCTTGCGGATCTGGAAGCGGAAGGGAGTGGTCCCGTTTGTCGCGTGCAGCTCATTCCATGAGGCGGCGCGCACCAGGGCAACCGGGTCTGCGGAAGGTTCCTGTGGGAAGGTCTGCGGGTGGAAGACCGCGGTGAGGAGAGCGAAGGCAACGTACGGAAGTACACATTGAGTCAGTTTCCCGGGCAAGCAAAGTCTCCTTCAGCGTTCGCAGCTTGAGCCCAACCGCAATGTGCTACGGTGGCCTCTCTTCGAGGGCAAGACCACGCTCGGTGTCTCCCTGCTTCGCCCCAGCGTCAGGAAACTCCAAGGGTAGCAGCCGCAAGTCCTCCTACACTCAGACGCACTGCGCGCCACAGGGTTGCGGCGCACTTGCCCGGTTGCGTATAGTGCGCTCAGAGTGGGATTGCCGCGACACTGCGGTATGAATCTGTGAGGAGAGACCGAAATTATGGCGGCAGGGGAGTCGGGCGCAGCAGTAATCGGAAAGTCAGTCCAGATACGCGGCGAGTTGAACGGCAGTGAAGACCTGTTGGTAGACGGCGTCGTGGAAGGGACCATCATCCTGAACGAGAGCCGCCTGACCATCGGTCAAAGCGCGAAGGTAGCCGCGAATGTCTCCGCCAAGGATGTCATCGTGATTGGATCCCTGCAGGGCGATGTGCGCGCCTCCGGCAAGGTGGAGTTGCGGCAGGGTGGGACATTGACCGGCGATATCACCGCCGCGCGGCTCTCCATCGAGGAGAACTCCAACTTCAAAGGCAAAGTCGACCTGGTGCAGGGCGCAGGCCAGAAGAATCAGCAGCCACAGCAGCAGAGTTAGCTGAAGGCAGAGTGCAGGGACGTCGCGATGCGACGCATCTGAGCAACAGCGGCGGGAGAAGCCAGACCACGTGTTCCGGAATCCATTTCAGCGCTCCAAGGAAGAAGCGGCCTCAAGCAGCCCAACGGTGCTTAGCGGCCCCCGGGTCGCGCGTCATTCCAGCGGTTGGGCCGCACTCAAAAAGGATCTGCTGACGGAGAGCGGCCAGCGCGTGCTGGACATCGGACCCACCTCGCCTACCAACATCAACCTGCTGACCGGCGCCGGCCACAGTGTCTACATGGCCGATCTTGTTCCCGAGACACGCAAGCCAGAGTGGATGAAGAAGCCGGAGGACGGAAGCGATCCGGTATTCGATGTCGAAGGCTTCCTCGAACAGAACTTCGACTTCTCCGGGCGCGAGTTCGACGCCGTCCTGTTATGGACAACCCTCGACTACATGCCGGACGAACTGGTGCAGCCGCTGGTCGATCGGCTGCGCTCCTCCATGCGTCCCGGCGGCAAGGTGCTGGCACTCTTCCACAACAAGCTTGCCGGCGACAACACCGCGTACTGCCGCTACCACATCAGCGAGAGCGATGCCATCGATGTGCAGGAGAGCCTGCGCGTCCCCATGAAGCATGCCTTCACCAACCGCAGCATTGAGAAGACCTTCGAGCGTTTCAACGGCTGCAAGTTCTTCCTCGCCAAAGACAATCTCTACGAAGTCATCATCACGCGCTGAAGCAGCTACTCGCAATTGGCTCCTGGCTTCCAGCTGGTGTCGCGGTAGGCAGTCTCATCCTTCGCAGAAAAGACTAGAAGCTGGAAGCTAAAATCTCCCTGACCGGGGGCTTTCGCGATATGCCTGCCAGGGCGGCTGCAGGAAACAGCTGCCCCTCGTCGGCCCGCAGCGCCTCGGGAATACCGATGTTCCGCGTCAGCAATGCGTCGTCTCTGCGCTGCCCCAGACCATGTTTGCGGCAGGCGGCGCGCAGCAGGTCGCGGCAGCGCTCTGCATACGCTCTGGGCACGAAGGCCTCACTCTCATAGCGCGTGCGATACATCGGCTCCAGCGCTGGAAAGTGCTCGCGGATGAACGCGAGATAGGTCTCCTGCGAGCAGGGCTTCAGAAACAGCGGATTGGCATGGAGGAAGCACGCATTCGCCTGCCGTGCCAGCGTGGCCATGCGATCCAGCGCCGGGCCAGTGTCGGTAAGCCCGGGAAGCAATGGGGAGCAGAGCACGCCAGCGCGCAGGCCGGCTTCGCGGAGACGCTTGACCGCGGCGAAACGGATGTCAGGCCTCGGCGCACGCGGCTCCAGCAAGCGGGCGAGCGCCGCATCCGGTGTCGTAATGGTGATGTGGATGACCAGCTCGTTGGTGCTGGCAATCTGACAGAGCAGGCGCAGATCGCGCGTGATCAGCGCCGACTTGGTCACGATGCCAATCCGCAGACCACGCTGCTCCGCCAGCACGGCCAGCAGGCTTTGCGTAATGCGCAGGCGCCGCTCGATCGGCTGATAGGGATCGGTTGCCGTGCCGATGGCGATCTCCTCGCCGGATCGCACCTGACGCAGCTCCTGGCGCAGCAACCATGCCGCGTTTTCCTTGGCAAAGATCTTCTGCTCGAAGTCCTCTGGCCGGCGCAGCTCCATAAACTCGTGGGTGTATCGGGCGTAACAGTAGCGACAGGCAAACTCGCAGCCGCGATACGGATTGATGCTCCAGGCAAAGCTCAAGCCGCGGCGAGAGGTGGTGCGGTTCAGGATCGAGCGCACCGGCATCGAGCGAAATTCAACCAGGTGACCTTTCTCGACGGGGATCGCAGCCGCTGCCATGCCGGCGATTCCGGCACGAACAGTGGAAGGAAGGTCAGGAAAGAGCGGAAGGGTAGTGGCCTGTGTATTCGCCATTTGTTCGCCTCATTAGAGAAGATATTCTCACCTTACTTAATCGTCAAGAGCGCGGAGAACACCCGCACCCTTCAGGCTGTTAGAGTCAGCAGCGATGCCGTCACGACTTCACTCCTTCGTGGTTCTACTGACGCTGGGTATCCCAGCTTGCTCCGCGATGCTCGCTCAGCCGTTGCCTCGGTCCGCTCCTCCCGCGCAGTGGCGCTGGATGCTTGAGCCCTTCGCGCGCCCGGAGAACGCCCAGCCTTTGATCAGTGCCCGCCCTGAGTCCACCTTCGTCGATCCGATTTCCGGCAAGCCGGCACACTGGGAGGCGCTGCACACCTTCAACCCTGCCGCGGTAGTACGCGATGGCCGTGTGTATGTGCTCTATCGCGCCGAGGACGACAGCGGCGCTATGCAGATCGGCATGCACACGTCGCGGCTGGGTCTTGCAGTGAGTGAAGACGGATTGCACTTCCAGCGCGAGGCAGCCCCGGTCTTCTACCCGGCCAAGGACAGCGAGCAGGCACGCGAGTGGCCGGGAGGCACCGAGGACCCGCGCATCGTCGAAGCGCCCGATGGTTCCTACGTGATGACCTACACCCAGTGGAATCGCCAGACCTATCGGGTTGGCATCGCCACCTCGCCGGACCTGCATGTTTGGACCAAGCACGGTCCGGCCTTTGGCATGAAGAAGTATGCCGGGCTGAAGTACAAATCCGCAGGCATCGTGACCGAATGCGTCATCCACCAACGCTGCGTCGCGGTGAAGATCGATGGCCGGTACTGGATGTATTGGGGAGAAGGCGAGATCCACCTCGCGACCTCAGAAGATCTGGTTCATTGGATCCCGGTCACTGAGGCGACTGGTAAGCCGAAGGTGCTGCTGCGGCCGCGGCCGCGGCTATTCGATAGTGGACTGCCGGAGGTAGGCCCGCCCCCGGTTCTGACCAGGGACGGCATTGTTCTGATCTACAACGGGAAGAATGCAAACGCCAGCGACGAGAAACTTAAGGACAATACCGCGCCAGCGACTGCAGAAGGATTGACGCCCGATCCTGCGCTCGCGCCTGGCGCCTACTCGGTGGGACAGGCGCTATTTGCGGCGCACAACCCGGCGAAGCTGCTGGCGCGGACGAACCTGCCCTTCTTCCAGCCCAAGCTGTCGTGGGAACAGAGCGGGCAGTATGCCGCCGGCACCACCTTTGCCGAGGGGCTGGTATGGTTCAACTCCCACTGGCTGCTGTACTACGGCTGTGCTGACTCGCGCGTGGGCGTTGCGATGACACCCGCTGGCGGCGGGGCTGCGGCTTCGATCCTCGAGCGCAAACCGATAGGCGACGACCGATAGAATCCTGACATGGAACGATTGGAAGGCAAGGCCGCACTGGTCACTGGCGCGGCAAAACGGATTGGCCGCAGCCTGGCGCTGGCGCTGGCGCGGCAAGGCGCAGATGTGGCCATCACCTATCGCAACTCCGAGGCAGAGGCACAGGCTACGGTAGACGCGTTGGGCGACTATGGCGTGCGGGCGGCGGCCGTGCATTGTGACCTGGGCGACCCGGCCAGCATCCGCCGCGCCGTGGACGCTGCCATCAAGGAGCTGGGCCGTCTGGATATTCTGGTGAACAATGCAGGATTGTTTGAGACTGCTCCGCTCGAATCCATCACGCCGGAGCAGTGGGACGCCATGCAGGCCACTAACACGCGCGGGCCCTTCCTGGTGGCACAGGCCGCGCACGCCGAGCTGGTCAGCCGCAAGGGGCGCATCGTGAACATTGGCTCACTGGGTGGCGTCCATCCCTGGGCCACCCACGGGCATTATTGCGTGTCGAAGGCTGCTTTGCACATGCTGACGCAGACCATGGCCAAGGCCTGGGCTCCGCACATCAGCGTGAACTGCGTCGCGCCGGGAATGGTAGTGAACGGAGAGGTCGATGCAGGCTATGAGCACTTCGCCGCGAAGACGCCCATGCAGCGCAATGGAACGCCCGAGGATGTCGCGGCGGCAGTGCTGTTTTTCGCTGCCGGGCCACGCTTCATCACCGGCCAGTTGCTGGGCGTAGACGGTGGACTGGGACTTTAGCAGGAAGCGGAATACCGATCGAAGGCGTGGTCCAGGAGCCGACTGATTCGGTGAGTAGCGACCGGTTAGCCGGCCGCCACACCCGAGAGAACCAGAGCAGAAGAAACAGCCATTTTGCAGTAGTACAAGTACAACCGGAGAAGGGCCAGCTGCCATTCTCCTTTGCCATCCCAGAGACCACAAGTACTGCAGAACTTGCCAATTACCGCACAGCGGGTGAAAAGAGCGTGAGCCAGTAGGCCAGGTTTACGAAGCCTGGCGATCCTGGAGGAGCATGGAGGGAAACGCCACAACCTTTTCGCGTTCGAACAGCCATTCCGGCTCCGAATGCAAGGCAGCGGCGATGGCCTGTCGCAAGGCGTCCCCCGGCTCCCGGCTGCCATTCACAATCCGGCTCAGATAGGCTTCGTGGATGCCAACAAGTTTGGCAAGCCGGTTCTGCCGTATGCCCGTCTTGTAGATCGTCAGCTTCAGGTTCGGGTAAATAGATCTCTCGTCGAGGTTCACTTTTTACTCGCTTGTTTAAGTTCGCTTCCGGGCTAACCCGTCTGCGGTTGATCCCAAACGTACATCGGGCCGAAAGGAATTGACAGAAAGCATTGGTACCCTGCAAGTCACTTTTACAGCCTTCAAGTAACCTGTTTTAAGGTGGTCGGGTACTATTCAATTACCAAAACACCAAAAGTTTCAAGGGCCGGCACCGGAACCGCGTGTCGAGCTTGGTGGAAGATTGATTGCCGATCCAGGATCAGTAACCAACTTGATCCTGACGATAACGCGTGTATCAGCGAGAAACAGACAAGAATCGCGTAATTTATACTCTTCCTGGATCGGATGCTGGACATGGTCGCAATCGTTGTACAAAGCAGGAAGTTACGTTACGGCAGCCCGCGAATAGCCAAGCAGCAAAGTTCCTATTTGGGAATTGAGCAGCCCAGAACAAACGCCAAAATGGTCTCCCCGGCCATCACGCCAGCGCCCATCGCCAGTGAGTCGAGCGACTCGGCAACGCCGGATGGTTCCAGCTGGAGCGCAGCACTCACGATCTCAGCAGAGCTGGCGTGGGTAAAGCAGAGCTCGCAGATAGCGTAACCACTCTCCATGGGCAAAGGTGGACCGAATACGCGGCAGGTATAGGGACGAGCCGCGTACAGGTCGCAGGTGCCCAGAACGGGGTCGAGTACCGGACAAACCTCGTCGTTCCCGAAGGACTGGAACGCTTTTTCTGTATCGGGTGCCAGTATTCCAGTCTGGGGATCTCCTGGAAAGTCCGGCGTCAGCCGACGCCAGGAGGCCTGGGCACGAAGGCGGATTCGAGCTGCTCGCTCCGGGTCGGCAGAATATAACGCAGCGAAGCCTTCCGCCACGCGCAGGCTATCCGCAGGTCCCATGGCAAAGACACCGGTACAGCACTGTGAGCATCCCGGACGACACAGTAGATGCTCGCCGCTGCGTGCGGCAGCACTCGAAAATGCGCCGTCTACCAGCGTAACGAAGGCGCTGTCCGCAATGTTGAAGGGAGAATGCACGCTGCACTGGTGCGCCGCCGGAAGGGACGGCTTTTCTACCCAGCGATTCATAGCTGGAATATTAGCGAGTTTCCCGGCGCCTTGAATCCAGGCTTGGACCGCTCTTCCATTGAGGGGCCCAAGCCGACTCGCTGCGACCGGGATTCAGGCATAGAGCGATTAAAAGGAATCCGCTACCTTACTCGCGTGCTTTGAGACTTTCCGAGCGATGGAATCAGCCTGGGAGGCTACATCCTCGGCCACGTCGCGGGCCCGCGAGTACACCTTGCCTGCCTGTTTGGTGAAATCGCCCTTCAGATAGTCGCCTGTATCGTCGAGCTTGCGCTTCCACTGCTTGCGGGTCTTATCGCCAGTCCGGGGTGCGTAGGCGAGAGCCACGGCTGTTCCTGCGGTGACTCCAATTGCAAAAGCAGTCCAATACTTGAAAACACTCATCCTTTACTTCCTCCTGTGAAGCTAAGCGGACGCTCGTTCGCACTGGCGCCCGTAGCGGTTAGAGGAGGACCATCAAAGATAGGTTGTAGGCGACGGCGGATGGTGAGCAGCGGCACAGTCCTAAGCATGTGCTTGATGACCGCAATGCCCAGTGGTATGACCGATGGATACGCCGAGGAAGCAGAAGCTAGGGACGCGCGCTGCCTGACCGGGATGCTGGAGTAGCTGGTACGACGGAGGACTCGTTCTGCTGGAGAACTGGTCCTAACTGCAGCGGCGTGCGGCGAGCGCGATGCAGCAGGCTGCGCCGTCCACGCGCCTGATTCAAGACTCGTTCGAGCGTCTGCGGCGTGACGGTGGGCGCCACTGCGGTACGCAGAGCGATGGGATCGAAGCTGGGAGCGCCGGTGGCGTCAGCGAGAAATGCGGAATGCTGGGGCGATGCCTGAAATAGCAAATGAGGCTGGGTGCCCGGCTCCGCAGCGTATGCGAGACATGCAGACATAACCAATATAAAAACAATCAGATACAGTAAAGAGCGAAAGCGATAGGTGAGATCCATCGAGTTCTCCGGCCGCACGATCCCCGTGACTTGTTTGATTCCTGTTGTGTTTTGAGGTTCGTACACCAAGGGAGACCGGGGAATTCCCCGCAGGTGTTAGGGAGCACCTTTTCCGTTGTAGAAAAGATTGATGTTCCCGTTTTGGAGTGACGCTGACCGGATTTGCAAACGAAATTCAGTCATCTGAAATGAAGCGGGCTCATGTCGCCCTTAGCGAACTACGTAACAAAGCTGGTTACGCGGCTCCTGTGATCACCGCTAAGTCCTTACGGGACATTGCTTTTTCGTGAAAAATCGAGTACATTAAAGTGTGGGCCATGAGAGCGGGCGAGGTCTTGTCGATCTCCGCCGAGCATCAAGGATAGTTGTCTTTCTGTCCCCATCACTCTTCCATATTGAGGAAATAGCGAATGGCAAAGCGTCGCGGAAACCCGAATTGGGGAAAGCCGGAGCCAATCGGCCCGGTTGTTCCGACTGTGACATCGTTTGAACAGGTGGTCAAGGAGTTCAAATTGACCCCTGACCAGTATGTACGCTCGACCCGCCTGCGCGAGTGGGCGCGGCGGAACAAGAACTCAAAGTACATCCCGGAGGCGCTGCTCGAGGCCTGGGGATTTGAGATCGAGTCCACTCTCTAAGAACGCAACCACGGTTGTGTCAGACGCCATCCTTCGGGGTGGCGTTTCTCATGGTGAGGGGGGCTCGCTCTGGCCAGGGAAGTGCGGCAAGCCGCTCCAGATACGCACCGCACAGCAAGTGCAGATGTTCGCGCAAATCACGCTTGGCTGCCGGGGATGCTCCAGCCTCCAGCACATGGCGCGCGGTGCCCGCCATGGTAGAGATGAGCATCCTCGCCGCGAAGGGCAGCGTGTCCTTCTGTATGCCGGGCACGCACTCGAGCATGGCGACGATGGCACGTTCTGCCCGCTGATGGACGCGGCTAACCAGTCGCGCCCCATCGAGGTCGGCATGCACGGCGTACAACGCTTTGGAGACGTCCGTGCGCTGGAGCTTGGCCGTCACAAATGCATCCACGAGTGCCGTGCTCATCTGAGCGAGCGGCTTGCTGCAACTCTCACGGCAGGCTTGCTCGACAGCGGCGAAGATACCCTCCAGGTGCCGCTCGAGCACGGCGTAGAGCAGCGCCTGCTTATTGGGGTAGTACTGATACAGTGTGCCCACCGACACGCCAGCGCGCGCGGCCACGCGGGTGGTGGTCAGCCGGGCGGAGCCGACGGCCAGCAAAACCTGAATAGCGGCCTCGAAGATCGCCTCCACCGTCTCCGTCGAGCGGGCCTGAACCGGCGTCTTTCTTGGCTCCAGGCCGTGAACTGCCGACTGCGCCATATGCGAACTCCAAACCTGAAGCTTCCTTCATCTAATCGATTGTAGGCCGCTGGATGCCTGCAAGAGGAGAGTGCATGGAGAATCAGAGTTCGAAAAAGATAGTGTTGATCACGGGTGCGAACAAGGGCATAGGCTTTGAAGTGGCTCGGCAGATGGCGGCCCATGGCGCAACGGTGCTGATGGGTGCGCGTGACGCTGCACGTGGCGAGGCAGCAGCGGCGCAGCTGCGCACTCCTGGACACGATGTCCAGACCATCGCAATTGACGTTGCTCAGCCGGCGACCATAGAAGCCGCCGTGCACACCATCGAGTCGAAGTTTGGCCACTTAGATGTGCTGGTAAACAACGCCGGCATCGCGGATCAGGGTGGCGATGGACCACCCAGTGCGGCGAAACTGGATGCCGTCGAGCGAACGCTTCGGACCAACTTCCTGGGAGCGCTGGCCGTGACCCAGGCGATGCTGCCCCTGCTCCGCAGGTCGAAGGCGGGACGAATCGTCAACGTCTCCAGCGGCCTGGGTTCGCTGACCCAGAACGGCGATCCAGGCTGGGAGTATGCAGCAGTGAAGTTTCTGGGCTACAGCGCCTCGAAGGCCGCACTGGACATGCTGACGGTGCAGCTAGCCTACGAACTGCGCGATACGGCGATCAAGGTGAACTCGGCCGATCCCGGCTACACCGCCACGGATCTGAATGGAAATCGTGGAACGCAGACTGTGCAAGAGGGCTCTGAGGCGATCCTGCGGCTCGCGCAGTTGCCGGATGACGGACCCAGTGGCAGCTTCTTCGATCGGCACGGCGTCGTGCCCTGGTAGACAGGGCAGGATTGGATTGCTGCGCTCAGGCAGAGGAAAACGGGTGCCCCATCCTACGCGAAGCGTAGGGTGGGACTTCGCGATTGCATGCAGCGCCCTCCACTCTGCTGCGCTACGGCCGGGATGACAGGAGTCATCAGGAAACTACAGCCCATAAGGTGCAAGGCTTCGCTCAGGAAGGCACTGACTTCGGACGTGATCCCTCAGTGCGCGTCTGCTCGAGGATGGGCACCTGCTCGACAATCTCCAGGTTGAAGCCCTCCAGCGCGGGCACATGGGTGGGGGTGTTTGAGAGCAGGCGGATCTTGCGAATGTTCAGGTCGGCCAGTATCTGACCTCCCAGGCCGACCTGACGCAACACTCGCTGGTGACGGTCTTCATGTGTGGCGTCGGCATGCATCTCCCGCGCGCGCGTCTCGCGATGCAGCAGGATGCGTGCGGGCTGTTCGCGCCGGTCCACTTCAAAGCCGGTGCCGCTGTTGTGCAGGTAGATCAGCGCGCCCCGACCTGCCTGCGCAATGCGTTCGAGTGAGCGCTCCAGCAGTTCGCGGCAATCACAGGTGGTCGCGCTGAAGACGTCGCCCGCCAGGCAATGCGAGTGAACGCGCACCAGCGTCGGTTCCTCGCCTACGCCGACCGGGCCGCGTACCAGGGCCAGGTGGCTCTCCCCGCCCGCCACTTCGCTCTCATAGGCGATCATGGTGAACTCACCGAAGCGGGTCGTAATGGAAGACTCGGCCACACGATGGATGTAACGCTCGTTGCGCAGCCGGTAGCGGATCATCTCCGCCACAGTCAGCATCTTCATGCCGTGCTCGGCGCAGAAGCGCTGCAGGTCCGGCACCCGCGCCATGGTGCCGTCGTCGTTCATGATCTCGCAAATGACGCCAGCCGGAATCAGTCCGGCCATGCGCGCCAGATCGACTGAAGCCTCCGTCTGTCCCGCCCGTACCAGCACACCACCCTTGCGGGCGCGCAGTGGGAAGACGTGGCCGGGCCGGGCCAGATCGGCTGCCGTACTGGCCGGATCGATAGCGACGCGGATGGTGTGGGCGCGGTCGTGCGCGGAGATGCCGGTGGTCACGCCCTCCCGGGCCTCGATCGTCTCGGTGAAGGCAGTGCCGAAGCGCGAGGTGTTCTCCTGCGACATGGGTGGTAACCGCAGATAGTCGGCGCGCTCTTCGGTGAGCGTCAGGCAGATGAGGCCGCGCCCGTAGCGGGCCATGAAATTGATCGCTTCGGGTGTAACAAATTCGGCGGCCAGCGTAAGGTCTCCCTCGTTCTCGCGATCTTCGTCGTCCACCACCACGACCATGCGGCCAGCCTGAATTTCGGCAATCGCGCCGGGTACGTCGGTGAAGGGAGAGCTGGGCATGGTACGTCCTCGCTGTGTGCGGCGCCGGTCTGTTGCTGCGGCTTCTCTACAGGATGCCGCCGGTTAGCCTTCTGGTGCAAGGAGATGCGGGCCGGGCCATATTTCCGGTGATACACTGCGCCGGTGATGAATCTGATTGCGGGCCTCCGCAGGCGCACGCGGAGAGTGTGGAACTATCACCGCATTGCGCGCGCAGTCCGAGGGAATCGCGGGCTTGAGATTGGCGGACCGAGCGCGTTGTTTTCCGGCGCAGAGCCCAATGGTTTCTTGCCGCCCATCTATTCCCTTGCCGGGTCGCTGGACAATTGCAACTTCGCTACGAACACGACCTGGTCGCAGGGGGAGGCAGGACGCACTTTCCATTACATGCCGAATACGGAGCCCGGCATGCAGTACATTCACGATGCGACGGCCCTCTCCTCAATCCCCGACCAGGAGTACGACTTCCTGCTGGCCTCGCACATCCTGGAACATGTCGCGAACCCCCTGCTGGCACTGCGTGAGTTCTACCGTGTGGTGCGGCCTGGAGGTGCGGTGTTGGTGATTGTCCCCAACCGCAGCTATACGTTCGATCATCGGCGCCCCCTCACAACCTTTGCCCACCTCGAAGCGGACCTGGCCGCTTCGACCGGCGAGACAGATGCTACGCATCTGGAAGAGATCCTTGATCTGCATGACCTGGGAAGGGATGCACCGGGCGGATCGCCAGAAGAGTTCCACGCGCGCTGTCTGTGCAATGTCGAGAATCGGTGCATGCATCACCACGTGTTCAGCCTGGACCTCTTGAGCGAAGCGATAGGCAGTGCCGGCTTTCGGCGCCTCTACCGGCAAGACCGCTGGAGCTTGCACCTGCTGGTATTTGCGAAGAAGCCATGAAGAACCATCCTGGCGCCACTGCTAGGCAACCTTGGGTTACGGACGGATGCGAGGGTCAACGGCGGCGCAATCCATCCAGGGAGCAGGCGTTCTCTCGCCGGAAGGCAAAGCGCAGCATAGATGACGGCATAGATGAGCTGGGTGCCGGCTATCTCCCAATCCTGGCGCAGCGTGGTGTCGAAGGTGAGGGCGAGCAGCGTCAGGAATGAGGCGATCAGCGTGGCGCGGGTCAATAGACCGAGTAGCAGCAGCTGGCCGGTAGCCGCTTCGACCCAGGGCATGCTCAGTCCAAAGATCATCACCGACCGCGCAGGCAGGGCGTCGTGTGAAAGATGCTCACCAGGGATGCGGCGAAGGCATGCGGGCCGGCGCCGAATGCGGGCGGTGCCGTGAATGGTAAGGTTCAAGCCCATGATCACGCGCAGCAGCGCGTAGGCCAGGCGGCGGTCCAGAGCGATCGTATCTTCGGAGAGCAGGTCATAGCGATGACGTGCGTTGCAAGTAACTTACCTCTCAGACTCATGGATCGTTCTCAGGGACGCGGCGGAATCAGTTTTCTTCCGGGAAGGGTAGCTGGCCTTCGAGACCACGCGCGGCGAGATCCGCGCGCAGGTGTGATACATCCGTGAACAGGATGCCGTCGATGCCGAGCGCTCGCGCGGCTTCGATGTTCTTCGGGATGTCATCGATGAAAAGTGCTTCGTTCGGGGCGATGCCAAGCTTTTCGATAGTGTGCTGGTAGATGGCGGGCTCGGGCTTGGCCACGCGCAGCTCGCTCGACCAGGTGAGCTGGGTGAAGCCGTTCAGCCACTCAAAGGTCTTCCGCATATAGGCGAGGTTTACCTCTCCCATATTCGACAGGATAGCCGTCTTGATCCCTGCATGTTGCAGCGCAATGGCCCACGCGAGCATGGCTTGGTTCAGGTTTCCCCACATCAGGCTGTCGTGATGGTTGAGAGCAGCCAGCGTCTCCGGGGTCAGCGCGAAGCCGGCGCCCTCGGCAACCTTCTGCCAATAGGTCGTGCCGTTCAGCGCACCCTCGTCGTAGGCGTGCCGGTGCGCCCAGTAGTGGTCCTCGAAGATTTCGTCGGGGACGCCCGCCGCCGCAACCAGGGCGGTGTGGGCATCGGCATCCGGGTGTGCGCTCAGCACTTTGCCGAAGTCGAAAATGACAGCGCGGGGAGTGAGGGCTGAGGCCTTGGTAGTCACCTCTCTATTATGAAACGAGCGAGAAGCGACAGCGAAGGAGCACGCCAGACAAATGCGCTTTGCAGCCAGGACGGAGTGGAGCCCGGAAGAGACGGCATGGTCGCGCGCGCTGGCTCGCCGCCGCCAGCAAGGGCTCCGGGTGCTTGACTTGACTGCCGCAAACCCGACGCAGTGCGGCTTCCACTATGCGGAGGGTCTGCTGGAGCCACTCGCGCAGCCGGGCGCACTCCGCTACGAACCTGATCCGCGCGGCATGCTGCATGCCCGCGAAGCAGTGTGCGGCTACTATGCAGACCACGGCGCGGATATCTCGCCGGACCAGATCTTCCTCACCACCAGCACCAGCGAGGGGTATAGCTGGCTCTTCCGATTGCTGTGCGATCCGGGCGACGAGGTGCTGATGGCGCAGCCCAGCTATCCGCTCTTCGATCTGCTGGCCACCGTCGACGATGTGCGGCTGGTGCCTTACGCGTTGCTGTATGACCCCGCCGGCCATCATGGCTGGAGTCTCGACCTGCACGCGCTGGGCGAGTGCATCACGCCGCGGACACGCGCGCTGGTGGTCGTACATCCCAACAATCCCACCGGACATTACACCAGCGCGGCAGAGCGCTCAGCCGTCGCAGCGCTTTGCCGGGAACACGGCATCGCGCTGATTGTCGATGAGGTGTTCCTCGACTATCCCGTCTGCGCAGACGCAGCGAAAGAGGCGCGCAGTTTTGCCCAGGGCGAGCAGCCTGGGCTGACCCTCGTGCTGAGCGGGCTGAGCAAGGTGGCTGCATTGCCGCAGATGAAGGCATCGTGGATCGCCTGCCTCGGCCCGGAAGCCGAGCGCGACCAGGCGATGCGGCGCCTGGAGATCATCGCGGACACGTTTCTCTCCGCCAATGCGCCCATCCAGCATGCGCTGCCACAGTGGCTTGCCGGGCGCGGGCCAATTCAGCAGCAATTGCGGGCGCGCGTCGCTGCGAACCTGCGTGCACTGGACGAAGCGCTGGAAAATCAACATGCGATAGCTCGCCTGGACTGCGAAGGCGGTTGGTACGCGACGCTGCGCACCTCGCCTTTTGAAGATGACGAAGCGTTCGCAGTGCGCCTGCTGGAGCAGGAGGGAATCGCTGTGCATCCAGGAAGCTTTTTTGGCTTTCGGGAGCGCAACCGCCTGGTGGTGAGTCTGCTGCCCTCGGAGGCCGAGTTTGCCGAAGGCGCCGCTCGCCTTGTGGCTGCTGCTCTTCAGTCCTGACGGCGCCTGCCCAGCCGTCAGCTCCGCATGCCTGGCTGTAGAAATGGATTGGATTGCTTCTCTTCACCCATGCTGGTCTCGTCGCCGTGCCCGGGAACCACGATGGTGTTGTCCGGCAGGGGCAGCAGGCGCGTGTGCAGGGAGCGCAGTATCTGTTGCGTATCTCCGCCGGGCAGGTCGGTTCTGCCCACGGTGCCGGCAAATAATGTGTCACCTGCCAGTAGCAATTCCTGCTTCGGGAAGTAGAGGCAGATACTTCCTGGCGTATGACCGGGGGTATGGATTACTTCAGCGTCCATACCGGGAATGCCAACGGACAGCCCATCGTCGGCGCTCTGGTCAAGCGCAACCTGCTCCGGGGTGGGGACACCCAGCCAGCCGGCCTGCATCTCCATCATGGCCTGAATGGGCAGATCTGCCTGATGGAAGAGCACCGGCGCACCAGTAGCGCGCTTCAGTTGAGCAGCGCCGCCAATGTGGTCAATATGCGCGTGGGTGACGACGATTTGGCGCAACGCCAGCTGGTGGTGCGCCAGCCGCGCCAGGACGCTGGTGATCTCATCGCCCGGATCGATCACCATGGCCTCTCGCGTCTCGAGGTTGGCGAGTATGGTGCAGTTGCAGCGTAGCGGGCCCACAGGGAATGTCTCGCGCAGGAGAGAGGCTGGCATTTCCCGATAGTAGCGCGCTGTGGTGGCGAGCCGTCCATGCCGGTAACTGACCGCGTTACCAGCGCATTACTAAATGAAAGGACTTGCCGTCATCTCCGCGGGTTATAAAAGCACAACGCCAAGGCTTTAAAAAGCGCCTCGAAACGCTCCTTAGGGCGTAGAAAGCGCCAGAAATCAGGTCCACATTCGGGCCGGCGCCCTGGCTCGAACCGACCGGGCCGGTGCGGATGCGGTCTTTGATTGCCCTGCGCCTTGTTTCGCTGTTGACGAATGTGAGAGGACCGCACCATGCCGCTGGGACAACCCGGACCACCGAGGTCAACGCCCGGAGCCCACAGCGACCCAGCGGCTAGCCCATCACAGCGAAGCACGCTCGAAGCACTCTTCCTGGAGAGCACGGTGATCTGGGCCTCCTCCACCGCGCTGCTGGGGGAGGAAGGCCGCCTTTCCTATAGCGATTTGATGGTTCGGTCGCAGAACGTGGCGGCCGTTCTGCGCAAAAAAGGGATGCGGCAGGGCGACCTGGTCGGCGTGGTGGGCCGGCGCACCTTCAACTCCATCAGCGCGATCATCGGTATCTTGCTGGTTGGCGGCGTCTACGTGCCTTTCGATATCCACGGTGTCAGCGCAAATCGGCTAGCGCGCCAACTGAATGACAGCGCGATCCAGATTCTGATTACGGACGGCGCTGACGCTGCGACAGCCACGCTCCCTTGGGCACGCCGTGTGACCATTCTGGATGCATCGCTGATCGAACGCGAGTTCATGCCGCTGTTCAGCGAAGTGCGCCTGCCGCCCACGGTGCCGGAAGACCCTGCAGCAGTGCTGTTCAACAAAGAAGGCCGGGGGGTGCTGATCACGCACCACGGCCTGGTGCGGCTGGTGACGAGTGGAGCACTGTTGCAGTTCTCGGCCATGGATACAGTCCTGCTGCACGCGGGCGCGCAGGAGCATGTCTTCCAACTGGAATTGTGGGGTGCGCTTTTGAGCGGCGGGACGGTAGCGCTGGCCCCGCACAGCCTGGAAAACGCCGCGGAAGCAATGCCCGCCTTCGAATATGGCCGCCTGGTGCGGCGGTACCGCGTCTCTGCCCTGTGCGCGGAGCCAGCTCTACTGGCCGAGCTGGCGCAGGACCCGCTGGCGCCACTCGCCCAGGTACAGCAGGCCGCGTATGAGGCAAACGAACTACGTCCCGCACGGCTCGACCGCCTCCGGGAACGCGATCCAGGGATGCGCCTGACGGGTGGCCTCGGCGCAGCAGAGACGACCAGCTTTGCAGTGACTGTGAAGGTGAACCTGAAGGACGGCGAGCGCACCGAGCCCATCCCGGGCAGCGATGCGATGGTGGTGACGTCCGATCTTGCAGAGGCCGCGCCGGGTGCGCTGGGCGCGCTGGCCATTACCGGCGAATCATTGGCCATAGGCTATTTGGGACAACCAGAGGCGACGCTGGCGGCATTCCCGGAGGCGCTCCGCACCGGCGGGCAGCGGATGCGCTGCTATCGGCTGCCCATCCAGGCCACCCGGCTGGCAGACGGAAGCCTGTTGACCGGCGCCGCCGCTGTTGCCGCTGTCGAAGAGGTGCAGCGGGCGCGCAACGCATTGCCCCATGAGATAGAGACCCTGCTGCGGCAGCATCCACTGGTGCGCGAGTGCGTTGCCGTGGCGCCGCCGGAAGGTGACCGCGTCAGTTGCGTATTTGCCACGCTGCACACCGGCGACGACCCGCGCGCGGAGCGCACGCTGCGCGAACACCTGGAGGCACGGCTGCCCCTGGCAGCGCGGCCGGAGGCACTGATTCTGTTGCCCCGTATGCCTCTCGATGCACTGGGCTTGCCCGACCGCGCGCGTCTGGCCGAGCAATGCGAGGCCCTGCTGCGCCGCTACACCACTGCGCCGCGCCATCCCGAGATCCCGCCGGCGAAGTATGCGGAGATCGTACGCAGCATCTGGCAACGCCTGCTGCACCGCATGCAGGTGGATATGGATGAAGACTTCTTCTCCAGTGGCGGCACAGCGGTGCAGCAGATTCGCCTGCAGGCGGAATTGAATCAGCGTTTCCCAGGCGCTTTCACCACGGCCGAGTTGACTCATCTGAATACCATCCGCAAGATACTGGATCACCTGGCCACCGACACGGCGCGCCAGCGCATGCACGCGCTCGAAAGCCGCGGCGCCTGATCCTGCTCACTGCTCAACGAAAATCAGCGCGCCAGCGTCGCCCTCTTCAGAAAATCGTAATCGCCTGAGGGCGAGCTCTGTATGTGCTCAAGCCGCCGCGTGTGTACCACCACATTGTCCTGATACCAGAGGCAGATGGTGGGCACATCGTCCGCCAGGATTTGCTGCGCCTTGACGTAGTCGGCCCGCTCAGCTGTGCGGCTGGTTGCGGTGCGTGCATCTGCGATGGCCGCCTCAAGCGCTGCGTTGTAGTAGTGTCCGCGGTTGGCGCCATGCGGCGGCAGCGTCTCCGTGGTGTAGCCGTAGCGGAAGATGTCCGGACTTTCATTGCCGCCGATCCAGCGCAGCGCGTACATGGAGAAGGATCCCTTGGTGATGTCCGCGTAGAAGGTAGCGAACTCATAGCTGCGCACGTCGAGCGCGATGCCCACGGCGCGTAGCTGCTGCTGCACCACCAGCGCCATCAGTCTGGTTGGATTGCTGCTGGTAGAGATCTTCATCTGCAGGTGAAAGCGGATACCATCCCCGCCGCGCGGATAGCCTGCCTGGTCCAGAAGCTGATTCGCCTCCGCCGGATTGAAGTTAAAGTGGGCGATGTCTTCCGTACGCGCCCAGTGCCCGGGCGGCAGCAGGTTGTCGGCAAGACGGGCCTGATCGCGCCAAAGCGTATGCAGCATCAGGGGGCGGTTGATGGCCAACGCCACGGCGCGGCGGACCCGCACATCCTTGAGATAAGGATCGCGCAGGTTGAGACTGATATAGTTCACGACCGTACCTGGCGAGCTCTCGAAAGCCAGCCGTGAATTATGACGAAGCGCCTCGACCGTGTCTGGTTCGAGAGCGTTGATGGCCGCGTCAGCGGAGCCCTTCTGCAACTCGAGGGCGCGGGTGATGTCATCCGGTACGACGTGGAAGTCGAGTTGTCGAATAGCGGGCTCCGGCTGCCACGAGTCTTCGCTACGCGCCAGCACGACGTCCTTGTCCTGCTGCTGCGAGACAAACCTGTACGCGCCAGTGCCAACGGGATGCTTCCAGAAATCCCTGCCGCTGCCGGCGGGCACAATGCCCAGCGCGCCGTCAGAAAGATTCCACAGCAGGAATGGGTCAGGCTTCTTCAGATGCACAGTACAGGTCGCAGCATCCGGCGTGTCTACATGATCGACCTGCGCAAAGGCGCCAGACTTCGCTGTGATGATCGCACCATTGTGCATGGTGTCGATCGACCACTTCACATCTGCAGAAGTGAGAGGGTGGCCGTTGTGAAAGCGTATCCCCTGGCGGAGATGGAAGGTGTAGGTCAGCGGGTCGGGATGATCCCAGCTGGCGGCGAGCCAGGGCTGTACCTCGTAGCTGGCGTCCTTCTTGACCAGTGAATCGAACATCAGCATGTCGATGTGCTCGGACTGCGCATCAGTGCCGACGCGCGGATCGAGATTGACCGGACTACTCTCGATCAGCATCACTGCGGTATTCGCATCCGGGCGGCCTCCGCAGCCCAGCAGACCTGAAATGCAGACCGCTGCCGTGCATACGACACTGTATCTGCGACGTTTAAACATACGTCACCTGGCCAAGGATGGCAGGGTGCCGCGCGCCAGTGGCTGCCGGTACATTGCCGGGCAGGTGATGCCATGTCTGCCAGGCGAGCAGTGCGAAGGCCACTGCCTCCTTGGCCTGCGTCGGAATCCCCATGGAGTCGCTGGTCATCACGTGGCAGCCGAAGGGAGCAAGATCCGTAGCCAGCATCTGCATCAGCGTGTCGTTTTTGGCGCCACCACCCGCGACGATGTAGTCGACCGCAGCGTCGCCGAGCTTGGGCTGAACGAACTGGCGGTAAGCTTCAGCGACACTCCGCGAGGTCAGCGCGGTGGCAGTAGCCAGAGTGTCGTGCGGGCTGAGCCGAGCGCGGCGCGCGATGTTCAGAA
The DNA here is from genome assembly GCA_038231235.1 of Terriglobales bacterium. Classification (GTDB taxonomy): domain Bacteria; phylum Acidobacteriota; class Terriglobia; order Terriglobales; family Acidobacteriaceae; genus KBS-83. The sequence continues at coordinate 29,205 of JBBRLT010000027.1, forward strand.
ACTGCTCGACGAAGGCCTCGCCATACTGCTCGCGCCCTGCGCTCTTCGGCGGCACTCGCTTGTAGTAGGGGTCGCGCAGCAGCGTGGCGAGAGTGGCCGGATGCGGACTGCCTTGCGCTGCTAGGCGTCCCCCGCGATCGTATGGCTTGCTGAAGAGTCTTTGTGTGAGGGCATCGATGACCATGTTTGCCGGGCCGGTATCGAGGGCGATGACTGCATCGAGCGCGCCACCGGCCGGAACCACCGTCAGGTTCGCGATGCCGCCCAGGTTCTGCAGCACGCGTGCTCGCCGTGGATGCGCGAAGAGCGTCGCATCAAGCATCGGCACCAGCGGCGCGCCCTGGCCACCCGCGGCCATATCCGCAGGACGGAAGTTCGAGACCACGGGGGCCTTCACGGCGGCTGCGATCAGCGCGGCTTCACCCAGTTGCCAGGTGCAAGCGAACGTCCTGCCCGCGTACCGGGCTGGAAGTCCCTGGTGGTAGATGGTCTGTCCGTGGCAGCCCACCAGGTCCAGCACATGGCCGTCAGCCGCGGCTCGCACGGCATCGGCATAGGCCATCCCGAGTCGCCAGTGCAAACGCGCCAGCTCTGCAGCAGAGGTTTGCTGTGCGTTCATTGCGGCCAGTACGGCGCGCCGCAGCGTAGTGGCATACGGGTAGGCACGGTGCAGCACCAGCTCGATATGCGGACGCTGGTGTGCGCCAGACTGGCATGCCTTCGCGATGCGGCAGAGCGCTACGTCGATGCCGTCGGCGGAGGTGCCGCTCATCACGCCGGCCACCAGCATGGTCTGCTGCGTATGCGCCTCTCGCTTCACGCGGCGCCCTGGGGCGTGCTCGCTGCCACCAGTTCCGTGAAGCGAACTACCTGCTCACGCATGGCTGCAACATGGTGCGGAGTGGCAACGGGAGGGATTCCGTCGTGACGCAGCAGACGCTGCCGGTGCGCTCGCACAGTGGAGGCGCTTTGCTCGACGATCGCGCGGAAGCTGCGTGAGTGCTCTGCCTCACGCAGGATGGCTTCATACGCAGTGAGGACGAGCGCGGGGTCCTTGCAGATTTCGATCAAGTGCGTGCCGGCAGCGATGGCGGCCACGGCCGCCTCTGCCATGGGCGCGTAGTGCAGAATGCCGCCCATCTCCATATCGTCGGAGACGACGAGGCCACGGTAGCCGATCTTCTTTAACAGTGTGCGCTCAATCCAGAACGGGGAGATGGACGCGGGCAACGCAGTGTGATCCGGCTTGCCGAAGGCCTGCGGATAGGTGGCGTGCGACACCATCACGAAGGGAAGCGCGCGGTGCAGCTTGCGGACGGGCAGCAGGTCCTGCTCCCATAACTGCTTCCAGCTGCTATCGATTGCGGGGGTCGCATGGTGCGAGTCGAGTGCGCCGCTGCCCAGACCAGGGAAATGCTTGCCACAGCCCAGCACCCCTGCCTTGTTCAACCCGGTGAGGAACGCCTCCGCATAGGCGATGACGGCCTTGGGCTCACTGCTTACTACGCGGCTACGCATCACCTCTGCGGAGCTCTCGGTGCGCAGATCCAGCACTGGCGCGAAGGTGGTATTCAGCCCCAGCAGCCGCAGTTCTTCACCAATCAGGTGGCCATGTTCGCGGTAGATCTTCTTGGTCCCGGTGGCGGCAACTGCGGCGGGCGATGGCATGGGAGCTATCAGGTCGCGCAGCCGGTCGACCAGGCCGCCTTCGACGTCGATGGCGCGGAACAGCGGTGCATCTGCCACCACGTCGGTTACGTCCTGCAGCATCGCCGGCACCTGCGCGGCATCTTCAATATTGCGGCGGAACAGCACCACGCCAGCGGGCTTGATCAGGCGCAGCCAGGCGCGCTCGGTGGCGTCGAGAGCCGTACCGGAGAGGCCAACCAGCAATAGTTGTCCAACGTCATGACGCAGGTTCATTGCAGCCTATGGTAGCGGTTTCTCCGGCGGGACCGTCGCACGAATTTCTGTCTTCAACTCTTCAAGCAGGTTCAGCGCCTGCAGCGGTGTCAGGCTGTTGGTGTCAAGCGCGGTAAGCCGGTCCACGATGCGTTGAGACAAGGGGGTGAAGATGGTCAACTGCAGTGGCGCGGCGATCTCCGCCTCCTGCGCGACGTTGCGCTTCTCTGACCGCTCATGCTGCGCCAACACGCGCCGCGCTCGCTCAATCACTGAGGCGGGCAGCCCGGCCAGCCGGGCTACCTCTATACCGTAGCTCTTGCTGGCTGCGCCGGGTTCGATGGTGTGCAGGAAGGCGATGCCGGCGGGCGACTCCTTTACCGCAACGCGCAGGTTGCTGAGCCGCGGCAGTTGCTCGGCCAGCAGGGTGAGCTCGTGGTAGTGGGTCGCGAAGAGGGTGCGTGCGCCGATGCGGGCGTGTATGAACTCTAGCGTGGCCCAGGCCAGCGAGAGTCCATCAAAGGTCGCAGTTCCACGGCCCATCTCGTCCAGCAGGATCAGCGAGCGGTTCGTAGCGGTGTTCAGGATGGTCGCCGTCTCCGTCATCTCCACCATGAAGGTGGAGCGGCCGCGTGCTACGTTGTCGCTGGCGCCGATGCGGGTGTAGACGCGGTCCACCAGGCCGAAGCGCATGCGGGTTGCCGGAACGAAGCAGCCCATCTGCGCCATGATGACCAGCGTCGCCGCCTGCCGCAGATAGGTAGACTTGCCGCCCATGTTGGGGCCGGTGAGCAGCAGCACCGTGGGACCGTCAGTGGAAAGATACAGATCGTTGGGCACGAAGCGGCCTTCGGCGTTCTCCTCCATACGGCATTCGACGACCGGGTGACGTGCTGCGGCGGCCTCCAGCACGCATTCCTCAGTCAGCACCGGGCGGGTGTACTGGCGCAGCGCGGCGACGTGCGCGAAGTTGGTCAGCAGGTCAAGCTCCGCCACCACAGCAGCGCAGCGGCGCACGCGCGCTGCCGCGGCCAGGATGGCACTGCGCAATTCGGCGAACAGGCGGCGCTCAATCTCAATGGCGCGCTCGTGAGCGGTCAGCACGCGCGTCTCGTAGTCCTTCAGCTCCGGCGTGGTGAAGCGTTCCGCGTTCACCAGCGTCTGTTTGCGCTCGTAGTCTGCAGGAACAGACTTCAGGTTCGACTTACTGATCTCGATGTAATAGCCGAAGACGTTGTTGAAGCGCACCTTCAGCGAGCCGATGCCGGTGCGCTGCCGTTCACGCTCTTCGATGGCGGCAATAGACTGGCGGCCGCTCTGGCTCAGGCCGCGCAGCTCGTCCAGCTCTGCGTGCACGCCAGCGGCAATCACGCCACCATCGGCCAGTGTCAGGGGCGGCTCCTCCACCAGCGTCGCCGCGATCGCTGCCTGTATGTCGTCGAGCCGGTCTGTCTCCCGTAACCGTTCGAGCGAGACACGCAATCGCTCTGCCTGCAGGTTGGCGATGGCCTGGACGATCAGTGGCAGGCGCGCCAGCGAAGCTCCCAGCGCCAGTACATCGCGCGGACCAGCGGAGTCGAGAGAGACCCGCGCCAGCAGACGCTCCATGTCGAGGACCCCGGCAAGCGCGCGGCGCAACTCCTCGCGCGGCTGCAATGCAGTATGCAGCTCCGCCACTGCATCCAAACGCGCTTCGATGCGGCTGGTGTCGAGCAATGGGCGCAGCAGACTGGCACGCAGCAGACGCTTTCCCATCGGCGTCTGGCAGCAGTCCAGGGTGTGGAAGAGCGTGGTGCGCATGGAAGCATCGGCGTACAGCGGGTCTACCAGCTCAAGGTTGCGAACGGTGACCGGGTCAAGCTCAAGATGTTCAGTGCGCTCGTAGTAGCGCAGTCCATCGATGTGCGACAGGTCGCCGCGCTGCGTGGACCGCACGTAATGAAGGGCGGCGCCAGCGGCAATAGCGGCCGCCGTGTGCCCGGTGAGGCCAAAGCCATCGAGCGACCGCGCCCCGAGCTGGCGCTCGAGCAGGGGCAGTGCGTAGTCGGCGCTAAAGACCCAGGCATCCAGGCGGGTCTTGGTGCGGATGGGGTCAAGCGCATGGCTGAGCGCATCGCTGGGAAGCGCAGGGAAGAGCGCCGTATCGCCTGCCAGCAACAACTCTGCTGGCTGCTGCCGCGACAACTCGTCCAGGCATTGCGCAGCGGCGGCGGCGCCAGTGAATTCAGTCGCGCGAAACTCGCCGGTCGACAGGTCGAGTAAGGCAATTCCGATTCTGTCGTCGGCAGAATGCAGGGCCGCCAGATAGTTGTTGCGCTCCGATCGCTGTCCCGGGTCGAGCGCTGTGCCCGGTGACAGGACGCGTGTGACCTCCCGGCGCACGATCTTCTTGGTGAGCTTGGGGTCTTCCATCTGCTCGCAGATGGCGATGCGATAGCCCTTCTGCAGCAGTTTGCCGATGTAGCCTTCGACCGCGTGGTACGGCACACCGCACATGGGAACAAGCCGCTCGCGGTCGCGCGCTGTCAGGGTGATCTCCAGCTCGCGCGCCGCCGTTCGAGCATCGTCGAAGAAAAGCTCGTAGAAATCGCCCATGCGGAAGAACAGCAGGGCATCCGGATGCTCCGCCTTGGCGGCGGAGTACTGCCGCATCAACGGCGTCTGCGCAGCGTCAGTCGTGGCGGATGGAGAGTCGGAAGACACAGAAAAGCCAGCATACCGTGAAGGCTATGCTGGCGGTAGGGCGGGGGGTGGGTAGGGCTATTCGCCGCTCTTGGTAACGGCGTCGGAACCGTGCTGTTTTACCATTTTGTTGTAGATGCCCAGCAGCAAGAAGGGCGCGGCCCATTGGCCGATAAACAGCGCCAGGTCGTCGCGGTCCTGAATCTTGGCGATCAGCGAGCCAACGATCGAGGCACCAGCGGCGCCCAGAAAGAAGCTCGAGGGCAGTTGCGCCGAGTAACTCTCCAACAGCGAGGTCACCTGGTCTTCTTCAACGTCGCCTGCGCGTACGCGATAATCCGTCATTCCAGAATCTCCTTCGCGCCGCGATTGCAGTTCCACTCACGGCACTCATAGAAGAAGATGCGCAGGCTCTCTGGAACGGTCACCTCGGGCGGGAGAATCTTTCACGCAGGATCAAATCAACCTGGGGCTGTGCCGTGCAAACCGAGGCGGCGGCTACTCCCCCAGCATCAGGCGCTTCACTTCAGAGGCGCGGCCGGTGGCAGGATCGCAATCGATCAGCAGGGCACACATGCGCGCATCGCCGCGCGCGGGTTCGAACTTTCCCGGCATTCCGCTGAGGAAACGTTGTATAACTAGGTCCTTCTCAACCCCAATCACGCTGTCATAGGGCCCGCTCATGCCCACGTCAGTTTGGTATGCAGTGCCGTTTGGTAACACGCGCTCATCCGCAGTTGGCACATGAGTATGCGTTCCCAGCACAGCAGTAACCCGCCCGTCCAGATACCAGCCCATCGCCACCTTCTCGGAAGTGGCCTCGGCATGGAAGTCGACGAGCACGACTTTTGCCCGGACATTGGCGAGCAGACGATCCGCTGTGCGGAAGGGATCGTCGTTCGATTGCATGAACACGCGACCCTGCAGATTGATCACCGCGTAGGCGATGCCGGAGGCCAGCCGCCCCTCGTACACGCCGTACCCCGGCGTGCCATGGGGATAGTTGGCGGGGCGTACCACGCGGCGCGGCCGATCATGGCTCTCTGCCGGTATAGAGGTCAAATAATCGATAATCTCGCGTTTGTCCCAGACGTGGTTGCCAGTGGTCAGTACATGCGCGCCCAGGTCAAACAGCTCTTCGGCAATGGGAGCCGTGAGACCGAAACCGCCCGCGGAATTCTCGGCATTCACCACCACCAGATCGACCTGCCGCTCCGCGATGACATGCGGCAGATGCTCGCGCACCACGCGACGGCCAGGGGAGCCAAAGACATCACCTACAAAGAGCAACCTCACTCGAATTCGTGCCTTTCCGTGGTAACAATCGCAGCGCGGGCCGCACTCGGTCGCTGCGCAGCGCTCGCCGTTTCGCAGAATGAAGGGGATGACTTCGGGCTAGAATTTGCAAACTAACGTGATCGCCAGGGGTCCTGTAGGTCCAGACAATTTTATGTTAGCGTTTCGCCTATGGCTGCTAATACTAGGTTCGTAACCGGTGTCCACATCCTGGTGATTCTTTCGCAAAGTGATGCTCTGAAGACTTCGTCCGATCTGGCAGAGCAGCTGAACACCAATCCGGTCGTCATCCGGAGAATTCTGTCCTCCCTGCAGCAGGCTCAGCTGATCGTCAGCCACAAGGGTCCATCGGGGGGGTCGAAGCTGGTGCGTCCCGCCAAATCGATCTCCCTTGCCGACGTACACCGCGCACTTGAATCGGACAAGGGACCGAATATGCCGAAAAGCAGTGGCGCCGTGGCCACCAAGGTGCATGCAGCCATCAGCAAGGCCTATCGTGACTGCCATCGCGCCTTTGAGGGGGAGCTGGAGCAGATCAGCATCGCCCAGTTGCTGAAGCGCTCGCAGAAGGCGCGATAGAGCAAGACAGGCATTCTGCTGCACGCTCAGCCGGCACTCTCCTGTGCTGGCCGCATCAGCGGGAACAGAATGACGTCGCGAATGGAGCGGGCGCCGGTCAGCACCATGGTCAGCCGGTCGATGCCGATGCCTTCTCCTGCTGTGGGCGGCAAGCCGTACGCCAATGCTCGAACATAGTCTTCATCCGCCTGGTGCGCCTCGTCGTCACCGCGCTCCCGCTCGGCCAGCTGCTGCTGAAAGCGGCGCTGCTGGTCGACCGGATCGTTCAGCTCGCTGAAGCCATTGCCCAGCTCAAAGCCTCCGATATAGAACTCGAACCGCTCCACCCACTCCGGCTCATCCGGTTTGGCCTTGGAGAGAGGGGAGACGGCCAACGGGAAGTCGTAGATGATGGTCGGCTGAATCAAGTGCTCTTCCGCCACGGCTTCGAAGATCTGGGCGATCATTTTGCCCAACGAAGCTCCGGCTTTCAACTGGCCGCGACAGAAGTCGAGAACTGAGTACAATTTTCCATGTTGATTCAACAGCAGACTCAATTCGGGTCGGTGCTGCATGAGTTCAATGGCCCCTATGTTCTCCGGTGCGTCTGGAATTACACTGTCTAGCCAACTAAGCATGGCCTCTCGGTTTGAGAACACCGTCTCGGGTGGCGCCTTTCCAGCGGACTCGTCCCAGAACTTCTGGATGGCCTCCTGCATGGTGTAGCGCTGCCACTGCGCCAGATCGACGGTGTGCCCATTGAACTCTGTCGTGGTGCTGCCGTTCACCTGCTGCGCCACCGCAATCACCAGCTCCTCGGTCATGTCCATCAGGTCGTGGTAGTTCGCATACGCCTGGTAGAACTCGAGCATGGTGAATTCGGGATTGTGCTGGGTGGAGACGCCTTCATTGCGGAAGTTTCGATTGATCTCGTACACGCGATCCATCCCGCCCACCACCAGCCGCTTAAGGTACAACTCCGGCGCAATGCGCAGGAACAGTGAGATGTCGAGCGCGTTGTGGTGCGTGGTAAAGGGCCGCGCCGCCGCGCCGCCGGGGATCGACTGCATCATAGGGGTTTCGACTTCGAGATAGCCCCGCTCATCGAAGAAGCGCCGGATCGCCTTGAGAATCTGCGCACGCTTCACAAAGACCGCGCGCACGTCTGTGTTCATGAACAGGTCGAGGTAGCGCTGGCGATAGCGCAGCTCCACATCGGCCAGGCCGTGGTACTTCTCCGGCAGCGCCAGCATAGACTTGGTGAGGAAGGTGAGCGTGTCGACATGGACGGTGAGCTCGCCAGTGCGGGTGCGAAAGAGATAGCCAGTCACCCCGATGTGGTCTCCCAGGTCGAGCAGCTTGTAAAGCTGGAAGGCTGGCTCACCTACTGCGTCCAGCCGTACGTAGATCTGCAGCCGCTGCCCGCCCTGCTGCAGCAGCGCGAAGCCGGCTTTGCCCTGCGCGCGGATAGCCATAAGCCGCCCGGCGATGGAGACTGGGATGCGCTCCGTTTCGAGCTGCTCTGTCGTGAATGAGTCGAACTGCAGCCGCAGCGACGGAATCTCATGCGTGGTGCGGTAATGATTTGGGTAGATGGGTTGGCCGAGCGCGGCTATCTGCCCCAGCTTCTCCTGCCGCAGCACAAATAGGCTGCGCTCGAATTCGGATTCGAACACTCTGCTTCCTTCTTCAGCTTTAGAGACGATAGCGGACGTAAGCCTAAGTATACCGGGCAGATGGTGTATAACTGCGCAGGGTCGGGGGCGGCCATGGCAGAGCAGGGCACAGGCGGGGCGAAGAAGACTGGTGCGATGCAGTCGCTGGTGCAGGTGGAGAGCCTGATTCAGCTCGCGCTGCTGTTGCCGGTAGCTACCGTCGTCGGCTGGCTAATCGGTCTGGGCCTGGACAAGTGGCTGCATCAGCATTGGATCTATATCGCCGGACTGATCCTGGGTGCAGCGGCTGGCTTTGTAGAGATCTTCCGTGTGGTACTGAAGCAGGCCAAAGACTGATCCTGCTCCGGCTTCTCATGCGATCCCGGCCTCTCATGCGATCCTAGACACTGTGCTCCCAGAGATAGCCGTGCCTGACACCACCATGTCCCATCCGTCTGCTATGGACCCGCCCCAACCCAATCAGCCGAACGGCGGACTGAGCGACTTCACCGAGCAGGACTTGAAGACGACGCTGATGCGCGCGCTGCGCTGGGTCGGGATTCTGGGAGTGGTCGGCTTTGTCGCAGTGTGGCTCGCGCTGGGCTGGCGTTCGGCAGTGTTTTTCATGGTGGGCGCTGCCATCGCGGCGACCGGTCTCTATGAGTCGCAGCGACTGATGCTGGCGGTGCTGAGTCGTTTCAACGACGGCCGGCAAGCCAAGCCTATCGGCGGCGTACTGGTCTGGTTTTTCCTGCGCCTGATTCTTGCTGGAGCCGTTCTATATGTTAGCCTTAGGAGTTTGGAAGGCTCGGTTTACGCGCTATGCGCGGGCCTGGGACTGGCCGTGGTGGCGTTGATCATCGAGTCGATTCGACTGCTGCGCGACTGGACCCTATAGCCGGGTACACTCCAGAAGTTTGATACTTGCACTACTGGAATACACACAGCAAGCTATGCCAGTCCAGCTCCCATTCACAGCATTTCTGAATCACTACTTCGCCGGCGTGGCCAATGCGCTGCTCGGGTTTTTCCACCTGCACGCCAAATACCCGCAGGCGCCGATTGAGAACTCCGTTGCCATGGAGTTGCTGGTCTTCTGCGTGCTGCTGCTGTTCTTTGTCTTGGTGCGCGCGACGCTCAGTGTGGACAAACCGGGCCCGGTGCAACACGTGGCCGAGATGCTGCATGGCTTTGTGAGCGATCAGGCGGAGTCGATCATCGGTCACGGTTCAGAGCGCTACGTCGCCTACGTGACTGTGGTCTTCATCTTCGTTCTGTCGTGCAATCTGCTGGGCCTGCTGCCCGGCTTCCTGTCCCCGACCGCGAAGCCCTGGGTGCCGCTGGGCGTGGCCATCATCACATTTCTGTACTACAACTACCACGGCGTGCGTGAGCAGGGGATCGTCGGGCACATCAAGCATTTCCTGGGGCCGATCTGGTGGATCTCCTGGCTGATGCTGCCGATCGAGATCATCTCTCACCTGGCTCGCATCCTCTCGCTCACTGTCCGTTTGTACGCAAACATGTTCGCCGGGGACCTGGTGACGCTGGTCTTCTTTTCCCTTGTCCCCATCGCGCTGCCTGCGGTCTTCCTGGGCATGCACCTGGGCGTATCCATCATTCAGGCGTATGTATTCATGCTGCTGTCGCTCATCTACGTTGCGCAGGCCACAGCGCACGATCACTAGAGCGATCGCAGCACACACGACATTTCAGGCCGGGAGCCGCTTCCGCCCAGCCTGCATCAGCCGGCAGCGTGAGGGTGCCAGCACGGTGAGCATCAACCACCCACTGACGGCAATTCCAGGGAAGCCACGGAGAATCACAATGCGGAAACTGCAAATCGTCTTCATGGTGCTGAGCGTGCTGTTCCTGGCTGCTCC
>JBBRLT010000028.1:0-36522 GCA_038231235.1 Terriglobales bacterium
ATCTACCTCGAAGCGCCGCTGGCCGAACTCCTTGCACGCTGCGCCCGTCCCGCCGACGGCCACGTGCGCCCGCTGCTGGCCGTAGAAGATCCAATGGCGCGCCTCACCCGCCGTCTTCCCCACTACCGGCGAGCCCACCTCACTATTCCAACCCAGGGCAAGGCGCCCGAAGGGGTAGTCGAAGCCATCGTCGAAGCCCTTCGGGAACGCATCCCACTCGACCGGACACACGCCGGCACGCCTCGCAGCTCCAGCACGTCCCCTATCGAAAGCAACCCAGGAGCAGCCTCGTGACGGACCGCCCCAGCCCGCGCCTGCAGACCACCGATCTCGATCACCCCACGCCCATCGAACCCCGCAGGCGCCCTCTGCGCGGCGACATCATCTTCGCCTTCGCGCTCGCACTCGGCCTGGCCCTCGCCTATCAACTGCGCGATGTCCTGACACTGCTCTACGTCAGCGCGCTGTTCGCCGTCGTGCTCATGCCTGTAGTCAACGGCGTGCAGCGGCTGAAGATCGGCAAGTGGAGTCCCGGCCGCGGCATCGCCATCGCCTTCCTGCTGCTGGCGGCCAGTGGTGCCATCACTCTGTTCGTCATCTTTGCGCTCCCGCCCGTCATACGGGACCTCAAAGAATTCGTCACGGAGTTGCCACAGCGCGGGCCAGCCATGCTCAGCAAGCTGCATCGGCTGCCCTTCGCTTCGCGCCTCGATGTGGCCTCGCTCAACGTCAAGCTCCAGGACTTCGCCTCCAACTTCGTCGGCTACTTCTTGAAGTCGGTCAGCACATGGGCCGACAAGCTGTTCAAGATCATTACCGGCATCATCCTCGTTGTGTACTTCATGCTGGAGGGCGAGCACGCCTACCACTGGTTCCTGTCGTTCTTTCCCACCGAACGCCGTGAACGCCTGAACCAGGCCCTGTTGCGCGCCGACGTCCGCATGGGCAAGTGGCTGCTCGGCCAGGGCGCGCTCATGCTCATCCTGGGTGTCTACTCAACCGTCGCCTTCACCCTGCTGCACGTGCGCTACTCCTACGCGCTCGGCGTGCTCATGGGCGTCTTCAACATCATCCCGGTCATTGGCGCGCTCATCTCCATGGCGCTGGTGGTGGTAGCGGCTGCCATGGACTCCTGGGCTCGCGTGCTCTATGTAGTGATCGTCTACTTGGTGTACGCGCAGGTAGAGAACTCCTACCTCATTCCGAAGATCATGAAGAGCTCTGTCGACCTGCCCGGCCTCGCCGTCATCGTGGCCTTGCTGGTCGGGTCATCCCTGGAAGGTGTGGTCGGCGCCATGGTCTCCGTCCCCACCGCCGTGCTGGTCGCCGTGCTCATCGACGAATACGCCGTCCAGCAGGACACCCGTCTGCTCACCGACAAGATCGCTTAGCGCTTCTGCTCGGTCCCAGTGTCATCCTGAGCGAAGGATCTGCAGCTCCCTCAGTCGGGTGCCCCACGTCTCGCCCTTGAGACGTGGGTTCTCTGTTCTATCCGGGTGCCCCCCTAGCGAAGAGGGCGGGATACCATCGAGCGCGATACCGCTTGATATCAAAACAAACAAGCCCTGCTGTTTCCTGCTCCATGCAATCATGCGTACACGGCATGATCCACACGCCTTACACATTCTGGGTGCCCCATCCTACGCGCAGCGTAGGGTGGGTCTGCGCGCTCTTCGCCGTGATCACAGCCGTACCCGCACAGACCGCACCCAAACCCTTCGACGTCACCGGCGGCTCCATCACAAAAACCCAGCAAGCCATCCGCGAAGGCCGCACCACCTGCCGCGCCATCGTGGAGCAATACCTCGCCCGCATCGCCACCTACGATCAGCAGCCGCTCGGCCCGGACCATCTCCGCCTTAACGCCATCGTCACCCTCAATCCCACTGCACTGGCCGACGCCGACGCCTGCGATCGCGACTTCCACGCGACGCACAAGCTCCCGCCACTGGGCGGCATCGCCGTCTTGATCAAGGACAACTACGACACCGCCGGACTCCAGACCACTGGCGGCTCGCTCGCCATGAAGGGCTTCCTTCCCACCGAGGACGCGACCATGGTGGCCAAGCTGCGCGCGGCTGGTGCGATCGTGCTGGCCAAGACCAACATGGCGGAGTGGGCCTTCAGTCCCTACCTCACCGCCAGCTCCATCGCCGGCATCACGCGCAATCCCTACGACCTCACCCGCGTTCCCGCTGGCTCCAGCGGTGGCACTGCTGCTGGCGTCGCCGCGAGCTTGGGACAATCCGGCCTTGGCACCGACACTGGCAACTCCATCCGCGGGCCTTCCTCGCACAACGACCTGATCGGCATCCGCCCCACCCTCGGGCTTACCAGCCGCGCCGGCATCGTCCCGCTGTTTGGACACAACGATGTGGGCGGCCCCATGGCACGCTCCGTGGCCGATGCTGCAGCCCTGCTTACAGTTGTCGCCGGTCCCGATCCTCGCGACCCGCTCACCGCGCTCGACGCCAACCGCCCGGCCCTCGACTACACCCGCTCGCTCGATCGCCACGGTCTGCGCGGCGCGCGCATCGGCGTCTATCGCCCCTACATCGATACACCCACCACCGACCCGGAGATCAAGGCTGTCACCAAAGGGGCGCTGCATGCGCTGGAGCAGGAGGGCGCGACGCTGGTCGATCCCTTCACCATCCCCAACGACGAGGCACTCGAGAAAGACCTGGGCTGCGGCGACTTCGAAGCCGACCTCAACGTCTATCTCACGGCCCACCCCAACGCGCCGTACCACGACCTGAAGTCCATCGTGGACTCCGGCCTCTACCTGCCCTACATCTCGGAAGAGATCCACGCCGCCATTGCTCCGCCGAAGAAAGACGACCGCCGCGCGCCCTGCCCGGACGTCTATCACGACCCGCCGAAGATCGCCTTCCGCGATGCCCTCACGGCAGCGATGACGCGCAATCATCTGGACGCCATCGTCTATCCCACCTGGAGCAACGCGCCGCGCAAGGTAGGCGACACCACCACACCCGCTGGCGACAACAGCCAGATCCTCTCGCCACAGACCGGCTTCCCCGCCATCACTGTCCCCATGGGCTACACCCACGGCATGCTCCCCGCCGGGCTCACTTTTTTCGGACCCGCCTGGAGCGAGGCGCAGCTCATCCGCTACGCCTTCGACTTCGAACAGACCACGCAACACCATCAGGCACCGCCGCTCTTTCCGCCGTTGCGCTGAATCCCTAAACAACGTGATTGTCCGCCCGCGAATGAGGGATACCATCGTTCTATCCATGAAGCTTCTGCTCACCGCGCTGCTCGCCCTCTCCTACTGCGCGACGTTCGCGCAGTCCACGCCCGCATCAGCACCGCCCCCAGCCGTCGAGCACTCCTACGTCATCTCCAACTTCCACACCGAGAGCGGCGCAACCCTCCCGCAAGCCAAAATCATGTACGGCACCTACGGCAAGCTCAATGCCGCTGGCGACAATGCCATCCTTCTGCCCTCGCACTACATGGCAGACCTGCACGGTTACGAATGGCTGATCGGTCCCGGCAAGGCGCTCGACCCGGACAAGCAGTTCCTCATCGCCAGCGAGCTGTTCGGCAATGGCCGCTCCTCCTCCCCCAGCAACACGCCAGAGCCATTCCACGGCCCGCGCTTCCCTGTCACCACCATCCGCGACAACGTGGAGGCCGTCCATCAGCTGCTCACCAAGGAACTCGGCGTCAAGCATCTGGAGGCCGTCATCGGCTTCTCCATGGGCGCGCAGCAGGCCTTCCAGTGGGCCGTCTCTTACCCCGCATACATGGACCACATCGTCGCCACCTCTGGCACCGCAAAGACCTATGGGCACGGCATCGTGCGCAACGAAAGCGAGATCACTGCCATCACCACCGACGCCGCCTTCGACAATGGCGACTACAAGACCGAGCCGGTCAAGGGCATCCAGGCCTTCAACATCGTGTGGACCGCGTGGCTCTTCTCGCAGGAGTGGTGGCGTCAGGAGTTATGGCGCACCGGCGAGCCTGCCGGCACCACATTGCAGCAGTTCATCGACAAGAACCGCATCAACTTCATTCCCAACGCCGACGCCAACAACCTCATCCTGCAACTACGCACCTGGCAGCAGCACGACGTGGGCACAACGCCGGGGTTCGGCGGCCCCGCTGGTAAAAGCGATGAAAAGAAGGCCCTCGCCTCCATCCAGGCCGCAGTCCTCTACATGCCGTCCGAGACCGACCTCTACTTCCCCGTCACCGACGCACGCTACGAGGCGCAGTTCATCCCCCACTGCACCCTGCTACCCATCCCGTCATTGTGGGGCCATCCCGCCGGAGCCGGCGCCAGCCCCGCCGATGAAACGTTTCTCAACCAACACATCGCGGCATTTCTAAAGCAATCTCCGCCCGCACATTAACGCTGCCCCACGTCTTCCAGAGACTTGCGCCTGCGCCAGACGAGATGCGGGTGCCCCACGTCTCCTAAGAGACGTGGGTTGTGAGAGCTGAGCTGCAGCAGCAGATCAAAACGTCCCCAGACCTTCCCCGGAACTCGCCATCCTTGCTTGCTATCATGCTCTCAGGCCTTCGTGGCTCTGGAGTGCTCCTCCTTGAGCCAGCGTTCTGCCACCTCGCCCATGCCGCAAACCTTCATCACCGCGAGCACGCCGTGCCAGTAACCACCGCACAGGCTGCGCCTGACCTGAGTCCAAATCTCGGTCCTCCAACGGTCGAGCACGCAGCACCGGCTCCCACTGCCCCGGCGAACTCCCGTGCCGCCGCACCCTCGCTCTTCTCCGACTACCTGCAGCTCTTCAAGATCCGCGTCACCGCCATGGTCATCATCACGGCCTGGGCCGGCTTTCATCTTGGCTCCATGCAATCGGCGATCCCTACACTGCATCTCGGCCTGCTTGAAACACTGGCCGGCATCGCGCTCATCTCCGCCGGCGCCAGCGCGCTGAATGAAGCACTGGAGCGCAAAAGCGACGCCCGCATGCTGCGCACCGCACGCCGTCCGCTGGCCACCGGCCGCATCGGCCTTGCGCACGGGCTGGTGCTCGCCTTCGCCGCCACCATCCTCGGCTCGTTGATACTGCTGCGCTTCACCAACCCGCTCACCGTGCTGCTGGCGCTGCTCACTGTGTTCACCTACGTCGCTGTCTATACCCCGCTCAAACGGCACACCACGCTCGCCACCTTCATCGGCGCATTCCCCGGCGCGATGGGCCCGCTGCTGGGCTGGACCGCCGCGCGCGGCCGCATTGAATGGCCCGCCGTCGCGCTGTTCGCCATCCTCTTCGTCTGGCAGTTCCCGCACTTCATGGCCATCGCCTGGCTCTATCGCGAGGACTACGGCCGCGCCGGCATCCGCATGCTGCCCGTAGTGCAGCCAGACGGCTGGTCCACCGTCGTCGAAGCGCTGGTCTATGCCGTCCTCATGATTCCTGTCTCATTGCTGCCCTGGTACCTCGGCATATCCGGACGCATCTACGGCGTCGCCGCCCTGCTGCTGGGCCTTGGCTATCTCTGGTACACCATCCGCTTTGCGAAGATCCTCAAGGCCCCTACCTTCGCCGCCTCGCGCCCCTATGCTCGTGCGCTGTTGAAGACCAGCGTTCTGTATCTGCCACTGCTACTCATCATCATGATGCTGGATGCTACAGCAGGAAGGAGATAGCCGATGCCCGCGCCCATCCTCGAAGCTGCCTCCATGAATCCGGCACCCACCTTGACACTTGCCGACCCCATCGTGCTCTCAGGTCTCACCCACGACTACGGTTCGCGACTCGCGCTTGACCAGCTCTCGTTCTCCGTCGCCCCGGCGCAGATCTTCGGCCTGCTCGGCCCCAACGGCTCTGGCAAGACCACGCTCTTCCGCATCCTCTCCACGCTTATGGTGCCCAGCAGCGGTAATGCCACCATCCGCGGCTTCAACGTCGCGACGCAGCCCGCGCAGGTGCGCCAGCAGATCGGCATCGTCTTCCAATCACGCTCGCTCGATATCAAGCTCACGGTTGAAGAGAATCTGCGCCATGCCGGCCATCTCTACGGCCTCAACGGCAAGCCCCTGCGCGCCCGCATCGCCAATGTGCTGGCCCGCGTCGCCCTCACGGACCGCGCGAAGGAGTACGTCGAGACCCTCTCCGGCGGCATGCAGCGTCGCGTCGAGCTGGCCAAGGGCCTCATCCATTCCCCCGCCGTGCTGCTGCTCGATGAGCCTTCCACCGGCCTCGACCCCGGCGCGCGCCGCGACCTGTGGCAGTACCTCCGCATGCTGCGCGACGACGAAGGCGTCACCGTCCTGGTCACCACGCACCTGATGGAAGAGGCCGAGTACTGCGACCGCCTCGCCATCCTCAGCCAGGGCAAGCTGGTCGCGCTCGGCTCGCCGGACGAACTCAAGTCCACCATCGGCGGCGATATCGTCCTGTTCGAGACAGAGAGCGAGCACGCCGCGCATGGGCTCGCCGCCCGCATGGCCGGGCGCTTTCAAGTCGAACCTGCTGTCCTTGGCGCCACTGTCCGCCTCGAGCGCGCAGAGGGCCACCGCTTCCTCACTGCCGTGCTCGATGCCTTCCCCGGCGAAGTGCGTGGCGTCTCCGTCTCCCGCCCGCGCCTGGAAGACGTCTTCATCCAGCGCACAGGGCACCGCTTCTGGACCGATACCACCGACGCGAGCAGCAGGCAGCACGAAGGAATCGACTGATGGCAACCATCGCTGCAGCACCGCACGCAAGGCGGCCGCAGCACACCATCCGCACCGCAAAGCCTGGCATCCTCATCCCCGCGCTCTCACTGTGGCAGCGGGAGATCGTCCGCTTCTATCGCCAGCGCGCGCGTGTGGTCGGCGTCATCGCCTCGCCCCTGCTCTTCTGGGTGGCCTTCGGCGCCGGCTTCGCACACTCCGTCACCTCTGGCAGCGGCGGCGCAGGCGGCCAGGCGCTGGGCTACTTCTTCCCCGGCTCCATCGTCATGATCGTGCTCTTCACTGCGATCTTCTCCATGATGTCGCTCATTCAAGATCGCAACGAAGGCTTCCTGCTCACCGTGCTCGCCTCCCCGGTCTCGCGCTCTGCCATCGTGCTGGGCAAGGTGCTTGGCGGCGCCACCCTCGCCGCGATTCAGGGACTGCTCTTTCTCTGCTTCTCCCCGCTTGCCGGCGTGCACGCCTCGCTCACCGGACTTCTGCTCGCCGCGCTGATCATCACGCTGGTCAGCTTTGAGATCACCGCGCTCGGCTTCACCATCGCCTGGCCCATGGACTCGACCCAGGCCTTCCATGCCATCGTGAACCTCATCCTGCTGCCGCTGTGGCTGCTTTCGGGCGCGCTCTTCCCCGCCAGCCGTGCCTCGGGATGGCTGCATCACGTCATGTTGGCCAATCCGCTCACCTATGGCGTGGACGCGTTGCGCAACGCGCTCTATCCCAGCGCCACGACAGAGCACTCACTGTCGACCAACCTCATCGTCACCCTCGGCTTCTGCCTGGTCACCTTTGTGACCTCGTGGGCCGTCGTCAACCGCCGCACCCGCAAGCCCGCCGCCTGATCCTTATGCCGACCGCTACTGCCAACACGCACAAGCCCGCAGCCTTCCCCGCCAGCATCGCCATTGGCGCCATCCTGGCCGTCTCCGCGCTGGCCTCGGCCTTTCTCTTCTGGCTGGTCTATGCCCACCATGCGCCAGACGCCTACGGACTCCGCCTCCGCTTTCTGCCAGCGCTCAATGCGTTGTTCAACGGACTCAGTGCGATCGCGCTGGTAGTCGGCTTCTCGCTCATCAGGCGCAAGCGCATCGCCCAGCACCGCGCCGCCATGCTCTCCGCCTTCGCCTTCTCCACGCTCTTTCTGGTTAGCTACATCACCAACCACTACCTGCATGGCGAGATGCGCTTTCCCGGCCCGCACAACGCAGTCTGGATAGCCTACATCGCCATCCTCGTCAGCCATATCTTTCTCTCGGTCATCGCGCTTCCTCTCGTCCTCATCACCTTCTTCTTCGCGCTTACTGGCCGCTACGCGACACATCGCCGGATCGCGCGCTGGACCTATCCCATCTGGCTTTACGTCTCAGTCACTGGCGTGGTGGTCTATGCCATGCTCGCTGGCTGGCACGGGTAGATCATGTCCGCACCAGTCAGCACGCCACCACGTTCCAGGGCAGAACGCCTGCCCGCCACGCGCAGCCAGCAAGCGCCGCTTGCAGACGACGGTACCCGCCAACTCCTGCTCACCGGCTTCTGGACATTGGTCGTTGGCCTCGCCGCCGCGCTTGCCATCCGCCTGCTCTTCGGCGGCATCGGCATCCACGGCCCGCACACCAATGGCGGCTGGCTCTCGCTCATCCTCGCCATGATGTGCCTGCCCTTCGGCACCATGCTGCTCCTGCTCGGCTGCGCCAAATACCTGCGCAATCGCCGCCTGGCCCGGCATTGAGGGTCCGGCCTGACTGGCCATAGGAATATCAATAGATGTCGACCCGGTCACCTCGTGAACACCTTAACTACATATTGAGCCTGTGCACGCATGGGACGTCGCCTTTTGAAACAAGCGGGGTGGCCTACCGAACTTTTGGGTTGGGCTTGGAAGATGCCATAAGTTTCATTGGAGAGAATAGTCTCCATTTTGAATCCGCCATCGGCGACTTTATGAGCTCGATACCCGGATTGAAAGACAGCTTATCCCGTAAGCGCCTCGAAGATTTTCTGATTCCCGAGGTCCGGCGGAAAAAGATCGATGCGTCTATCTTTGATGATTCAGAAACCGACTCCTTAGTGGCGGCATTTCTGAATCTACCCTTACAGAAGTTCCGAGTCCTCAGACGTATTTTCGGAATCGAGATGCCAACGAATACTACTTCTCTTCGCATTGGAGACTTCAGTATCCACAAAGCTCAGAGCATCCTCAACAATATAAAGAACAAGCAGCTTCTCACTTCCAGTTTGGAAAATACGCGAGCGAGCGATGCATTCATCGAGTGCGAAGTCCAAGCGCGGGACGATGATAAGGCATTGGAATTGGCAGACTCCTTGTTCTCTAGATTCGAGTTGATCTTTCGTGTGCTCATTGGTCGCAGAACGAGGAGACTTGAGGTTGGCGTCCTGAATTACGTGGGGCCTCAAATGCGGCACCGAATCATTGTTAGAGAGGATGGGCGCCCATGGAGCCACGGCTCATCTTGGCAAGGTGCGCTTCAATTGATCCCACTGGGTGATCCTTTCTTTGCCCAACTGTCAGCACCCTTAGGTCGGCTCATAAAATTACTCTCTAGGAACAACAATAAGTTGGAGACGCATATACTCCACAGTGCCGAATGGATCGGCCAAGCGATTGGGGAACCCAACCCCGCCAGCGCATTTGTCAAGGCAGCTATAGCCTTAGAGGTATTGTTTAGTATCAATGAAAAGGGTGCGATAACGCCCTCGATTATGGCACAAATCGCAGAAGGCTGCGCCTTTATCCTCGGCAAGTCTCCGGCCGATGCGTTGGAAATTGAGCGCCAAGTCAAAGGCTTCTACCGCACTCGATCAGCGATCGTGCACTCTGGAAAAGAATCCGTTTCAGAGGTCGAGCTAGATGCATTCATTGCAATCTGCCGTAGCACTGTAATTGTGCTCCTGGATAATGAGGAGTTCGCAAAAATGCATTCCATCGAAGATCTTGTACAGTGTTTAAGGAAACGGAAGTATGCGTCCCTCGCCGGTAATGCATCACGAGACATGCCACGTTAATCGCATTGAGTGCGACTATCTTTCGCGTACGGAGAATATAACAAGATGCATCAGGGAATGCCGTCCCTCTTTCTTGCAGCCGTCTTCGCACTTTCCTCGACCGCCGCGCTCGCGCAGTCGCCGAAAGACTTCGTCCAGCAGATCGTCGACCACGAGCGCGCTGAAAATAAGAAAGACCACTCGCAGTGGATCTATCTGGAAGACTCTAAAAAGCCCAGGGAGCACCTGCTGCAGTGGGTCGCCACCACTCCCAAAGGCGGCGTCCGTCGCGTCCTGCAGCAGAATGATCAGCCATTCCCCGAAGACAAGCAGCGCCACATGATCGAGCAGTTCCTGCACGATCCGCACGCGCAGCAGAAGGAAGTATCGGAGAACCAGCACGACGGGCAGCAGGTCGATGACTTCCTCAAGCTGCTGCCCGCTGCCTTCCTATGGACGAAGACCAGCGCGACGGACAACTCCACCTCGTTGCACTTCGAGCCCGACCCGAAGTTTCATTCCCCCACCCGCGAGGCCCGTGTCTTCAGCAGCATGGCTGGCGACCTGGTCGTGGACAGCCAGCAGCGCCGCATCCACCGCATGAGCGGCCGCCTCATCCACGATGTCACCTTCGGTGGCGGCCTGCTGGGCAAACTCAGACAGGGCAGCTCCTTCGCTCTGGATCAGGAGCCAGTCGGCCCCGGCGATTGGGAGCTCACCTCGATTCGCGTCCACCTCACCGGCAACGCTCTGCTGTTCAAAAGTGTCTCGCTGGAGCAGGATCAGGAACGAGCGCAGTTCAAGCCGGAGCCGGAGTCCGTGACCCTGGAGCAGGCCGTCACCGCCGTCCAGCAACAGCCCGAGCTATCCAAATTCGAGCCGGCGCCATCGCCCCCACACGACAGCAGCAACTGAGCTTCACAAGCGACGCCATCCCTGCACGCTTCCCGCATGAGGGCGCGTCATCCTGAGCGGAGCGAAGAGGGCATTTCGCTCCGCATTTACGGGTCAGGCTTCGCGTATTGAGAGCAGCGCCTGAGACACTGCGACTGCGGGCACCAGCAGACATCCAAGCAGGCTGGCAAGAAGGGCTGAATCATCCCAGGCCGGTAACTGGTGTGATCCTTCGTTTGCGTCCTCTATACCCAACGGTATGGCGTAAACCGGCGTTACCTACCCACAGCGCAGAGCGCACACTAAAATACAGAATGACGGGCAAGCCTGCGTGCGGCCCTTTCTTCCGGCCCAAAAGGAATCCATGCACCTGCGCATTCTCTCGCCCCTGCTACTGCTTACCTCCCTTGCCGGGGCGCAGACAGCAGCCGCCCCCACCTTCACTCCCACGGGTGGAACCTATCCCGCAGCCCCCAGCATCACCATGACCCACCCCACGGCGGGCGCCCTCATCTTCTACACCAGGGATGGCAGCACTCCGGATACCAGCTCTTTTCTCTACAAAGCTCCCGTTTCCGTCGACAGCAGCGCCACCATCCGCGCGCTCGCGGTTGCCCCCGGCATCAATGACACCAACAATCACACGGACACCCGGCGGGTCTCCTTTGAAGAGGGCTGGAAGGTCTGCACGGCTACCAGCACTGACAGCAGCTCGCAGTGCGGCGGCGTGGGCACCATCACGCCGTCGGCAATCGCCCTCAAGAATCGCCAGTCGCCTTCGCTGAATAACCCGCCCACCGCGATTCAGTACTCCATGTCCACCACCAATTCCAGCAGCTTCACGGACAGCCTGGTGGTGCACAATGCCGGAGCCTGCGATGGCTGCACCTACGCGCTGGCCGAGTTCGATGTATGGGTCGTGCCCTCACCACTGAAGAACAATCATGAGTTCGATCAGTTCATCTTCGATCGAACCCGCCACCTCAATTTCATGTTCGGTAAACAGTGCGATGGCGCCTCCGGCCGCTGGCAAATCGCCAACCAGAAAAGCTCATGGCAGGATGTGATCGTCAATGGTCATCCAGTAAGCTGCACCACGGGCCCCTACGCGCTCCCCTCCGGACAATGGGTGCATATTCAGTTTGGCGACCACCGCGTGCTCGGCGACACCAGTTGCACCGACTCCTGGGACGGCAAAGTGCCAAGTCCTTGCCAGTACGACGACTTCATCAAGATCAATGGCAAGGAGCTGAGGTGGAATCAAAAGATCTCCGCCACCGTGCTCAACTCAGGTTGGTCATCCCAGACCGGCTATCAATTCCAGATCGATACGCCAGGTACCGGCGCGACCCCCGCGAATCCAGTAACTGTGTCGGAGTTCATTGACAACTCCACCTTCCGCGCCATGCACGAACCCAGTCCAGTCGCCTCTGCCACCTACACCATCGGCGCGCCGGACGGCAATGCCACCACCACATCGAGTATGACCACGCAGCCGCGTTGACAGACAAGTTGTTGCTGCATGTGCGAGACAATTTCCCTTCATCGCGCTTGTGACTGCGAAACAAAACGATTCGCATTGCTTGCTGAATCGGGAAAGCGCGTCAAAGGGACTACTTGCACTGCGTGGCCCGGCATCTTACGTGCTACAGTCCCCCAGTTGCAATCCTGGAGAATACATGAAGTCCCGTCTCACCCTCGCTATCTGCCTGGCCACCCTTGCCTTCACGGCCGGAACAGCCATCGCGCAAACCGCTCCCGTCGCCTACATATATGTCAGCAGTAATTACACCAGTTTCTACAACCATGTCGTTGCCTACGCCGCATCGCCGAACGGACAACTTACAGCCGTTCCTGGCTCGCCCTTCGCGGACAACGTCTTCAGTCTGGCAGTCAACGGCAAATACCTCTTCGGCTCGGATAATGTTGCGGGTAACGACTACAGAAACATCTACTCCTATCTGATCCAGGGCAACGGTTCCCTGAAGTATTTTGGAGCCCGCAACATCCAGAACGCCCCGGATAGCTATCAGAACAATAGCTGCAACCAGGGGACATTCCTCACCTTTGATCACACCGGAGCGGATCTGTACTCCTATGTTTCGAACGCCGCCTGCAACGCGGAAAATGCCTACCAGTCCTTTGGCGTCAATCCATCCACCGGCAGCCTTGGCTATCTCGGTGTCAGCCAGGCCGGCGAGTACGTCCCTGCCCCACTCACCGTGCTGGCAGACAACAAGTACGCCTACGCCGCAGGCTGCATCTTCAATGTCACCCAGATCAATGCTTACCAGCGGCAGTCGAACGGGGCGCTCAAGGATATCTCGATCGCTACCCCGCTCCCGGCTGGAAATCCCCCCACCGGCTTCTATCAGACGTGCCTGGCAAACGCCACTGCAGACACGACTACCCATATGGCGATGAACGTCTACTACAACGATGGCGCCGTCCCGGACAAGATTGCTACCTATAGCGTGAACACGCTCAACGGCGATCTCAGCACCAGCAGCACCTACGCCAACATGCCCACCACAGCAGTCTTCTACGTCAACACCATGAACATGGCGCCATCCGGCAAGACACTCGCCGTCGGCGGTACCGGGGGACTGCAACTGTTCAACTTCACCGGCACCTCCCAGGTCACGGCCAGGACCGGTCTGCTGACCAGCGCTCCCATCGATCAAATCCACTGGGACCACGCCAATCACCTCTACGCCATCAGCAACGCCGCCAGCCAGCTCTACGTCTTCACCGTCACGTCCACCGGCGTAACCCAGGCCCCTGGCTCGCCCCACACCATCCCCCAGCCGCAAGCCCTGATCGTCCAACCCAGGTAAATACGCGCCAGCACTTTCAGCAGGGAGCCACATATGGCTCCCTGCTTTTCTATGCGTCCAGATAGAGCCGGGTGCCCCATTCTGAGCGCGCGAAGGCGAAGGGTGGAATATCACATAGACAACGCCGTCATCCTGAGCGAAGCGAAGGACCTGCAGTCTGCATCGATTCTTTGTCCCGGAAACCTCATGTGAACCGCGCGGACATCGGGTGCCCCATCCTGAGCCGAAGGCGAAGGGTGGGATACCGCGATTGCCGGTTGACGGTCAGTGTGATCGAAATAACGGTTCCAAATCGAGCCCGACGAATCTGTCTCCGACAAGAAACTGCCGAATCCACTTCACCAATTGGCTAACCTTGAATCAGCGAACCATCTCAGACTCGACTCGAGCAGACGACTGAGGCCGGCAAGTCCTTTTGAAAGAAATTTTTAGCCGCAACCGTTTCCAAACGAGTTTCTTAGCGACCGCAACCCGGCAAAACACGCGGAAACAGACCGTAAGTCCCACGCTGAGACATTTTTAGCCCTAAGTTTGCTGTTTAGACTAGTTTAGCCCACCGCAGCCGGCTCAAGCCAAACATTCTACTGAGCTTCCGCGTCGGGCTCCGGTCACCGTAGGGGGGAGGGGGTACCCCTCTGCTATCCTCGAACTTTATTCGAATCGAAGGACACGAATCATGGCAAAGCACGTCAACAAGGTCATCCTGCTGGGCAATCTCGGCAAGGATCCAGAGGTCAAGTTCCTCCCCAGCGGTCAGGCAGTCGCCAACTTCTCCATCGCTACCTCGGATCGCTACAAGGACAAGGCCGGCGAGTGGCAGGAGCGCACCGAATGGCACAATGTCGCCGCCTACGCGCGCACTGCGGAGATCGTGCGCGACTACGTGAAGAAGGGCAGCAAGATCTATATCGAAGGTCGCCTCACCACCCGCTCCTGGGATGACAAGGACACTGGCAAGAAGGTCTATCGCACCGAGATCATCGTCAATGACCTGGTCCTGCTCTCCGGCCGCGGCGATGGCGAAGGCGCCGGTTCTGGTGGTGGCAGCTACGGCGGCAGCCGCCAAAGCAGCGGCGGCCAAGGCAGCGGCGGCGATCAGCGCCCCACCGCGCCCGCCCACGATGACTTTGGCGACACCGGCATCACCGACGACGACATCCCCTTCTAGCGGAAATGATCCGGGAGCAGCAGCAGCAGCAATAGGGAGATGAGCCGGCAGACCATCGCCGGCTCATTCTGCCTTCAGACCGTTAGTCCCTTCATGTAGTCCGCGTCGATCTTCAGCGCCTCTTCCCACGGAACATCGAACTCTTCCTGCTCCACGAAGTAGTGCTTGATCCTGCCCGGCTTCGCTGCCTTGAAGATGGCCTTGTAGTCGGCGACGCCGCGGCCCAGCTCCGCCGCCGGAGGGCGGTCTTCCGGTGCCCCAGGCTTGGCAACGCGCTTGAAGTCCTTCACGTGCAGCATGGAGATGCGCTCCGGGTATTTGTGCAGATAGGCCACCGGATCGCCGCCGCCGACGGTCACCCAGCCGCAGTCCATCTCCAGCGTCACCAGCGATGGGTCAGTCAGCCGGATCAACTCGTCGAACGGCACCACGCCATCCTGTGCGGCGAACTCCATGGTGTGGTTGTGATAGCCGAACTTGTGCCCGGCCGCCTTCACCCGGGCGCCCACCTTGTTGAACTGTTCCGCATTCCAGCGCCAGTCATCGAGACTGAAGATGCGCGACTGCTTCGCATCGACCGGAGACTTGTGGCCAGGAAAGGCACAGATGATGTACTCCGCGCCCAGCTTGGTGTGAAAGTCGAGGATCGCGTCCAGATTTTCCGAGAGCTTGGGCCACGGGTAATGCCCGCTGACGCAGCGCAACCCCGCGCTCGTCATCGTCTGCTTGACCTCCAGCGGCGAGTGGTCGTAGAACCCGGCCGCCTCCACCTCGCGATAGCCCAGCGCGGCCAGCTTGTGCAGTACGCCGGAGTAGTCCTTCGGCAACTGCTCACGCACGGAATAGAGCTGAAGACCGAGTGGAAGGCCCAGTGGCGAAGCAAGTGCCGGCCGCGCAAGCGCCAGGGTAGAAGCGTAGAGAGCGGAGGCGGCGCCCGCCTGTAGAAACTGCCGTCGAGTCGTGAGAGCCATATGGCCGACCATCATACCGAAGCCGGACAGCAGAGTTCCAACCCGCGAACTGGATGTGGAACGATGCTAGCCTGCCACAATCTCCGAAAAGTCCGCAATGCTCGACAGCCGCCGCGCTACTTCACTGATCAGCGCCAACCGGTTGGCCCGCAGCGCAGCATCGGGCGCCATCACCATCACCTTGTCGAAAAAGGCATCGACCGTAGGCCGCAGGGTGGCGATCCGCTCCAGCGCCTCGGTATAACGACGCTCAGTGCGCAGCGACTCGATGGCCGGTGCGACATCGCACAGCTGCTGCCACAGCGCCTGCTCCTCTGGCTCGATCAGCGCTTCTGTAACAATGGGTGTACCATATGTTTCGTTCTTCTCGCGCGCCTGTCGCAGAATGTTCTGGATGCGTTTGAACGCCGCGCCGATGGCAGCCAGGTCCCCCGTTCGAGCAGCATCCGCTGTGCGCACATCGCTGACCGCTCTGCCACGCGCAATCGCGTCAGACACATCCTCCGCGCCTGCGGCCAGCACTGCCTTGGCTACGTCATACGCAAAACCGCAAACCTCGCGCAGGTAGAAGTCCAGCCGCTCCCGGAAGAACACCGCGACTGCGCTGGTCGCTGTCTCTGCCAGCGCGTCCTGCTGCGGGCTGGTCGCCAGCCGCTCCAGCTCGCCCAGCCGCAGTGGCAGGCGGGACTCAGCCAGGATGCGGATGACGCCATTGGCAGCACGGCGCAGCGCAAACGGATCCTTCGAGCCGGTGGGCTCTAGCCCTAGCGCGAACATATCGACGATGGTCGCCATGCGATCCGCGAGGCCCAGCAGTTGTCCTTCGCTCGCCGGCGCGATCGCATCGTCTGCCGCAGCAGGCCGGTACTGCCAGTAGATGGCCTGGGCCACCGCTTCGCTCTTGCCTTCCGTGCGCGCGTACAGGCCGCCGATGATGCCCTGCAGTTCGGTGAACTCCTTCACCAGCTCTGACGTCAGATCTGCCTTGGCAAGCATTGCAGCCTGGGCGAGCGCAGGCTCATCGACGGCCACGCCGCGGCTCTTGACCAAAGTCGCCAGCGCCGCCGCCAGCCGCTGATTGGTCTCGGTTTTGGTGGAGTAGCTGCCCAGGTCTTTCTGGAAGGTGACTGCCTTCAGCAATGCGACACGGGAAGCAAGCGGCGTCTTCTGGTCAAAGCTCCAGAAGAAACGCGCATCGTTGAAGCGGGCGCGCAGCACGCGCTCATTGCCATGGCGGATGACTGCATCGCCGCCAGCATCGACCAGCGTGTTCAATACAGCGAGGAAGTGCGGTGCCAGATTGCCCTGCGCGTCCTCTACCGCAAAGTACTTCTGGTGGTCGCGCATCACAGTGACCAAGACCTCTTCCGGCAGATCAAGATATTCAGGCTCGAAGCTGCCCAGCACCACGCTCGGCCACTCCGTCAGCTGTGTCACTGTCTCCACCAGTGCTCGATCTTCGCGCCAGCGCGCGCCTGGGACTGTCCGAGTCACTCGATCCAGGTCCTTGCGAATGCGCTCACGCCGCCGGTTCACATCCGCCAGCACGCACGCAGCCTCCAGCCTGTCGGCATATTCGGAAGGCAGGGCAATCGTCACCGGCACATCGCCATGCAGCACGCGATGTCCATAGGTCACGTTGCCGGCAGTCTTGCCGCCGTACTCGATTGGGACCACTGCCTCATCCAGCAGCGCGAGCAGCCAGCGCACTGGCCGCACGAATCGCTCCGGCTTCCCTGCCCGCCAGTACATGTTCTTTGCCCAGTAGATCTTTGCCAGCTCCGCGGGAAGTCGCTCCGCAAGAATCTCCGCTGCGCTGCGCCCGGCTCTGGTCACGGTGGCAGACACATATTCGCCCTTGGGCGTGGTGTGCTTCACCAGCGCGCTTACTGCGACGCCCGCCTTCCTGGCGAAGGCCAGGGCTGCTGGAGTGGGCTGGTCGCCCTGGAAGGCGACCTTCCACGCCGGCCCGGTCATCCGCTCCGTTGCCTCCTGCTGCCGCGTCAGCACGCCGCGCACCAGCACAGCGATCCGGCGCGGCGTGGCATAGCTGGTCACTGCTGCATCGGCCGCCAATAGGCGCTCTACCTCTAGCAACGCGCGAGTCCGCTGCGCCAGCTCCTGCTCCGCGCTGGCGATCATGCGCGCTGGAATCTCTTCCAGTCCAATCTCGAATAAAAACTCTGCCATTTGCTCTTTCAAATCCTCTCGCGCAGATCCGTAAGTAACGCTTGAGACCCGCTTTCAGGCGGTCTGCTGAAACGTTTGCGCCGCGTAGGCCCGCGCCACACCGACCGTCAGGTTGCGGATGCGTCCGATGATGCCCACGCGCTCGGTCACGCTGACTGCGCCGCGCGCATCGAGCAAGTTGAACAGGTGCGAGCACTTCAGGCACAGGTCATAGGCGGCCAGTACCGGCACGCGCTCCCGCTCCAGTCGCTTGACTTCATCTTGGCGCACCAGGGCCAGCAAGGCCTGACACTCCTGCTCATACAGGCGGAAGTGCTCCCACAACTTCGCGACGTCGGCATGCTCGAAGTTGTAGGCGGAGAACTGCACCTCTTCCTGCAGCCGCACCTCGCCATAGGTGATAGCGCGTCCATTCAGCGGGTCGCGCGCCCACACGATGTCATAGATCGAATCAACATCCTGGAGAAACGCCGCGATCCTCTCCAATCCATAGGTCAGCTCTGCGCTGATTGGGTCCAATTCAAGACCGCCGCATTGCTGGAAGTAGGTAAACTGCGTGATCTCGAGTCCATCCAGCATCACCTGCCAGCCCACACCCCACGCGCCGCCCGCCGGCCACTCCCAGTTGTCTTCTTCAAACTTCAGATCATGCTCGCGCAGGTCGATGCCTATGGCGGCCAGCGACTCGAGATACAGCTCCTGCACTCGCTCCGGCGGCGGCTTCAGGATCACCTGAAACTGCGTGTGCTTGAACAGACGGTTGGGGTTCTCTCCGTAGCGCCCATCAGCCGGCCGCCGCGAGGGCTGCGCATACGCAACGTTGAAAGGGCGCGGCCCAAGCACGCGCAGGAAGGTCTCCGGCGACATGGTGCCGGCGCCCACCTCCACGTCATAGGACTGCTGCAGCACGCATCCACGCGCTGCCCAGAAGGTCTGCAGGTTGAAGAGGAGTTCTTGAAAGGTGAGTGCGCTCGGGTTCGCCACAGGGCGATTCTAAATGAGTGAGTGAAGGTGGCCCCGCCCCCAGCCGTATACTGCCGATGCGTGTTCCTATCCGTGATCCTGTTTCCCGCCATTCTTTCGCTGCTCTCGCCGCTGGCTCAGGCAACTGCTCCAGGCGCCGCTCCTGCTGCGGATAGCATGCTGCACGCGTATGAGTCGTGTCACTTTCAGGATGGCCTGCAGGTGGTCCAGGTGGATGCGTTGCCGCCCGGCGTGCAGCAGCGTTCTGTCGATACCATGACCGGGCCGAAGACCATCAAGATGGTGGCCGGGCGTCGCATCATGCTGGCATATCCAACGGGAAGCTATGTAGCGAACATCAAGCCCGAGGTATTGCCCGCCGATCTCTGGGGCCTGCAAAAGCAGGCGCTGCTCGATGAGCTCACATTTCTGCTCGCCTCAGACCACGCGAATGTCTCAGGAAGTGAATTGCCGGAGCATCTGCAAGGTCTTGAACTGCACGGATTTGATCGCAGCTCGCTCAACGGAAACGTGCTTGGCTTCTACATGCTCTTCGACGATGCGCGCCACATCGCCACCAGCGTGTATCTACTGAACCAGGATCCTCTGACACGCAGCTTCCAGACGGTGCCGCAATATCGCGAGCTGCGCAATCGCCTGCTGAGCAGTTACGCCGGCTGCATTGCGCAGAACCAGGCGCTCGACCGGTTCACTAGTAAGCGCTAGCAGAGTTGCTGCTGCTGCGTCGGCGCTTCGTTCGAAGGAGCTGCTTTGTTCTACGCGCCGATCCGTACCAGGACGCAGGTTATGTTGTCCCGTCCGCCCGCAGCATTCGCCGCAGATACCAGCGCGGTTCCCGCTGCGCACAGATCGCTCCCCGATGCGGCGATTGCCGCCGCAAGCGCCTGATCCGGCAGATCGCGCGTCAGCCCATCGGAGGCCAGCAGGTACACGTCGCCCGGCTGCGGCTGAATCTCCTGGATGTCGGCCACTACCTGGTCACGGGTGCCGACCGCGCGCGTGATCACGTTCTGCATGGGCGAACGCCTGGCCTGCTCGCGCGTCATGCGTCCGATGCGGATCTGCTCCTCTACCAGGGAGTGGTCATGCGTCAGCCGCTCGAGTTGGCCGTTGCGCCAGCGATAGCAGCGGCTGTCGCCCACATGGGCCACCCATGCGGTCCCAGACCCCACCACCAGCGCTACCAGAGTCGTACCCATGCCCTCCAACCGGTGGTCCTGCCGCGCGCGCTCATACACTGCTGCATTGGCTTGACGTACGGCATCGCGCATGGCATCGCTGCCCTGTGGAGCATCGCGCATGACGGCGGCGGCCGTCTCTGCAGCAAGATGGCTGGCCGTCTCTCCCGCAGCAGCACCACCCATCCCGTCGCACACCACGAAGACGCCAGCTTCGGGATGGGTTACGAAGCAGTCTTCATTGGCTCGCCGCACGCGGCCGCAATCGGTCACGCCATACCAGACGAGGATCGGCGCCGCCGGTTCGCTCGCGGTCCTTCGCTGCTGTTCAGCCCTTGTGCGCATACGCGATTCGTCTGCCTGGATTCCCTTCAACACTTTCCTGTAGCTGCAGAGCGGCCTGACGGAATTATGCTCCGTTGGAGCATACGGACAGCCTGGCGTCGTGAAAGCTGAACCATCCATTCGCGCTGGTGCTTCTGGGTGCGCCAAAGTAGGGCAGCATGGCCAAGTCCTGTAGATGGTAGGTGAATCCGCCGAGCGAGTATGGGTAGTCGCCGAAATTCGCAAAGCCTTCCAACGGATCGCCATTCTCCAGCATGCCGCATGGCGTCTGATTGCCGTTCGGTTTCACCGTTAGCGGATCGTCCACCCACTCGCCGATCTCATGCGAAAGCGCGGACACGTCCTGCCCGAAGGCGCCTGGATGATCGACGTACGATGCCTGGGTATACGAGTGCGGATTGCTCAGGCTGCCCTCCGCCGAGTGATAGCCGCCGATGCAGCAACTGCCAGCCTGCGTCAGATACACGTCATAGGTAAGAAAGATAGAAAATGCATTCGCCGGAAGACCCTCGGCAGCGATGATGCCTGGGATCTGCGCGTCGAAGTAGTTGATATCGACCAGCCCAGCAGTAAAGCCGAAGGGAGATCCCGTGGTCCCGGCGTTGAGCGGGACGGTAAAGGTCCGCTCCGGCAGCACAGTGGGATTCCCCAGCAGCAGGTGCGAATTCGTGTGGTACCGGACAGTTCCCCAGAAATTGGCTCTCTGGTAAGCGTCAATATATTGCGTGGTGCCTACGTCGATGGTCCCCAGCTTGTAATCGATGCTGTGTGTGAACAGCGGCGACTCCGTCGTATTTTCTATCACCGAGTCGCCGTTGCTGAGAACGTGAGCCGGATCAAACGTATATCTTTTGCCGCTGTGCGTGACGACGATCTTCACCGGAATGATGTACACCGGAATCGTCACCGAAACGCCCTCCGATGGCGCGACCCCTACCATGTTGTAGGTGTAGGTCTTCCCGTTATAGACGTAGGAACCATTCCAGGTCTGGAGCGGAGAAGACGAGCTGAGCGGCGCGAACGTATCGGAAGACAGATGCGGCGGCAGGACGGCGTATCTCGCATGGGGTGTATGGGAGCCAGCGTCGTTTGCCTGCGCCTGTGCCATAGCGGCCGCGGCCGAGCATCCCGCGATCATGACGCACGCAGTGAATTGACGAAGCCGTACGCAAGAGACATTCACGAGTGACCCCCAAAGTAAATCAAAGCGCAGAACGACCGCGCCCAGACAATACTGCAATACATAAGATGCACTGCGGCTGCGTCAAGTAAATTTCCCAGAAGGCCCGGAACGAGAGTGCACACCACCCAAAGGAGCGACTTCCCGTCGATGCGCCCGTGCGCCGAATCTCGATAGGCACAGGCAGCATGGCAACAAGAGAGGCCGGCGGCTCTGCCACCCTTCTGCCTTTTGATAAGTCGTCTCTAGGTGGACCCGTGCCCCGCAGCATCGAGGCGTGCCTGCGCATCCCGCATGACCTCATTCGCGCGCTCGTATTGTGCAGGGTTCTCGCCTGCCTCGTCCCAGATCTTCTGCCCCTCTTCGAGCTCGCGCTGCGCCGCCGCAGTATCGAGCTGCTCCGGCTTCTCCGCACTCTCGGCCAGGATGGTGACACGATTCGGCAGCACCTCTGCAAACCCCCACGCCACGTAGTAGCGGTCGTCACCACTACCCCCGCCGTGAATGGTCACCGTGCCAGTAC
This sequence comes from Terriglobales bacterium, assembly GCA_038231235.1. Lineage (GTDB taxonomy): Bacteria > Acidobacteriota > Terriglobia > Terriglobales > Acidobacteriaceae > KBS-83. The sequence goes on from JBBRLT010000028.1 coordinate 21,950, forward strand.
CCAGCTCGGTCAGCAGCGGCGCAGCACCGTAGAGCACTTCGAGATAGCCGGTCTTCCCCGGCAGCTCGACGGAATCGGCAGTCGTGTCCACCAGCTTCTTGTCCGGCGTGGTGAGTCGCACTTGGAGTTGATCTGCCATAACGCGCTTAGGCGTTCACTTCCTGCAGCTTCTCCGCTGCTTCGAGCACGTCTTCGATGGCGCCCTTCATGTAGAAGGCCTGCTCCGGCACGCTGTCGTGCTTGCCGTCGATAATCTCCTTGAAGGAGCGAACCGTATCGGCCACCTTGACGTACTTGCCCGGCGCGCCAGTGAAGACCTCTGCCACGTGGAAGGGCTGGGAAAGGAATCGCTGCACCTTGCGTGCGCGCTGCACAGTCAGCTTGTCTTCTTCGGAAAGCTCGTCGATGCCCAGGATCGCGATGATGTCCTGCAGGTCCTTATAGCGCTGCATAATGCGCTTCACACTCTGCGCTACGTCGTAGTGCTCCTGGCCAACGATTCGTGGCGTCAAGATGCGGGAACTGGAAGCCAGCGGATCGACTGCAGGGTAGATCCCCAGCTCAGAGAGCGGCCGTGAGAGCACAGTGGTTGCGTCGAGGTGGGCGAACACGGTGGCTGGCGCTGGATCGGTGAAATCGTCGGCGGGCACGTAGATGGCCTGCACGGAAGTGACCGAGCCACGCTTGGTGGAGGTGATGCGCTCCTGCAGTTCGCCCATCTCCGTGGCCAGGTTGGGCTGGTAGCCTACGGCGGAGGGCATGCGTCCCAGCAGCGTCGATACCTCAGAACCCGCCTGGGTAAAGCGGAAGATGTTGTCGATGAACAGTAGCGTGTCGGAGCCCTGCTCGTCACGGAAGTACTCCGCAAGGGTGAGTCCGGTCAGTGCGACGCGCAGACGCGCACCCGGCGGCTCGGTCATCTGTCCATAGACCAGCGCGGCCTTGGACTTGGTACGGTCCTTGGTATCGATGACGCCCGATTCCTGAAACTCGATCAGCAGATCTGTACCTTCGCGGGTACGCTCGCCCACGCCGGCGAACACCGACACGCCGCCATGCTTCGAGGCGACGTTGTTGATCAGCTCCTGGATAACGACCGTCTTGCCCACGCCGGCGCCGCCGAACAGGCCAATCTTGCCACCCTTGAGAAAGGGCTGAATCAGGTCGATGACCTTCACGCCAGTCTCGAACATCTCCTCTGAGGTGGACTGTTCATCGAAAGCTGGGGCAGCGCGATGGATCGGGCGCATCTCCTTCGAGTCGACAGGGCCCAGTTCATCCACAGGCAGGCCGATGACATTCAGCACGCGCCCGAGAGTCGCGGTGCCCACCGGCACGGTGATGGGACCGTTCAGGTCGATCACCTTCATGCCACGCACCATGCCTTCGGTCGATTCCATGGCGACGCAGCGCACGCGGCCCTCACCGATGTGCTGCTGCACTTCCAGGATGACGTCTACGGGGGTGGGGACGGTAAAGCCCTCGGAGACCACACGAAGCGCCTGATAGATCGAAGGCATCGCCTTCTCGTCAAACTGCACATCGACGGCAGGGCCGGAGATCTGCACCACTTTGCCAATGTTCTCCTTACCGGACGCGCTCTTCACGCCCTTGTAGCCGGAGGCTCCCTCGCCCATTCCGTGCGCATTCCGATTGCTCTGCTTTGCGTCTGCCATAGTGTTCCTGTCTTCCTTGCGTGCTGATCCAATCTCGTTCTGGTGCCGATTGTTCTGGGTGCTGATTAAAGTGCGGCGGCGCCGCTGACTATCTCGATGATCTCCTTGGTGATGGCTGCCTGACGCACGCGGTTCATAGTCAGCGTGAGCGAGTCAATCATCTCCGAGGCATTGTTGGTGGCCGCATCCATGGCCGTCATGCGCGCCGCATGCTCAGAGGCCACCGACTCCAGCATGGCGCGGTAAAGCTGCGTCGAAAGGTAGCGCGGCAACAGACTGCGCAGCATCTCCTCCGGACGCTGCTCATAGATGTAGTCGACATCCGCGGTGCCAAATTTCTCCGCCTCTTCATCCGCTTCGTGCGTATCGGGCACTTCCAGGCTCACGCCCGCGCTGGCAGCGGCCTCGCCGGCGCGCTCGCGCTCTTCCTTGGACAGTTCATCGCTCTGCGCGACATCGTGCGTGCCCGGCTCCGCCAGAGGCAACAGCCGCTCCACCACGACACGCTGCGAGATGACCGACTTGAATTCGTTGAAGACGACGTACGCGGCGTCGATCTCTCCACTCACAAAGCGGTCGACGATGTCCTGGCCCAGTGCGCCGACGGCATCAAAGCGCAGTTTGTCGAGCATGCCAGTGTGATCGCCGACGACTTCGATGGAACCAGAGCGCTCGCCGCGCTGACGACCGTTCGCTGGCTCCGCGTTTGCCAAGTCATTCTCGTCGCCCTGCTCGCCACTCTTCTGCTGCGGCGCAGCTTCAGTGACCTTGGCGGTGGGATAGCGGCGGCGAAAGAGGTCGCGTCCCTTGCGCCCGATCGCCTCCACATCCACCGTCTTCTCATGCTGCGCGCCGAGGAATCGAAAGGCGGCCTTAGTGATGTTGGAGTTGAAGGCCCCGGCAAAGCCCTTGTCACCAGAGATCATGACCATGAGCACATTCTTTTCTTCGCGCGGCACCAGCAGCGGATGGCGCGCCTCGCCCGTCTTCGGATCGAAGGGGTCGATGCGGCGGGTCAGGGAGCGGATGACGCTCGCCATCATCTGCGCATACGGACGCGCCGACACGGCACGCTCCTGTGCGCGACGCAGCTTCGCGGCCGAGACCATCTTCATGGCCTTGGTGATCTGGCGCGTGTTCCGCACGCTGCGGATACGCCGTTTCAGGTCGAGCACATTTGCCATGGTCGCTTACGCCTTCGCCACTACTTCCTTCTGCTGCTGATCCTGCTTCGCCTTCTTCTTCTCGTTCTCATCGAGCGGCTTAACGGCAGACTCCTTCAGCTTGGCATCCTGATGCTCGGCCACGTAGTTGCCCTTGTACTCCTTCAGCGCGGCCTTGATGCGATTCTTCAAGTCGTCGTCCAGGGTCTTCTTCTCGATGATGTCTTTGAGCAGTCCTGATTGTGCCGTGTCGAGATACTTGTATAGGCCCTCCTCAAAGCTGTGGATGTCTTCCACCTTCAGGTCGTCCAGGTAGCCGTTGGTGCCAGCGAAGATCATCACCACCTGCTTCTCGGTGGGCAGCGGGGAGAACTGCGGCTGCTTCAGCAACTCAGTCAGGCGCGAGCCACGGTTCAGCTGGTTCAGCGTGACCTTGTCCAGGTCAGAACCGAACTGCGCAAAGGCGGCCAGCTCGCGATACTGCGCCAGGTCCAGCTTCAGCGTGCCCGCCACCTGCCGCATCGCCTTGATCTGCGCAGCCCCGCCCACGCGGCTGACCGACAGGCCCACGTTTACCGCCGGACGCACGCCAGAGTTGAACAGGTCCGTCTCCAGGTAAATCTGCCCGTCCGTGATCGAGATCACGTTGGTCGGAATGTAGGCGGAGACGTCGCCTGCCTGGGTCTCAATGATGGGCAGCGCAGTCAGCGAGCCGCCGCCGCGCGCATCGCTCAACTTCGAGGAGCGCTCGAGCAGACGCGAGTGGAGATAGAAGACATCGCCCGGATACGCCTCGCGTCCCGGCGGGCGGCGCAGCAGCAGAGAGATCTCGCGGTAGGCCGTCGCGTGCTTCGATAGATCGTCATAGATCACCAGTGCATGCATGCCGTTGTCGCGGAAGTATTCGCCGATGGCGGTCGCAGCATAAGGCGCCAGGTACTGCATTGGCGCAGGCTCAGACGCGGTTGCGGCCAGCACGATGGTGTAGTCCATCGCACCATATTCGTCGAGCGTCTTCACTACCTGCGCTACTGAGGAGCGCTTCTGCCCGATGGCGCAGTACACGCAGATCAGGTTGTTCTTGGCGTTGTTGATGATGGTGTCGAGCGCCACCGCGGTCTTGCCCGTCTGCCGATCGCCGATGATCAACTCACGCTGGCCGCGGCCGATCGGGATCATGCTGTCAATGGCCTTCAGACCAGTCGACATGGGCTCGCGCACCGGCTGGCGGTCCACTACTCCGGGAGCGATGCGCTCAACCGGGTAGAGCTCCGTGTTCTCGACGGGACCCTTGTCATCGATGGGCTGGCCCAACGCATTCACCACGCGGCCGATCAGCGACTTGCCCACCCCCACGCTCATAATCTGCCCGGAGCGCTTCACCTGGTCGCCTTCGCGCAGCTCGGTGTAATCGCCCAGCAGCACTGCGCCTACCTCGCTTTCGTCCAGGTTCATGGCCAGTCCAGCCACGCCGTGCGGAAAGTGGATCAGCTCGCCCGCCATGACCTTTTCCAGGCCATGAATGCGCGCGATACCGTCGCCTAGGGAGATGATGGTGCCCACCTCGTCGACATGCACCTCGGAGTCATAATTCTGGATCTGGTCGCGCAACAGCTGTGTGATTTCGTCTGCGTTGATCTGCGCCATGCTCGTGTCGTCTCTCTGTCTTGCGTAAGAATTCGTGTGTGGTGAAGCTCGGGGACGAGGAGTTCTGCTGCGCCTCAGCCAGCCATCAGTTCCTGTTTCATGCGGTCCAGGCGTCCGCGTACAGAGCCGTCGTAGACGGTGCTGCCAATGCGCACCACCGCACCGCCAAGCAGCGCGCCGTCCTCGCGAAAATGCGCGCGCACCTCTGTTCCCGCCAACCGCGCTACCTGCTGCTCCATGGCATGGCGCTCGCCGGAGTCGAGCACGCGGGCAGAGGTGACCTCCACCACAGAGATGCCGCGCCGCCGATCGAGCTCTGCCCGATACGCAGCGACGATCTCCTCAACCGCTTTCATGCGGTCGTGCCGCAACAGCACCGCCAGAAAGTTGCGCACCTCGCGTCCAAAGTGGAGCCGTGGTGCCAATGCGTCAATCACTTTGACCCGCTGATCGGCTGGGATCGCTGGATTGAACAGCGCCGTCCGCAGCTCCGCGCTCGCGTCGAGCGTGGTCAGAAAGCTGCGTAACTGCGCGTCGACCTGCTCCACCTGCAGATCACCACCCAGCACAACGTCTGCGAAGGCGCGGGCATAGCGTGCGGCAAAAGCAGCCATCAGTTCCGCCCTCCCTTGCTGCCATTCGAGCCGAGTTCGGTGGCAAACTCCTGGATCAAGGCGCGATCGTCGTCTTCGCTCAGCCGCAGGCGACCGGTGGCGCGAGTCACTGCCAATTCAGCAGCGAAGTTGCGCAGGCGGCGCTCCGCGGCCTTGCCGGCGGATGTAACCTCCGCTTCGGAGGAGGCCACGATCTTCTTCCGCTCTTCTTCCAGCGACTCACGGATGCGAACCTCGTCGTGCGCACTGTCCTGCTCGGCCTGCACGCGGACTGCGGCGATCTCCGCGTCCAGGCGGCCCAGCCGCTCTTCTACCACGCGCAGCCGCTGGTTGGCCTGCTCGGTCGCGGTGCGGGCGTGTACCATCTCGCGCTCCAGCTGCTCGCGACGGCTGCGGAAGGCCTTGGGAAGTCCGGTCACTACAAAATAGCCGACGAACACGATCAGCAGCAGAGCATTCAGCGCCCAGAAGACTACCGACGCAGCCTCTGGCGAGAGGTGAAACCACCGCCCGACGGCACGCACCGAAGCGGAGTGCCTGAAGGCATACTCCTCGTCTTCCTGCTCCGCCCTGGCATCCTCTTTCGGCGTGGCCGCCGGCGAGGCCACTGCCGCTGAGTCCGAAGACTGGGTAGCGGCTCTCCGCTCTGTAGGCGTTGCTGCGGAGCTTTGGGCCGGCAATGGCGAGTAGTAGAGGGCCAGAGCACCGGCCAGCAACAGCATCGCGGCCCATGGCCGCCGTGTGTACGTAAGCATTAGCGTGCGCTCCCGGCGAAGCTGCTGGCGGAGGGCACGATAGCTCGCAGAATCTCTGAGGCGAGCTGATCGGCACGGCCCTCGAGCGCAGTACGTGTCTCGGCAGCCTCAGCCTCCAGCCGGGCACGCGCCGTCCGCACCAGTTCCTGAGCGGCATGACGCGCCTCGTCCAGCACCCGTTCCCGCTCCCGCTGCATGGCCTGCACCCGCTGCTCGCGGGCATGGAAGATCTCTGTCCGGGCGGCGCGCAGCTTAGCTTCATACTCCTGGGAGCGCGCATCGGCGGCCTGGATTGCGGTCTGGGCCCGCTCCACTGCGCCGAAGGTGCGCTCCCGCCTCTCCGCCAGTACCTTCAGCAGAGGAGCGTGCACCAGCAGCCGATAGGCCGTCAGCAACAGCAGGAACAGCACAACTGTGGGCACGGAACGGAGAAACAGGTCGCCCAGTTGATGAAGGATTAGGTCCAATGCAGTCCCCGAGGGTGCCATCCATCAGGATGGGAGATGGCGGCAAAAACGTCTGGAATCTTGTTTCTAACAGAGCCGATTTTGGGGTGTCAAACCCCGCAAGGACGGTTTGGTCCAGGCATCGCCTTGCAGCCGAAACATTCTTAAATTGCTATTGATCTCCGCCAAAACGGCGGTACACTAATCACAATCCACTCGATCCGAGTCTGTCGAGCGCAGGGTCGAGGGGACGTAACACCGCTTCCCCTCCCCTGCTTCTCGGCACCCCGATCCCATGTTGCGCAATGCTCGTCTGGTGGGCCGCGTCTGCATTTACGGCTTTGGCACGGATGTCTGTGTCGGCTGCCAGAAGCGGCGATAGCGGCCCAGCAGCGATGCCGGGCCCTCTACTACCAGCGACACCTGGCTGCCTTCAAACGCGCGCTCCGCAATGCGCGCACCGGCGCCCAGCGCAGCCAGCACGGCGCCCTCGCTCTGCGGCACCACCATGGCCTGCACGGTCAGCGGGTCGGCCGCCAGGGCAGCGTCCATGCGCGCCAGCAGCGCCGGAATACCATCGCCAGTCTTCGCAGAAACCACAATCACATCCTCGCGGCTTGCGAGTCCATCGCGCTCCAGTTCCGGAAGAAGGTCGCTCTTGTTCAGCACGTGGATTTGCAGCTTGTCTTGAACATTCAGCTCAGCAAGTACGCGGTCGACCTCGCGCTGCCGCTCCTCACGCATGGGGCTGGCGGCGTCCTGTACATGCAGCAGCACCTCGGCCTTCTGCACCTCTTCAAGCGTGGCGCGGAAGGACGTAACCAGCGTATGCGGCAGCGCGCGAATGAACCCTACGGTGTCCGAAAGAAGAATCTTGCGGCGTGACGGCAGAGTCAGCCCCTTGAGCTTGGGGTCAAGCGTGGCGAACATGCGTGCGGACTCCAGCACGTCGGCATGCGTCAGCTGGTTGAACAGCGTGCTCTTGCCTGCGTTGGTGTAGCCCACCAGCGCGATGGTGGGCACGGGTACCGCCTCGCGCCGCTGGCGCTGCTGCCCGCGCACCCGGCGCACCGCTTCCAAATCGCTGCGCAGTTGCACCAGCCGCTTCTGGATGCGACGGCGGTCGGTTTCCAGTTTGGTTTCGCCGGGTCCGCGCGTCCCGATCCCGCCGCCCAGTTGCGACATCGCCACGCCGCGCCCAGCCAGCCGCGGCAGCATGTATTCGAGCTGCGCCAGCTCCACCTGAAGATGGCCTTCGCGGGTACGCGCATGGCGGGCGAAGATGTCCAGGATCAACTGTGTGCGGTCGACCACTCTCGCCGGCAATTGCTCTTCGAGATTACGCAACTGCGTCGGTGACAGATCCTGATCGAACAGGATAACGTCAGCCTCGGCCGATGCGGCCACGCCCGCAACCTCGACGATCTTGCCCTTGCCGATCAGTGTGGCGGAGTCTGGTTCCAGACGGCGCTGCACCACTTCGCCTGCCACTTCGCCTCCGGCGCTAGTGACCAGTTCACGAAACTCTTCGCGTGCCGCCTCGAAGTCAAACGCAGCAGAAGAAAGTGTGAGGGCCGCAGCCGGCGATTCCTCGGCAGAATCAACAGCAGCCGCAGCGGCTCTCGCAGCTGCCGCGGTCTTCGACAGGGCTCGCCGCCGCGTGGCCAATTCTACCGACACCAGGACGCAGCGGTTTGCCCGAGCCGTTTGTGAGCGCGCAGCCTTGCTCATACGCAAATCCTCACGCCGCCACAACGCATGTTCGGTGAACACATATGCAGAGTGGTTCGAGGATCGTCAACCGTATCAGGAAAATTCCTTAGGACTCTGCCTCCTGATGCACAGGAGTTGGACCGGTGCCGGTGGCCGAGGCTGGCGGGTGTCCCAGGCGATGATCGTGCATCACCGCGCGATTGCTCACCACGGTCGAGATCGCGTGTTTGAAGATCAATTGCTCCTGACTATTGTTCTCCAACAGCACAGAATACTTGTCGAACGAGCGGATGCGTCCTGTCAGTTTGACTCCGCTAACCAGGTAGATCGTGATAGGTGTCTTGTCCTTGCGGACGGTGTTGAGAAAGGTATCTTGTATGTTTTGTGCCGGCTTACTGTCCATGGTGCCGATCTCCGATGCCATAAGGCAGATACTTGTACTTCGAGCGATACCGTACAACGCTGGGGCGTATTCGAATTGCGTCGCAGAGCAAGAGTGACTGATTGTCAGAAAGAAGTTCCGTCAGACTACACGTTTCCAGACCGGACTCCGGCCAGACACCGGTGTCTGATGCGCTTACCCGGCCTTCGGGTTGCGATGGTAGGCTTTTCTGGTGAGCAGCGTGCCTTCCGGATCTGGATCAGCGACGCCGACAGTTACAAACCTCCCCATCCCGCTTCTGGACTTCTCTCGCGAATATACCGAAATCGGCGCCGAGGTGATGGCTGCGATCGAAGCCGTTGTCCGCAGCCAGCGTTTCATCCTTGGGCCAGAGGTGGCTGCCTTTGAAGCGGCCGCTGCAACTTCCTGCGAGGCCGCGCATGCTGTAGGGTGCGCCTCCGGAACGGACGCCCTGTGGCTGGCTATGGCATCTGCTGGTGTCCAGCCAGGTGAGCGAGTACTGACTACCGCCTTCTCCTTCTTTGCCTCCGCAAGTTCCATTCTGCGCTTCGGCGGCCAGCCCATCCTGGCTGATATTGACCCGCGGACCTTTAACCTCTCGCCTGCGAGTGCCGCTGTAGCGCTGGAGAGTCAGCGCCCGGTTCGCGCGATCCTGCCTGTACATCTTTACGGACAATGCGCGGACTGGAGCGCCCTCACCTCGCTGGCTGCCGGACATGGCTGCCTGCTGATCGAGGATGCCGCCCAGGCCTTTGGCGCCCGCTGGGAGGGCGCCCCGGCCGGCGCGCTGGGCCACGCAGCAGCGTTCAGCTTCTATCCCACAAAGAATCTGAGCGCCGCCGGGGATGCCGGCATGGTCACCACCCAGGATGAGCGGATAGCCCGGCATGCCCGGCGTCTGCGCTCCCACGGGATGGAGATCCGCTACTACCATGAGGAGGTTGGCTGGAATAGCCGACTGGACTCCATCCAGGCGGCTGTGCTGCTGGTAAAGCTGCGCCACGTCGCGCGCTGGAACGAACAGCGTCGTGCAGTGGCGACGCGCTATGGGACATTGTTCCAGCAGGCAGGGTTGGCGGAGCCCGGTCCTTATCCGGCGCACGGCGTAGTGCTGCCCTGGGTGGATCCGCGCGCGCACCACGTCTTCCATCAGTATGTCGTGCGTGTGCCGCGGCGCGATGCCTTGCGGGCCCACCTCGCCAGCCGGGGCATCGGCTCGGAGATCTACTATCCGCTGGCCCTGCATCAGCAGAAGGCATTGGCCCCCCTCGGCTATCGCGCGGGTGATTTTCCGGAGAGCGAGCGCGCCGCGCAGGAAGTCCTGGCACTCCCCATCTTCCCCCAATTGCGCGAGGACGAGCAGCAGCGCGTGGTCTCAACCATGGCGGAGTTCCTCAGCTAATCCTGGGCTTATGAGACTATTTGCGGCGGTGATGGGCGGCGCGATCCGCTCGGCGTCGCTGCACCTCGGCGGGAGCGCTGGAGGCAAGCGCCGGCATGGACTCGCCTGCATGCGTGATGCGCTTCACGATCGAACCATCGAGGCGGTACTTGATGGAGACAGTTGGAACCTTGAACAATCGCCCGGTCGCCTCGTTCAGCGCCGGAGATGCCCCGGACGCGGCCAGCTTCAAGGCAAAAGTCGGCACCGCCGCGCCGTTGGGGTCCAGTACTTCATGGTTGATTGCGACCGGCAGATAGCCCACCACTCCATTCAGCCGCAGGCCGCCCTCGTAGCGATGCTTGCGCGCATTCCATACCAGCACGCGGACGCGTGAGTAGTCATAGGGCAGGCCGTCTTCGTAAGGATTCAGCACCATCACATACTCGGGCGCCTGCTTCTCGGGAAATGGCGATTCCGTATCCGGAATCTTGTCCAGCAGATAGGCTCCGACGATCTTCTGCCCCTCGGCATAGCGGACGACCTCTTCAGGCACGTCCACATCCATGCGGCGGGCCAGCATCCAGCCAACCTGTGCCTGCCCATCACGCACCAGCCACCAATCCTCGTACTGCGGCAGCGGTGCATGGGGATCCGCAGCCACCGCGGTTGGCACGAACCCGTTTTCGGGTGCAGAAGGCGGCGCAGGCCCCTTGCCAAGTTCGATCGGCCCCTTCGGCGTGGGTCCCTTCCCTTTCGCGGTCAACTCGACGAGGCGTTCCGCGGCGGAGGCCGCGCGCGCCTCGGCAGACTTCCGCTGTTGCTGATGAAACGTCTCCTCGGGGTTCAGCTTGCGAACGCTGGCGCGCTCCAGCAACTGCAGTTTGTCCCCTTCCGGGAACAGCAGAAAGCGCTCCGAGTCACGCCCCGGCGCTAGGTGGATGTACACCTCGTCCCGCAAGACCCCAGTGGCCACTACGGGGTCTTGGGCGTGGTCACGGTGCAGGGCGGCGAAGCTGTCGTACGCTGCTTGATCGATGACGGCATGCTCTTCTAGCCATCCCGACTTGCCATCTGGCGTCTTGACGCGCAGAAAGCGTTTGCCATGCTCCAGCACCTCCAACTGCTCGCCATTGGTCACCGGCGCAACTTTGTTGGAGACTGCCGCAACCCGATCGCGTAGCCAGGCTTGCTTGGAGACGGTATAGACATGCTCGGTATTGCGGTGGGAGTCGCTCCGGTTGCAGCCCGGCAATGCCACGAGGCCAAGCGCTAGGCCGCCGCAGATCGCATGGCGGCCGGCCCGCGACAAAACTTTCTGAGGTCCTGGATTCATCTGGGGTCGTGGGGGCGCTGCATCAGCAGAGGCACTCTTCCTGCAGCTATCACTCTCAGGGTACAGGCGCGGCTAAGCGGTGGCGAGTGCGCCCGCTGGTACTTCCCTTCGAAATGCCGCCGCTGGACTCGATGTGCCATCCACACAGTGCATACCTGGTAACCGGGACCCCCTGCCCAGATTTATCGATTGGTGGGATCCGTTGCATCCAATCAAACGTTCCATAAATCAGGAGGCTTTCCAGCCATATGAGCAATAAGGTCAGTGAACTGCTGCAAGGCGGTTTCCACTCACGCAGGAAATTCTTAGCGGGCCTCGGCATGGGCGCCGGTACGGCAGCCCTTATGGGTTGCGGTAGCGACAGTTCCACCACCACCCCCGCACCCACTACCACCGCCCCCGCCACCACCCCCGCTCCCGCCACCGGCCCCACAGACGCCGATATTCTGAACTTCGCGCTCAACCTGGAATACCTGGAAGCAGAGTTTTACCTTTTCGCGACAACCGGACAGGGGCTTTCGGCCGCCGATACCGGGGCGAAGCCCGGCGCAACCACTGGCGGTGCACAAGTCAGCTTCGCGACTCCGGCTATCAAGGCCTATGCCCTGGAGATCGCCAATGACGAGCTTCAGCATGTCCGCTTTCTTCGCAAGGCGCTTGGTGCTGCCGCCGTCGACAAGCCAGCTGTCGACCTGACAAATAGCTTTAACGCCGCTGCTGTCGCAGCCGGCATCGGCAGCACGTTCAACCCATTTGCTGACGAGAACAGCTTCATCGTGGGTGCCTTCACCTTCGAGGACGTGGGAGTCACCGCCTACAATGGTGCTGCTCCTCTTCTCAAGGATAAGACCTTCCTCACAGCGGCTGCAGAGATTATGTCCGTCGAGGCGTACCACGCTGCCGAAATCCGCACCCTTCTCGCCTATGGGGACCCCAAGTTCCTCGCACTGTCAACGCAGATCTCCACGCTCCGCGGAACGGCAAGCTCATCCGTCAGCGGTGGCAACGGTGCCGATGAGACGGCGCCCAGCAGCAAGACAATTGTGGCTTCCGACTCCAACTCCCTGGCCTACTTCCGCACTCCCGATCAGGTGCTGCACATTGTCTACCTGAATGCGACTGCGGGCGTCGTCAGCACTGGCGGCTTTTTCCCCAGCGGCCTGAACGGCACCATTCACGCGTCAGCGAAGTAACGCCGAGAGAGACGGAGAGAACATGGATACGATTATCGAAAAGGAAGCAATCGAGACCCTGGAGCGGCGTGCCGAACGCCGGTCCGACCGGCGTAAGGCGATCATGTTTGGAGGCGCAGCCCTGGCAGGCATCGCGCTCACCAGCAAATTCGCTGCTGCGCAAGCCCCGGCATTTACCGACGCCGACTACCTGAACTTCGCACTCAACCTCGAGTACCTCGAGTCGCAGTTCTACACCCTGGCTACGGCCGGCGTACTGATCAACGACTCTAGCTTGTCTTCGCCCTTGTCCATCGATAGCGGCGACCAATCGGTGAAGGGTGGCACAGTCGTCACCAAGGCTGGTGTGAATGCGAAAATCACCCCAGTGGCCTTCACGACACCGGTGCTGCAGGATTACGCGGGTGAGACTGCAACCGAAGAGCGGAATCACGTGACGTTTCTTCAGACAGCGCTCAAGTCCGCGGGTGCTGTTTCCGTGGCACAACCGAACATCGACCTATTCAACAGCTTCAATGCGCTGGCCGTCGCGGCAGGCATTGGTGCTACCTTCGACCCATTTGCCGACGAGACCAGCTTCCTGCTGGGCGCGTTCATCTTCGAAGATGTAGGCGTCACCGCTTACACCGGCGCAGCCCCGGCAATCACCAGCGCAGCCATCCTGCAGGCCGCTGCCAGCATACTGGCTGTAGAGGCGTATCACGCGGGCAGTATCCGTACGCGCATCTACCTCGCGGGGACGGCGGCACAGGACACGTCCACCAAGATCGCTGCCGCTCGTGCTTCGCTCTCTGCCTCTGCGGGCGGGGCTGCGAACGATGACATCGGCGTTGGCACTGATAGCACCGGAGCCGCAACCGTGGTCGATGCCAATGCAACGGCGATGACGACCAGCCGGACGCCTGCACAGGTCCTCGCCATCACCAAGGCGTTCTTCCCCAATGGCGTCACCGGCAACATCAAGTAGCGTCCTTCAACTGACTCATAGCAAAGGGCTGGGGAGCAATCCCCAGCCCTTCTTTTTTTATCCGCTCATAATTACACAATTACCGCGTGCTGGCTACCGCCGAGGCCTGCGGAAGATTGGTGACGGTCGCTCCAGCGTTCAGTCTGCCTGCTGTGGTGGCATCGAAGGAGAATATCTGCACGTTCGGCGTGCCGCCAAGATCTGCCGCGATGAGATGCGTCCTGGCTTGATCGAGCGCCAGGGTGAAAGGCTGCGTGCCGACCGAGCTAAACGGCGAACCCGCGATAGGAGCCAGTGCTCCGGCAGTCACGGTGTAGCCGCTGATCGTATTGTCGACTGCGTTCGCGGTGTAAAGATGCGCGCCGGTTCCATCCAGCACGATGGATCGCGGCTGGTTCCCCGAAGCGAAGGGCGAGCCGCTGATCTCCGTGAAGGCGTTGCTGGCGCCGATCGAGAACGCGCGCACGCCCAGGTTCGTCTCCCCCACAAACAGGAATCCGCTGGTTGGGTCGACTGCCAGGCCCAGATCCTGGTTGGCCACATTCGATCCGCCAGCATTGCTGCTCCGCGGGTTGATCAGGACCGAGTTCGCCTGCAGTGCCGCGCTGGTATTGAACGGCAGCGGCGCCACCCCCAGTTGACCGAGCGAAACGAAGACGTAACTGCTATTCGGTGCAACCGCAATCTGCTGCACCAGCAAATTGTTCAGGTTGGTTCCGCTGGGAAATGTAATTGCCACGGGAGAGCCGGTGAGCTCGCTGAGCGTTCCATCCGAATTGATGGTGTAGACGCCCACTGCTGGCCCACCATTGGCCAGCCCCGCAACCAGCAGATGGGTGCCCGCTGGGTCCACCGCCATAGCCAGGGGAGCGACGTCGGTCGTCAACGCAGCGTTGCTGATCAGCGTCGGGACGCCGGTGGCGGAATTGATGCGCAAGCCGAAAACGCCCGCGCCAGCAACGGCAGCATAAAGATTGGTATTGGACGATGTGACTACGAGAGCATTGATGGCCGAGCTGGCAAGCGAAAGTGGTGAGCCGGCAAGCGCGGCCAGATCTCCGGCGCTCGAGATGGAGTAGCTGCCCAGCATGCCTGTCTGCGTGCCCACATAGACAAAGCTGCTGACTGCGCCCCCGCCGCCCCCGCCGCTATCCTTCTTGAAGAAGTCGCCACACCCGCTTAACAGCAGAACGAGTCCGCATACCGATCCCGCCAGACTCCGACTCAATACGCTCCCAGCCATGCCAGCCATCCTATAACGCGCCGGTTCGCGCGAAGG
>JBBRLT010000029.1:0-36152 GCA_038231235.1 Terriglobales bacterium
AGATCGAACGCCTCTTCCGCCGCATGAAAGGCTACCGCCGCATCTTCTCCCGATTCGAGAAACTCGATGTCATCTTCCTCGGCTTCCTCGCTTTCGCCTTCATCGTCGAAGCCCTCAGATAGTGCTAACACGCCCTAGATCATGCCGCCCCAACCCTCGGCCACGAGATGCGGATCAAGTTCACCGATGTAATAGCAGTATTCCGGACAGATCGGTATATCAAACTAAACACAGCCCAGAAGGATGCGTGTACCGGGAGTATTCAAGACCTGATTGCTCTATTGCGACGCGAGCGTACCCCCCTCACGGAAAAAAACTCCGTAGATGACTACGATTGGGCGCTTCGTCAAGCCACCGCCGCTTCCCAAGACGACGCATTCTTACGTTCTCTCCCGCCAGAATTCGACCCCAGCGTGCCGCATTGGTGGGAGGTGTACAAGCCTGATCCAAGGTGGGACCATAACGCTGAAATGCGAGAGGTCGCTATGGCGGACAATGTGCTGTGGGTGCAGGAACGCGAGCGCGAGCGCGGCAAAGTTCTGTATTTTGCTCACGATGAACATGTCGAGACCGGCCTTGGAATGCTCGGTTCCCCGGGTCATCCTCCCACGGGTCAATACCGGCAGATTCGTAGTGCAGGAAGCTACTTGCGGTCGGCCCTCGGCCCCGATCTAGTGGTAATAGGCACCTATCTCGGACATGGTGAAGGCTTCGGATCTCCTGATGCCCCAGCTCCGGCTGTCCATGGCATGGAGGATCTACTTGCCTCGATCTCCGTTCCGCAGTTCCTTGTCAACCTCCATGAGCTTCCGACGAGCGGACCACTCTATGAGTGGTTCACGGCCGCCCATGCCACACGCTCTACCATTTTGCGAGATGCCACCGACTCGGTGATATCGCTCGCTTCATACGACGAGATCTTCTTCATCAGCACCGTTACGCCATCGTTCATGTCTCGCAAGCAGTAACCCGTCTCAAGCGGCGAAGCCGCAATCGGCCAGAGCCACCAAGATACGTCCTCACAAGTCGGCTTCTCGGAAGTGATGAGCTGGCGATCTCGCGGGCAGCGACTCTCGTAACAGCCTCGTAACTTTACATGCGCAATCTCAGTTGGGCCGTTCGCGCCAGCCCCTGCCGAAGCGCTCATCGAGCGGCTGCCGTCCGCGAAATCCGGATTCCACCGTGTGCCAGAACTCGATGCGGGTCTCCCCGCGCCGCCAGCACAACAGCACTACCTCGCCACCAACGTTGCAGGGAAAATCGAGCAGGCCGGTGTCCAGGTCCTTTACCTGTACGCCAATGGCGTCGATCTCGGCCAGTGCATCCTTGGCGCGTTGTACCTCGGCCTCGGCCTCGGTGCGATTGCGCGCCACCCCGGCCACGTCCACCGTCATGCCGCCGGATAGAAAGATGCGCTGCCGCAGCGCCTGCATATCGCTCTCCAGCCGCTCCGCCTCTTCCTTGGCGGTGATGGCGCGTTCCAGTAGCGACTCGACTACCGGCAGAAGCCCCTGCGCCTCTTCCAGCGTGAACGTCTTCATGCGCTCCTTTGCGCCGCGGCGGGCATCGCACCGGCTGCCAGAACTCCAGCAACCTCCACGGAGGGAACTTTCACCCCCGGCACGATCTCCAGCATGCGGTCCAGCGCCACCCGGGCCCACTGCTTCACATCCTCCTCCACCCGGATGCGATTCACCACGCGACCTTCAATCAGGTTTTCGAGCGCCCAGGCCACATGCTGGGGCGAGATGCGATACATGGTGGTGCACAGGCAGCCGGTATCGTCGAGCGTCATCACCCGCTTGCCCTTTGCCGCATACTTGCGGGCCAACCGGTTGACCAGGTGAATTTCTGTACCGATGGCGAAGGTACTGCCCTCCGGCGCCTGGTCCACCAGCTCGATCAGCCGCTCGGTCGAGCCGAGTGCGTCGGCCTTCTGGCAGACCTCCCAGCGGCACTCCGGATGCACGATCACCCGCACGTCGGGATACTTCGCGCGCATGGCATCGACGTGACTGGGCAGGAAGCGCTGGTGGACGGAGCAGTGCCCCTTCCACAGGATCACCTTCGCCGCGCGCAGCCGGTCCGGCGCGATGCCGCCATTGATCTGCCAAGGGTCCCACACCACCATCTCGTTCAGCGGAATTCCCATGGCGAATGCCGTGTTGCGGCCCAGGTGCTGATCGGGCAGAAACAGAAGCTTTTCACGCCGGGCAAATGCCCAGTCGAAGGCAGCCGCAGCATTGGACGAGGTGCATACCAGGCCGCCGCGCTCGCCGCAGAAGGCCTTGATGGCGGCGGTTGAATTCATGTAAGTCACGGGCATCAGGCGGTCTTCGCCCAGGCCGGCGCGGCCCAGCGACTCCCAGCAATCCTCCACCTGGCCAATCTCTGCCATGTCTGCCATGGAGCATCCAGCGTTCAAGTCGGGCAGGATCACGTGCTGACCATCCTTGCCCAGCACGTCTGCGCTCTCTGCCATGAAGTGCACGCCGCAGAAGACGACATAGCGCGCATCGGTCGAGGCAGCGATCTTGGAGAGTCGATAGGAGTCGCCAGTGTAGTCGGCAAAGCGGATCACTTCGTCCCGCTGATAGTGATGGCCCAGCAGCACTGTCGTGGCGCCCAGGCGGGCACGCGCTGCAGCAATGCGAGCGTCCATGGTGTTATCGGGCAGAGTCAGGTAGTTCTCAAGCGAGCAGCTCTCCGCTATCGCATCCAGATTCCCATCGGGATGAGACTCGGAGCCAGCTTCTGCACGCGCGGCAGCAATCGGGTCATCGACCAGCAGCAGTTCCATAATCTTCCGCCTTCAGTCCGGCCACCCCAAGAGGGCGCCGAACGGGGATGTTGAAAGCAATTCCTGGTTGCAGCGGATTCGCTGTGAGGGCTTGCGCCCTCACCCAATCCGCGGGGATGTTGCAACCGCGTTACATAAGAGATGCGAACCAGAAGATAGCGGACGCAAATTACACCTCCGGGCCGGAGTCTCTGTTCTGTCAGTGTAATACAGCCGATCCCCGCCGGAATGAAACGGATAGGACCATTGGCTACGTTCTGTACATGGAGCGCTTTCATGTCCCTGTGTACAGGCCATCCCGGGTTCAGTCATGAGCAGAGCCTGGCTGGGTCCCTGCTTCGGCAGGAAGGTATAGTTGGAGAGCGATGTCCCTGCCTGTAACCCCGTTTGCATGGATTCAATCAGTGCCTCAGGCCACGGCGGCACATCTGCCGGTGCAGCTTGCCACGTTTGGCGTCGGCGACACGCTATTGATCGTCGTCGTCGCACTGATCGTCTTCGGCCCCAAGAAGCTGCCCGAGATCAGCCGTCAACTGGGCAAGCTGGTCTTCGAATTCCGCAAGGCCTCAAACGACTTCAAGTTCCAGATTGAGGAAGAGTTGCGCTCTGCCGAGCAGGCAGAGCGGCAGAAGCAGATGCAGGCTCAGGCAGCCACGCCACAGCTGGCCACTCCGGTCGCCATGACGGCAGAGGAGACGGTGAGCGCGCAGCCCGAAGCAGTTTCCGCGGAGAACACCATCCTGCCACCGACCATCCTGACGCCAACGATTCAGCCGCCCTCGAGCGGCTTGCCAGTCGAAAGCGAACGGCCCTATGGCGGCCCCGCAAGCCCCGAACCTGAGGCTTTAGCCGTATCCGCCAGCCCGGCAGAGGAGAGTCCTGACGAGATGCAGGCCAATGCCCAGGCAGCCCTGCGCATTGCCGGTTCCGAGCCCAGTGACGCAACCTCCGGTGACGGCGTGCCCGCAGAAGCAGTCCCTACCCACCATGGATGATGACGATCTGGTAGAACGCGCCCGCGTGGCAGTGACCGAACGCGCAGAACTTCCAGGCATGAGCCTGATCGAACACCTGGAGGAGCTGCGTCGCCGGCTCATCCACTCGGCTGTCTATCTCGTGGTTGCGTTCTTCATTGCGTACGGATTTCGCGAGCGCATCGCAGACTTCATGCAGCGCCCGCTCACCGTCGCACTGGCGCGTCACGGTCTGCCGCCGAAGCTGGTCTACCTGAACCCGGTGGATCCCTTCAACTTCTTCTTGAAGCTAAGCTTCATCGGAGGGGCAATCCTCGCCTCGCCATTCATCCTGTATCAGGTGTGGCTCTTCATCTCGCCCGGCCTCTATCGCAACGAGAAGCGCTACGTGTGGCCATTCATGACGGCTACCGTGGGGCTATTCCTGGGCGGCGCCTTCTTCGGCTATCGCTTCGTCTATCCCGGGGCACTCGACTTCCTGCTGGGCTATGGCAAGCAGTTCCAGCCGATGGTCACCATCAGCGAATACACCGACCTGTTCATGACCGTGATCCTGGGGCTGGGCGCGAGCTTTGAAATGCCCATCCTCATCTTTTTCCTCGCGCTCTTTGGCATCGTCACGCCCAGGTGGCTATGGAAGAACATGCGCTACGCCATCCTGATCATCGTCATCATCGCGGCCGCGATTACGCCCACCCCTGATCCCATTCAGGTATGCGTCTTTGCCATGCCGATGCTGCTGCTTTATCTGATCGGCATCGGGGTGGCCTATATGGTGCATCCGGCACGCAGAGACCGCAAGAAGCAGAAGGCGAAGGCGTGAAGCTTTCGAAGACTATCCTGCTGGCTCCCCTGTTCATGCTGGCCACTGCGCTTAATGCGCAGCATCCGGCGCAGTTCAGCGGCGAGCACGCCTATGACTATGCGCGGCAGTTCCTTAACTGTGGGCCACGCTACAACGGCAGCGCCGGCCTGCTGTGTGCGCAGAAGTATCTCAAGCAGCAGTTCGCGCACGACAACCTGCAGGTAGATACCTTCACCGCCTCCACTCCGGAAGGCGCGCAGCAGATGAGCAACATGATCGTGCGCTTTCCCGGCAAGAAGGACGGCGTGATTGTGCTGGCGACGCACTACGAGACCAACTACTGGCTGCGCAACACCGGGTTCGTCGGCGCCAATGATGGAGCGGCTACGACTGGACTGCTGCTGGAGATCGCTCACCACCTGCGCGGCAAGCCGCTCGACGGTTACAGCGTGTGGCTGGTCTTCTTCGATGGGGAAGAGTCCGTGGGACCAACCTGGACCGGCTCGGACTCACTCTATGGCAGCCGGCATCTGGCCGCGAAGTGGCAGAACGATGGAACGCTCAAGAAGATCAAGGGCCTGCTGCTGGCCGATCTGATTGGCGACCGCGACCTGGATGTGGCGAAGGTGACCACGGCCACACCGCAGATTGAAGACCTGGTGTACGAGGCAGCCAAGAAGACTGGCAACGCAAGCCACTTCTTCAAGCGGTCTGCCGCGGAGCTGGACGACCACATTCCTTTCATGCAGCGCGGCGTCCCCTGTGCGGACGTCCTGGACGAAGATTACGGCCCGCACGATGCGCAACATCCCGACGGCTGGCATCACACGCCCGAGGACACGCTGGACAAGGTCAGCGCCAGGAGTCTGACCATCTCTGGCGAGGTATTCATTGAGACCATGCATCTGCTGAACGCCCGGTGATCTGCCAGTCATGATCGCCGGAGCGCCGCTCTCCTACTGGATAGGCTTCCATGTCGTCGTGCTGGCATTGCTGGCAGTCGATCTCTTCGTTTTAGGCCGCGGCAGTGACGATGGACCGCGACTAGGCACGGTGCTTCTATGGACGCTACTACTGACTGTGCTGGCGATGGTCTTCGCCGGCTTTCTAGTGCGCGCTCAGGGCTCAGAGCGGGCACTCCAGTTCTTATCCGGCTACGTGATTGAAGCCTCGCTTTCAATCGACAATCTGTTTGTCTTTCTGCTGCTCTTCTCGAGCTTCGGGCTCTCGGGCGCAGAACAACGGACGGCGCTCAACTATGGGCTGCTGGGCGCGATTGTGCTGCGCGCCGTCTTCATCTTTGCCGGCGTGGCTCTGCTGGAGCGCTTCCACTCCGTGCAGTACGTTTTCGGAGCGCTACTGCTTTACGCCGCATGGCGGTTGCTGCGCCCGAAGAAGGCGGGCCCCGCCACCCCGAACATCGCGCAGTGGATGCAGCGCCGGGGCTGGGCGGCATCTTCCCTGCTGCTGGCTATTGTCACCATCGAAATTACAGACCTGGTCTTCGCCATCGACTCGATTCCGGCAGTGCTGGCCATTACCCACGACCCGTTCGTGGTGTACACGTCGAACATTCTCGCTGTGCTGGGGCTGCGCTCGCTTTACTTCGTGTTGCGCGGGATGCTGCACCGTCTGCGCTTGCTGCATTACGGGCTGGGCATCATCCTCGCCTTTGTCGGCGCGAAGATGCTGGCGGCGCATTGGGTTGAGGTGCCGACTGGCTGGTCGCTGGGCATTATCCTGACCACCATCGCCATCTTTACCATTGCTTCCCTGTTACGAAAAGCGCCGGTGCAGATGACACCTGCACGCTCAGCCGAGTAGCGAAGACGCTGCAACCCGATGGGACAGCGGGCCGAAGCGAATCGGCTGTCCCTGGAGCAGCAGCGAGTGTCCGCCGAAATGGACAGCGTCCCGTGTTGGAAAGTCGTTGCGATAGTGCGCGCCGCGGCTCTCCTCCCGCGCTAGTGCAGAGTCGACGATCGCCCGCGCGACCTGCGCCAGGGCTCGTGCCTCGTACTCCCGGCGCGTCCAATTGCACTCTGGCAGGGTGGCGGCATACTGCTCGGCCGCTGACAGGTCGATGCCGCGCAGCCCCGCCGCATCGCGCAGCAAACCGGCGTGCAGCCACATCTGTTGCTGCAGCCGGCGAATCGCCTCCTCCACCGGGGGAAGCTCAACAGACTCTGGAGCAATCTCTCCTCGCTCTGGGATTGCTGTTGGCAATGGGTGCGCGTCCTCCTGCATGCTCTCCGCCGCGCGCGCGCCGAATACCAGACCCTCCAGCAGGGAGTTGCTGGCCAGCCGATTGGCGCCGTGCACGCCCGTACACGCCACCTCGCCCGCTGCATATAGCCCGAGAAGCGAGGTGCGCCCATCCACGTCCGTGCGTACGCCACCCATCAGATAGTGCGCCGCCGGACGCACCGGAAGCAGGTCGCGCGCCATGTCCAGCCCATGCTGGCGCAGGAAGGCCGAGATTCCGGGGAAGCGCGCATGCAGGTCGACTCCCGCAATGTGCCTCATATCCAGGTAGACCGGCAGCGTCTGGTCCGGAGCCTGGCCGACTCCCTCGCGCGTGATGGCACGCGCCACTACATCCCGCGGGGCCAGCTCCAGCAGCGGATGATAGCGCGGCATGAAGCGCTCGCCCGCCGCGTTGATCAACCAGCCGCCCTCGCCCCGCAGCGCCTCAGAGAGCAGGAACCGCGGCACCCCGGGCAGACTGAGGGCAGTGGGATGGAACTGGTAGAACTCCATATCGGCCAGCTCCGCGCCTGCCGCGTACGCCGCGGCAATGCCGTCACCCGTGGCCACGGCGGGGTTCGTAGTATCGCTGTACACCTGGCCTGCTCCGCCCGAAGCCAATAGCACGGAACGCGCCAGCACGTTGCGCACGGCGCCGCGCTCGTCCAGCAGGCGCGCGCCCACAACCCGGCCGCCGGCAACCAGTAGGTCAGTCAGCAAGGTCCAGGGCAGCAGCGTGACACCGGACGTCGAGGACGCCCGCTGCAGCAGGGCGCGGCCGATCTCGCGGCCGGTCGCGTCGCCATTCGCATGCAGGATGCGGTTGCGGCTGTGCGCGCCTTCCCGCGTCAGCATCAGCTCTCCGGCATGTTCGCCGTGCGCGTAGCGGTCAAAGCGCGTGTCCCACTGCAGCAACTCCTCGACCCGCGCCGGCCCCTCTTCCACCAGGATCTGCGCGGCCATGCGATCCACCAGCCCATCGCCGGCGGCCATGGTGTCCTCCAGATGAAGCGCCACATCCTCGGTCCCGCTGATCGCTACCGCGATGCCGCCCTGGGCGTATTGCGTATTCGATTCGCCCAGTGCCTCCTTGGTGACCACCAGCACCCGCCCGGCCCGGGCCAGCGTAATGGCCGCGCGCAGACCGGCAATCCCGGCGCCGATGATCAGAAAGTCCGTAGCCTCCGGAATCGTAGTCTTCCGGGTGGCATCCGGGATGTTGATGACATCGGGTTCCATGGCCCGAGGCTATCATTCCGCAGGGAGCCAATTCATCTTCCCGAAGTCTGCGCTGCGATACGATGAAGCGCAGTGCTGACACTCCCCATACGCACACAGTCTGCCTCGTATGACATGCTGCTTGGCGCGGGCCTGCTGCCGTCGCTGCCGCAGCGGCTCCATGCGGCCTTTGGCGCACGTGCGCGACGCTGTTACGTAGTCACCGCGCCGGAGATCTGGACGCTGTGGTCGCAGGCCTTCCTCAGCGGCTTCCCGGCAAATGCGCAGCCGACGGTGTTGATGCTGCCCGCAGGCGAGCATCACAAGCGCCTGACAGCGGTAGAGCGGCTGGCACAGCAACTGGCGGCCGCGGGTGGGGACCGCGGGTCGCTGCTGATCGCCTTCGGTGGCGGCGTCATCGGGGATGTCGCAGGATTCCTGGCAGCCATTTACATGCGTGGCATTGACTTCGTCCAGGTGCCCACCACACTGTTGGCGCAGGTCGATTCTTCCGTAGGCGGCAAGACCGGAGTCAATCTGACTGCGGGCAAGAACCTGATTGGCTGCTTCTACCATCCGCGCCTGGTGGTGGCCGACACCGACGTACTGCGGACCCTGCCACCGGCGGAGTTGCGTGCCGGCCTGTTTGAAAGCCTGAAGGCGGGATTCATCTGCGACGTGAATCTGCTCGACCGGATGGAGACTCACGCCGCCGCGCTCCTGCGCATGGATACGGAAGTATTGACGCAGGTCATTCGAGATTCGGTGCGCGTAAAAGCGTTAGTAGTGGCTGAGGACGAGCGCGAACACGGCCTGCGCATGGTGCTGAACTTCGGACACACGGTGGGACACGCCATCGAGGCGCTGACGCACTATCGCACCCTGTTGCACGGGGAGGCAGTAGGGTGGGGCATGCGCGCCGCCATTGAGGCCAGCCGGCTGCGCGGTCTGCCGGCTCAGGAGGCCGATCGCTGCTTGGCTGCTATCGATGCGCTGGAGCCGCCACCTTTGCCCCGCCTCTCGGCCCGTCGCCTGCTCGCCGCCACCACCATCGACAAGAAGCGCATCGACCATATCCGCCACTTCGTTCTACTGGAGCGCATTGGGCATGCGCGCGTGGTCACTGACCTGACCGATGAGGAACTTCTGCTATCTATCGAACGCGGCCTCAAGCTGGGCCGTCAAACTTGAGCGTCCCCGACGCCTCTTCAACAGGATCCCGGCCCGCCGGAGCCACTACCGAGGAGTCCGCCGCTCTTGCAGTGCAGACGATGTTCGACAGCATCGCCCCCCGCTACGATCTGCTGAACCATGTGCTCTCCGGCTCCATTGACCGGCTGTGGTGGTGGCGCACTGCTCGCCGCTTTCGCGAGATATTAAAGCAGCCGCAGGCACGTATCGCCGACGTCTGCTGTGGCACCGGCGACATGACCATGGCACTGCTGCGCCGGCGCCCGGCGAATGCAGCCCCGCTGCTTGCCATCGACTTCTCTCACCAGATGCTGGTGCGCGGCGCGCGCAAGTTTACGAGCCACGGCGCCATTGCAGTGGAGGCAGACGCGCTGCATCTGCCTCTGGCTGACAATTCCCTGCAACTGCTGACCACGGCCTTCGGATTTCGTAACCTTGCCAATTACGAAGATGGCCTGCGTGAGTTCCATCGCGTGCTGGCGCCGGGCGGCACGCTGGCGATTCTTGACTTCAGCGAGCCCAGCGGGCTGCTGGGTAGGCTCTACGCCTTCTACTTTCGCCGCGTGCTGCCCCGCATCGGGCGGCTCCTCTCCGGCAGCGGCGGTGCGTACGCGTATCTTCCCAACTCCGTCCAACGCTTTCCCCCGCCGGCAGAAATGCTGGCCACTATCAAGCGCATTGGCTACGGCAGTGGCAATTGGACTCCCTACACCTTTGGCATCGCCGGCCTCTATACGGCGCGAAAGCTTCCGACTGCAAGCTGAACGACTGGTGCGCTGCGCGCGAGCGCGTGTAGGCTGAAGCAATGCGCCGGGACGCCAACGCGAATCCTGCCCACGTCCCGCGTGGCCAGGCTGCTTCTCTGCATCCGGCAGAGCACCGCAACAGCCGGGAGCAGGATCGCGCGATAGCGACGCAGAAGCGTGCGGCTGCATTGATCTCCCTGTTGCTGGCCCTGGCCATGACGGCGTTGAAGCTGGCCGCCGGCCTGCTCACTGGCAGCCTCGGCATGTTGTCGGATGCAGCGCACTCCGGCCTGGACCTGCTGGGCACTGGGCTCACGCTCTTCTCCGTCCGCATCTCCGACAAGCCTGCCGACGAAGACCACACCTACGGGCACGCCAAGATCGAAACGCTCTCCGCCTTCACTGAGACCTTCCTGATGGGCGCTTCCTGCGTATGGATCGTCGTTGAGGCCATCATCCGCATCTTCATTGCGCCAGTGGCGGTGCGTCCTTCGCCCTGGCCTTTCGCGGTGCTGGGTCTCTCCATCGTGGTCGACCAGGGCCGCGCACGCAAGTTGAAGAAAGTGGCTGCGCGCTCTGGTTCGCAGGCACTGGAAGCCGATGCCATGCACTTCGCCTCAGACATATGGTCCAGCGTTGCCGTTGCGATTGGCCTGGCCGCCTCCTACGCTGGCATCCGCTATGGCATTCCCTGGCTGCGCTTCGCTGACCCTGTCGCCGCGCTGGCCGTCTCTGCCGTGATTCTGCACTTCGCCTGGGGACTGGCGCGCCGCACTACCTATGAGTTGCTGGACACGGCGCCAGTCGGTGGACGCCAGCGCATCATCCGCGCAGTCGAGCGTGTCGAAGGCGTTACCGCGCTGGAGCAGGTGCGGGTGCGGCGCTCCGGCAATGGCATCTTCGCCGACCTCACCGTCGCAGTACCGCGCTTCGATACCGCAGAGCACATCGAGGCGCTGGTGCAGCGCATCACCGCGGCGGTGAAGGAGGCGCTCCCCGGTTCCGATGTGGTGGTGCGCACGGTACCGCGCCAGCATCTGGGCGAGAGCGTCTTTGATCGCATTCGCGGCGTCGCCGCGCGCAACAACGTAACCCTGCATGACCTGAGCGTGCAGCAGGAGCCCCAGGGCCTGCGGGTGGAGCAGCACATCGAGGTGGCGGAGGCGCTGCCCTTGCAAAAGGCGCACAGCTTCGTCTGTGATCTGGAAGAGCAGATCTACAGCGAACTTCCCGAGGTCGAAAATGTGCTGACTCATATTGAGAGCGAGCCCGCTACCATCGAGCAGCCCGCACGCCTGGAGGCAGACCGCCGCATCGAAGAAGACCTGCGCGCCGTTGCGCAGACGCTGCCCGAGGTCATCGATATTCATGAGGTCATCGTGTCGCGGCTGGGCGACCGTTATCACCTGGCCTGCCACTGCACCCTGCCGGATGACCTGCCCATGCAGCGAGTTCATGATGTCATCACGTCACTGGAAGGTCGCATGAAGCTGGAGCATCCGGAGGTTCATCGTATGCTGGTGCACCCCGAACCGCAGACTGACAATCGCCACGAACGACGCAACGGCGGCGGAATGGAGGAGAGACGTGATCGCAAAGACCGAATGGCAACACGCACAAATCTACAAAGCCACATCCGATAGCGGACATACGCTTGCCTTTGACGTGGCGCGCATAGCAGGTCCCACTCCCATGGAGTGCGTGCTGATGAGCCTTTGCGGTTGCACCGCCGTCGATGTCATCAGCATCCTGACCAAGAAGCGCGAGCCATTCACCGCGCTCATCGTCTCTGCAAATGCCGAGAAGGCTCCGCAACCGCCCAGCGTCTTCACCCGGATCGAGCTAATCTATCGCGTCTCCGGCGCAGTCAGCCGCAAGGCTATGGAAGACGCGGTGCGCCTCTCGAAAGAAAAGTATTGCTCCGTCTCCGCCATGCTCGAGAAGACCGCGGAGATCCGCTACACCATCGAGTACGTGGACATTCCCATCGAGGCATGATGCGGCGCTTCTTTCTGTTCGCGCTTGTGGTTGTCCTGCTCGCCATGGTGGCGCTCGCTTCCGCAGTCACCACGATGCACTTCGCGATCCATGGCGCAGAGGTCAAGGTCGCGGACTTCCGCGGCATGAGCGAGAGCGACGCGAAACACCAGGCCGCCGCGGATGGCCTGGAGATGAGCGTCGACGAACACTTCTATAGCGCCGTCGTCGCACCCGGGCTGGTACTGACGCAATCGCCGCCGCCGGGGGCAATCGTACGGCGCGGCTGGCATGTGCGAGTAAGCCAGAGCCTGGGTTCGCAGAAAGTCGGCATTCCATCTGTACTCCAGAAGCCGGAGCGCGAGGCCGCGCTGGCTCTGCGTCGGGCTGGCCTGCAGCTCGGCACCATTGCGCGCATGCCCGATGCGGCAGCTGCGCCCGCTACCGTCATCGCGCAGTCACCCAGCCCGGGCTCAGCAGCAGTCGACCGGCCCAACGTGGCGCTGCTGCTCAGCGCGCCCGTCCCGCCCGAGTCCACCGGCTACGTCATGCCTAATTTCGTCAACGGCACCGCGAAGGCGGCAAGCGATGCTGTCGCGAAGGCCGGCATGAAGTTGGCGCCGCACCTCTATCAGCAGGCTGCCATCCCCACCGTGGGCGCCATTGCTGCGCCAGGAGAGGCCCCCGCGCCGCCCGCGCTGCCAGTGATTCCCGGCACCGTGGTGGTGCAGTCTCCCGCAGCCGGCCAGCGGGTGGAGGCTGGCGCGACTATCCAACTCACACTTGCTCAATAGCAGCTGATTCGTTACATATCTTCAGTCGCGAGTGAGGATGGCAGCGAAGAAGCCGTCGCACGGCAGCACGCCCGGCAGCGTCTGCAGGCAACCCTCGTGCACCGCGACAGACTTCAGGCGTGCCGCACCGTCCGCCATCAGGCTGCCTTCTTCCACCATCGCATCCAGCCGCTCGCCTGCGTCGACAAGCTGCGCCGAGGGGGCGTCAGCAAGAAACTTCTTCAGCACGTCGCTGTTCTCCTCCGGCTCAAGCGAGCAGGTGGAGTAGATCAGCGTGCCGCCTGCCGCAAGCACGCGAAACGCAGAGCGCAGAATCGCCAACTGCCGGTCCTGCTGCCGGGCTAGTTCGCTGGCGGCAAGACGCAGCTTGATCTCTGGATTGCGCGCCAATGTTCCTGTGCCGCTGCACGGCGCATCGCACAGGATCAGGTTGAAGTCGTCCCGGAAGGGCAGCGCCGTTGCATCGGCGAGCAGGCAGTGGATACCAGCTGTCTGTGGGTGACGGCCGAAGCCTCGCCGCATCGTATCGAGACGTGTCTGGCTGATGTCAGAAGCGGTGATCTCTGCGCGCGGATGATTTTCGGCCAGGATCGCGGTCTTGCCTCCCGGTGCAGCGCAGCAGTCCAGAATCCTCATCCCGCTGGCGCTATTGCGGCCTGCCAACTCCGCTACCAGCTGCGATCCCTCGTCCTGAATGCGAACACCCTTCGGAGCCGCCTCGCCCTCCGGCAGCCGGCGCGCGCGTGTCAGCAGGCTCGCTGCCGGCAGTGCCTGCGCTGCCACCGCATCTGCACGCATTGTCACGGGTGGAGGCTGCTGATGGTACGCCGTCATGGTCTCCACCAGATCGCTGCCGTAGCACGCGGTCCATCGTTCCAGCATCCATGCCGGGTGCGCTGCACGAGGGTCCAGCTTGGTGGTCGCTGCGGATTCAGAGATGCGGCGCAATACAGCATTCACCAGGCCGGAGGCGAAGCCGTGTCCGCCGGCGCGCGTCAGCTCGACGCTCTCAGACAACGCAGCATGCGCGGGGATGCGGTCCATCAACAGTAGTTGAAACGCGCCTATGCGGAGTGTGATCGCCACCGCGTCATCCAGCGGCGTGCTGCGCGTGAGGTATGGAGCGATGATTGCGTCCAGCGCCAGTTGCCAGCGCAGCACTCCCATCACCAGCGCCGTCGCCAGATTGCGATCGACTGGCGACAACACCTCCATCGCCGGCGCATGCAGCAGGTCGTCGCTGTGTGCAGCGCGGGAGCGCTCCATTCCCAGCAGCGCCCGAAAGGCGGCCATGCGTGCCGGCGTCACCAGCCCGCTGGTCACGACCCCAGACGATCCCCGTCTATGACGCCATGACCGCGCAGCAACTCCATCGCCGGCATGCGGCGCTTTCCTTCCATCTGAAGCTCCAGCACCTGCAGCTCTACGCCATCCCCTGCAGTAAACAGCAGCCGTTCGCGATGCACACGGAAGATGCCGGGGGTATTCGCTGCCGGCGCATCGGACGCGTACGCCAGTCGCTGCAGCGTCAGCTTCTTTCCACGCACAGTCGTCCACGCGCCGGGCCAGGGCTGGAAGCCGCGCCAGCGATCGTAGATGGACTGCGCGCTGCGCGCTGGGTCGACGCGGCCATCGTCGCGGGTCAGCAACGGGGCCAGCGTGGCCTCGGCGTCGTTTTGTTTTCGCGGTGTGATCGTTCCCTCCGCTAGCCCGGCGAGCGTCTCCACCATCAGCGGCGCGCCCAACTCGGCCAACCGCGGGAAGAGCGCCTCTGCGGTATCTGCGGGGTCGATGGGCAGTTCGCGCTGCTGCAGCATCGCGCCGGTGTCCAGCCCCTCTTCCAGCAGCATTGTCGTCACGCCGGTCCTCCTCTCACCATTGGCCACCGCCCACTGAATCGGCGCGGCGCCGCGGTACTTTGGCAGCAGGGACCCGTGGAGATTGAGATTGCCATAGCGCGGCAGATCCAGCATCCACCGCGGAATGATACGACCATACGCCACGACGATGATGGCGTCCGGCTGGAGTGCCTCCAGCCTCTCGCGGAGTTCGGCATTGGCACGGATCTTCTCTGGCTGCATCACCGGGATGCCCGCTGCTACGGCTGCCTGCTTTACGGCCGGAGCCTGCAGTAGCAGCCCGCGACCGCTGGGCCGGTCAGGCTGGCTCAGGACGAGTTCAATGGAGTGACCCGCGCCGCGCAGGGCGTGGAAGGCAGGGACGGCGAAGGCAGGCGTGCCACAAAAGACCAGCCGCACTACCAATCCCCCGCGCGCTGCAATTTTCGAATGCGGCGCAATATCAGGTCACGCTTCAGCCCACTGATGCGGAAGATGAACAGGATGCCGTTCAGATGATCGATCTCATGCAGAAAGGCGCGCGCCAGCAGCTCGGTGCCTTCGCGCTCAGACCAGGTGCCGTATTCATCCTGCGCCTTCACCTTGACGTGCATCGCACGCCGCACCTTGTCGCGAATATCCGGCAGGCTCAGGCAGCCCTCTTCTTCCACCTGCTTGCCTTCTTCGAGCGTGACCTCCGGGTTGATCAGGACCAGCTTGTCCTTCGCCTCCTTCTGATTGCTCACATCGATCACCGTAATGCGCTTGGAGACACCGATCTGCGGCGCGGCCAGTCCTATGCCCTGCGCAATGTACATGGACTCGAACATGTCCGCGACCAGTCGGCGCAGGTCGTCATTGAACTCAGTGACCGTCGCGGCCGGGCGCTGCAGGATAGGGTCGGGGAACTTTACGATGGGGTAGATCATGCTTGCGTCGTTGGTCCTGGCCGTGCGCTCTGTCTTACCGGTGCGTGCTAGTAATTGCGGATTTGTTCCAGATATCCGTCGTAGTTACGTTTTAGCTCAAGCGCGGAGTCGCCGCCGAACTTCTCCAGCGCCAGTTGCGCCAGTACGAAGGCCACCATGGCTTCGGCTGCCACACCCGCGGCCGGGACCACGCAGACATCGGAGCGCTCGTACGCCGCCTTGGTCGCCTCGCGCGTCTCGTAGGTCACTGACTCGAGCGGCCGCCGCAGCGTGGAGATAGGCTTCAGGTAGCCGCGGACGACGATGTCTTCGCCATTCGAGATGCCGCCCTCGATGCCGCCAGCGTTGTTCTTCTCGCGCTCAAAGCGAGTGTGGCCATGGGGATGTCCGTTCTCGTCTCCGGCGTAGCTGATGGCATCGTGCACGGCGGAACCGAATGACTGCGCCGCCGTGACGCCGCGTCCCAGCTCGACTGCCTTCACCGCCTGCAGCGACATCACCGCCCAGGCCAGCAGCCCGTCCAGCCGTTCGTCCCAGTTGGCGTAGGTGCCCAGGCCGGGCGGCACGCCATGTGCCACCACCTCAAAGATCCCGCCGATGGAGTCGCCCGTGCGCAGCGCGTGATCCACCTCGTCCTTCATCCGCTGCTCGGTTGCAAGCGAGGCGCAGTTCAGCAGGACTTCGTCGCGCGCGGCCAGCGCAGCAATCTGCTCCCAGGTGACTACCTCATCGAGTTCCACGCGCCCCACGCGAATGACATGACTGGTGACCTCAATGCCCAGCGTGCGCAACAGGATCTTCGCCATCGCGCCGGCAGCCACGCGCGCGGTGGACTCGCGTGCAGAGGCACGTTCCAGCACGTAGCGCGCATCCTTAAAGTTATACTTTAACGATCCGGAGAGATCCGCGTGCCCTGGCCGGGGTGAAGCCACTGCCTTGTGCTTGGCCGGATCACCCGCACCGACTGGCAGGATCTCTTCCCAGTTCTTCCAGTCGCGGTTGGCAATCTGCATCGCTACTGGCGCACCGATGGTGTGGCCGTGACGGACGCCGGAGAGAATATGTGCTGTGTCCGTCTCGATCCGCATGCGGCCGCCGCGTCCATAACCCTGCTGGCGCCGCCATAACTCGCGATCAATGACTGCTTGATCGACTTCGAGGCCAGCAGGCAGCCCCTGCACCAAAGCAATCAGGGCCTCGCCGTGCGACTCACCCGCGGTGGAGAAACGTAGCATGCACCTTCCCGGTCAAACGATTGTAACTGCGGTACCGGGCCAGAGGTGCCAAAGCCGTGCGGACGCCTTAGCCGTGCAGCAGCCAGTCGTACTGCTCCGCCGTCAGTGGCACCACGGACAGGCGGAACTGCCGGAAGAGCAAGGACCCCTTGAAGACAGCAGCCTCGCGCATCGCAGCCAGCGACCGCGGCTGCTTCAATCGCTTGCCGGGCGCGATACGCACGATGGGATTCCTCGGGTCCGATGCATCGACAGAGACCACCTTGGCCGTGCCGACCACTGCCTTGTCCGTTACCGAATGGTAGAAAGCGAGATCGTCGCCCTTCTTCATCGCCGCCAGTGTGTTTCTCGCCTGGGCATTCTTGATGCCGTCCCACACCGTCTCGCCATCGCGCTCAAGGTCACTGTAGGAGTAGCTCTCAGGCTCGGTCTTCAGCAGGTAAGGCATCGTCGGTCTCCACTTCAGGTTCCGCTGCATCGAGGTAGGCTCGCGTATCCAGCAGCGGCCGCTCCATGGCTCGAACATAGTCGGTTAACTCATCCGGCGCCCGGCCCTGCGCCACACTGCGATCGAACTCGGCGCGAACGGTATGCAGCTTCGCATCCAGATCGTCGAGGTAGTGGAACAGGATGGCCTCTGGCGTCATGGGCAACTTGGGTGAGCCATATTCGTATCTTCCGTGGTGGCTTAACACGATGTGCTCCACCATCAGCCGCAGCCGCGCCGGAAAGCCGGGGATAGTCGCAGTCCTCTTCTCAATCATCGCAATGCCCTGGGTGATATGCCCAAGCAGCTGCCCTTCCAGTGTGTAGTCAAACTGGAAGCCCCAGCGCAGCTCTTCGAGCTTGCCAATGTCGTGCAGGATGGCGCCGGTCATCACCAGATCGCGGTGCACGTGCGGATAATGCGGCGCGACGCGGTCGCACAAGCCCAGCAGAGAGACGATGTGCTCCAGCAGCCCGCCTATCCAGGCATGATGCATGTACTTGGCCGCCGGCGCGGTGCGTAGAGATGCGGCAACCTCTGGATCGTCAAGAAAGCTGGATACCAGCTGCTTCAGGTATGGATCGCTGAAGGTGTCAACGAAGCCTGTCAACCTGGCCCAAAGCTCATCGATGTTGTAAGCAGTATGCGGTTGAAAGTCGGCGCGAACATACTCCTCAGGCGCCGCCTTACGCAGCTGCTTGATGGTCAACTGGGTCTTGCCCTGGTAGTTGGCGACATCCACACGCAACTTGACCACATCGCCCGCCTGAAAGCTCTCAACGCAGGTCTCCAGGTTGTCCCACATCACCGCTTCGCATTGCCCGGAGCGGTCGCTCAGCCGCAGCCATAAAAAGACGCTGCCGTCTTTCTTGCGGCGCAACTGCTTGGCCGCTACAGCGAAGTAGTCGGTGATGGTCTGCCCTTCATACTTCGCCGCGTCTGCAATCAGCAGAGTCTTGGACAGCATGGGCAGAGGCGCAGTCTGGCTCACAGCTGTGGCTGGGCCGCCGCCGGTGGGTTCGCCGCTGCCGGAGCGGGGGCAGGCGTTGCGTTCTCCGCGGGAGCAGGCGCGCTCCCTGACGGCGCCAGCGGAGAGGGCGTAGAGCTCTGTGGCGCGGGCTCTGCTGCATCCTTGGGCTTTCCCGCCTCATCGGAGAAGCGCGTCTTCTCGCCTTTCACCTTCGGCGCTTTCTTCCTGGTGGCCGTGTCGCCGGACAGACCCAGGGGCGCAGACTGCTCCTGCCGCGCAGCGGTCTCGTCGGTGGAGGGCTTGTCCAGCCGCTCGTTTTCCACTTGGTCGGCGCTCTTTACCTTCTTTGCCTTCGGCTGACGAGCGCGGTCAGAGAATCGTGTCTTACCGTCGGTTGCTGCGGGCGCCACCGCGTCGGGCAAAGCAGAGTTGGTGCTGACATCGCCGGCGGAGGCTACCTGCTGCTCTTTGCTCGCGTCCGCATCCGGATTGCCTGTCTCCGCGGCAGCGGCATTGGCATCCGGAGCGGCCGCTGGCAGGGTTGCGCGCGGTGCCTGGCCGAAACGGATCTTCTCCTTCTTGCCCAGCTTCTGCGTCTTGGGCGCGCTGGCTACCGCAGTGGTCGTTCCCGCCGCGGTGGTCTTGGTGGCTGGCGTTGCGTCCGCCTTTGCTGCATCGCTGGCTGCATCGCTGGGTGCATCCCTGCCAGGGGTAGTTGCCGGTGTTGCGGGATCGCTTGCGGCGCCCGCGGCCGGCGCTGTTGTGTCGCTCCCGCTGGCAGCATGGCGTCCACGGTGCGCACCGCTGTAGCGCGTGCGCTGGAAGTGGGGCTTCTTCTTCGGCGCAGGCGGCGCGTACGCACTGTAGAGCGGCTTCACTGCGTTTGGCACGGCTGCCGTGTCCGTATAGCCGTTACGAATGTCGATATACGCACTCTGCCGCAGCTGCACCAGGAAGGCACGCAATGCCGGTTGCATGCGGCCGGTAAAGGCCGCTTCTTCCACCTGCGGGCGAACAGCGTCCAGGCTCTGCGCGCCGCCGGGATTATGCTGGGTCACCTTCAAGATGACGTAACCCTGCTTGGTACGTATTGGTTCTGTGTATTGCCCTGCCTGCAGCGCGAAGGTGGCGTCCTCAAGCTGCTTAGCCAAAGAACCGCGCTTGAACTCTCCCAGGTCGCCCCCCTGGTTCGCGGTCGAGCCGGAGGAGTTCGCCTTGGCCAGCTCGTCAAAGCCGGCGCCACCCTTCAACTTGGCCGCCAAGTCGTCGGCCTTTGCCTTGGCCGCGGCCAGGTTCGCCGCATCGTCGCCACTGGCCGCGATGGGGATCAGGATCTCGCTCAGCTTGACGCTCTCCGGCTGGGTGAACTGGTCCTTGTGCTGGTCGTAGTAGCGTTGCAGCTCCGCCTGCGTCATCTGCAGGCGCCGGCCGACCTGATCGCGAATCACCTGTTGCGTGACGATGCCGTTGCGGATGTTCTGCTTGAAGTCTTCATAGGAGACACCCTGTTGGGTAGCCGCCTTCTCCAGGTCTTCGAGCGAGTCCAGATGATTCTGCTTGCGGATGTCGTCCAGCCGGCGCACCAACTCGGTGTCGGCCGTGACGCCCAACTCCTTGCCCTTGGACAGCAGCAATTGCTGGTCGATCAAGTCGCGCAGCAGGTCTTTCTTGTGATCTGCCAGCTCCTTCTCGCTCCAGCCCTGCTGCTGCGCCTCCTGGCCCAGTTGGGTCTCTGCGCGCCCATAGTCCGAGCGGCTGATGATCTGGTCATTCACCTGCGCTACGCGCTCTTCGACTACCGCGCCGCCGAGCGTGGAGGCCTGCGCCCTGGGATCGAACTGCTCCCGCGCCGCCTGCTGCTCCGGGGTCAACGTCTTGTTCTTGGTGCTCTTGGCGGATTGACCGCGCAGCGTAGGAGCGAAGGGGCTCAGGATCAGGACAGCGCCCACCAGCAGCCAGGCGCAAACATCGGAACGGCGAAGGGTCATGGATCTCTCTATATCCCCTGGGTACTCCCAGGCCGGAACCTCTAAGAAACGATGGAACCAGCCGAGGCCAAGGGGTGCTGCGAACGGTGGGCGTACTCTGGCCGCTTCCGCAGCCAGGTTACCCGGCCCGAAGCGTACCTGCCTGCATGCGCTTGGCATTATTCTACTCACCGCTCGCCGCGCTTGCACGAGGTCGACGCCCGCAAAACGACCTGTCCTGTTCCGTGTCCTGGCACTTCGATAGCAATCTCGCCTCCCCCGTTGGTGGCAGGAGCAGCCCCTTGGCGCCGCCTGACCCGGTGCTATACTTCCGTCAAGACCGACGCGCCAGGAATGCGGTTTCACTCTGCGTGCGCCTGCCGCCGGCAATCTCTCTATGGCATCCAGTCCACGCCGCTCCGCCCTCGCCGTTGCCGTGTTTCTTGCCGCCTGCGCCGCTGCTGGTACCTTCGTCGAGCGCACAGTCGGAGCTCAGGCATCCGCTGACGAGTCCACCCTGCGCAACGATCTGCGTTCCTTCACCAACGTCTACAGCCTGGTGGAGCAGAACTATGCCGAGCCGCTGAACGGGGAAAAGGCAGAGCGCGCTATCTACGATGGGGCCATCCCCGGCATGCTGCGCGTGCTGGACCCTCACTCCAGCTTCTACGATCCCAAGGCCTACGCGAAGATGCGTGAGGAGCAGCACGGCAAGTACTACGGCGTGGGCATGACCATCCAGCCGCAGAACAATAAGATTGTCGTGCTGTTTCCCTATGAGGGCACGCCCTCCTTCAAGGCCGGCATCCACCCCGCGGACATCATCGTGGCCGTCGATGGCAAGTCGACCGACAACATGGACTCGTCCGAAGTGGCCAACCTGCTGAAGGGCCCCAAGGGCACCCATGTGCAGGTCACCGTATCGCGCCTGGGCCAGTCCAAGCCACTCAGCTTCGATCTGGTGCGCGACGAGATCCCGCATGGCAGCATCGACCTCTCCTTCATGGTTCGCCCCGGCGTCGGCTACATCCACATCACGCAGTTCCAGGAGACTACCGGGCGTGAGGTGGGCGAGGCTCTGGACAACTTCG
The DNA here is from genome assembly GCA_038231235.1 of Terriglobales bacterium. GTDB lineage: Bacteria > Acidobacteriota > Terriglobia > Terriglobales > Acidobacteriaceae > KBS-83. Next base: position 21,270 of record JBBRLT010000029.1, read on the forward strand.
GCCAGATCAAGGGTCTGGTCTTAGACCTGCGCAGCAATCCCGGTGGCCTCCTGACAGAGGCAGTCTCGGTCTGCGACAAGTTCCTGCAGAAGGGCCAGGTGATCGTCTCGCAGCGCGGGCGCGCCTATCCGGAGCAGACCCAGCGCGCCACCCACGGCAACCAGGGCCGCAACTTCCCCATCGTTGTGCTGGTGAACCATGGCACGGCATCGGCGGCAGAGATCGTCAGCGGCGCCTTGCAGGATCATGATCGCGCGCTGGTAGTGGGCGAGACCACCTTCGGCAAGGGCCTGGTGCAGACCGTCTATCCACTCTCTGAGAATACTGGCCTGGCACTCACCACCTATCACTACTTCACGCCCAGCGGCCGGCTGATCCAGCGCAACTACAGCGGTGTCTCGCTCTACGACTACTACTACAACCACGACCAGCCGCCGCCTGCGCAAGACAAGAACCGCGAGGTCAAGTTAACCGACTCCGGCCGCACCGTCTACGGCGGCGGCGGTATCACACCCGACGACAAGATCGATACGCCCAAGTCCAATCACTTCCAGGACCAGCTGCTCGAGCACTACGCCTTCTTCAACTTTGCCAGCCACTACCTGGCGAACCGTACCGTCGATCGGAACTTTCAGGTGGATGACACGGTCATGAACGAATTTCGCCAGTTCCTCACCAGCCAGCAGATTGCTTTTACAGAGCAGGACCTGAGCGGCGTGTCGGATTGGATCAAGGCGCAGATCAAGGCGGATGTGTTCACCACGCAGTTCGGCCAGGCCGAGGGGCTGCGCGTCCGGGCGGCATGGGATCCCATGATCAGCCAGGCGATCACTTATTTACCTCAGGCGCAAGCGTTAGAGGAGCAGGCGAAGAAGGCAGATGAGCAGCGGGCCAGCGCCGCCCTCCACTCAGACCGGTAATCCCGACCGGGAATCCAGATCGGTAATTCAGGACGCGGGTTCGGGCACAGATGCACCGCCCCTCCCTGCGTTCATCAGGTATCCCAACCAGCGGAGGCAGTGCGATGGCAGACAAGGTACAGAAGCTGGGCCTGGAGCGCGACTACAAGCAGTACCTCTACTTCATTAACAAGGACGGCAACGTCGCTCGCAAGCGCAAGGGTGGCGAAGGCGCCGAAGAGGTGGTCGCGGAGACCAAGCTGCAACGCGAAAAAGGATATCTCTACTTCATTGACAAGGAAGGCGACCTGGCTCGCGCCGCCCGCAAGGGAAAGGCAGAAGCCAGCTCCGATTCCGAGCCGCCGCACTAAAGTTGTCGACTCGTTACGCTGCCGTGAGCTGCCCTAGCTGCTTTCGGCTGGCGTAGTCATTGGCTCAGGGGTCGTCCTGTCGCCTGGCTCCCCATCGGCGCTTCGGAAGCAGCGCGTCTCGCCTTCACGAATTACCTCAATCCTGTCCCGCCAACCCAGCCTCGCTGCTGCAGCCAGCAGACGGGGCAGCGGTTCGTCCATCGGCTCCTCCGCCAGCCAGAAGGTGCCGTAGTGCATTGGCGTCATGCGGTCTGCACCCAGGTCGGCGAAGGCGCGCAGTGCGTCCTCCGGGCTGGTGTGCACGGCGCGATAGCTGTCCGGCGTGTAGGCCCCGATGGGCAGCAGCGCCAGCTCCGGCCGCAGCCGCTGGCCAATCTCCCGGAACCCGGGGAAGTAGGCCGTGTCGCCGGAGTAGTAGAGCCGGAGCGCGCCACCTTCAATCGCATAACCGCCGTATCCGCGATGCCCGTCGCTGAACCATCGCGTCCCCCAGTGCTTGGCCGGAGTGTGGGTGATGATGAGGCGGCCCTTCTCTCCACTCACTTCGTAACTCTGCCACCAGTCCAGCTCCACGACGTCCGCGAAGCCCAGACTGCGCACGATCTCACCAACATGCCTCGGCACGATGGCGACTGGCGCCCGCCCAGTCAGCCGGCGGGTGGCGCGTATTACCCGCCGCAGCGAGGGACGGTCCAGGTGGTCCATATGCGCATGCGATAGCAGCACGAAGTCGATCGCAGGAAGGTCGCGAATTCGGACTCCGGGCCTCCGTTGGCGGCGCAACAGAATGAGCCAGTAGGAGAAGACGGGATCGAATAACAGGTTGCGTCCTGCAGCCTGCACCAGGAACGACGAGTGGCCAATGAAGGTGACGCCCAACTCTTCAGACGACACCCGCACCGGTTGCTGCGGCGAGCCCTCCAGTGGCGTGACAGCAGACCTCCACAGCAGTTGCCCGGTGTATCGCAATCGGCGCCTCACCTCTGCCCAGCGTGTCATCCGCATGCTCTCGCTCGCCCTTCCCTCTCTGGTTGCTTTGGATGTTCAACTACGGTGTACAGGCGCACAGTAACGGCGGAGGCGCCGGGTGAGGCAATCGATCAAAGCAATTCTCCTGTAGGTGTAGACCGTCCATCGGCTGCTCCTGTGGCCTTTCTTTGAGGAAAAGCCACGCCGAGATTCTCTTCTTGCTTCACAGCGTCAGGAGAACTGCTTTAGCCGGGACCACCCGCGTGTGATAGGCTCCCCTCGCCACTACTGAGAGGACACTGACCAGATGAATCGCCGCCATTTCCTTGCCAACACCATGGCCGCCGCCAGCGCCAGCCTACTGCCCTCGTCCGCATTCGCCCTTGCCGCCGGCTCGCCAGCCGCTGCGACTGGATCTGCGGAGGATGACCCCATCAAGCTGATTCCGGCTGCTGCGCTGCCCGCGGGCGATATTGCCGCCGCCCACTTTCCCAGTGACTTCTTCTGGGGCAGCGCCACCGCGGCCTACCAGGTAGAAGGCTCATGGGATGCAGATGGCAAGGGCGAGTCCATATGGGATCGCTGGTCGCACACCGTGGGCAAGGTGAAGGGTGGCGACACCGGCGACGCTGCCTGCGATCAGTACATGCGTTACGCCGAAGACATCGCACTGTTGAAGAAGTTGAACCAGAAGAGCTATCGTATGTCGATCTCGTGGCCGCGCATCCAGCCGAACGGTACCGGCGCACCGAATCAGAAGGGGCTGGATCATTACAAGCGCGTCATCGATGCCCTGCTCGAAGCCAAGATCCGGCCCGCGGTCACGATCTACCATTGGGACCTGCCGCAAGCCCTTGAAGACCAGGGCGGCTGGCCCAATCGCGAGACTGCCTCACGCTTCGTGGACTACGCCGGCCTCGTTGCCAAAGCGCTTGGGGATCGCGTCTCCACCTGGGCAATCTTCAATGAGCCATGGGTCTTCACCAATCTGGGCTACAGCAGCGGCGTGCATGCTCCGGGCAAGCGCGACTTCCAGCTCTTCCTCAAGGCTGCTCACACCGTCAACATCGCACAGGGGCAGGCCTTCCGCGCCGTCAAGGCGGCCTCTCCCAAAGCGCAGATCGGCTCTGCCTACAGCACCTCCTCGGTCACGCCTGCGACCGGCAGCCAGGAAGACAAGGACGCTGCAGCACGCTTCCACGCCATTAACAATATGTGGTTCCTGCACACAGCCCTGCGTGGCGAGTATCCGAAGGCCTTCCTCAATGGCGTGCCGCACGAAGCCATGGGCTTCCAGAGTGGCGACGAAAAGCTGATGCAGGCGCCGCTCGACTGGATCGGCATCAACTACTATTTCCGCCAGGTTGTTTCAAGCACGCTCAGCGGCCACGCCGGAGCCGGCGGCGCGAACAACAACCACGCCGACTACAGTGCGAACGGCTTCATGGCGAACAACGGAACCGAGGGTCCCATCACCGACTTCGGCTGGGAGGTCTGGCCGGTCGGTCTGTATGAGATCGTCATGCAGATCACCCGTGAATACGACCACCCCATCATCGAGATCACCGAGAACGGCTGCAGCTACAGCGACGCGCCCTACGATCAGCAGGGCGGCCGCGTACCAGACCGCCGACGCACTGCCTACTACCAGGCGCACCTGGCAGAGCTGGCGCGCGCCATGCGCGATGGCGCCAAGGTGCGCGGCTATCACGCCTGGAGTCTGCTCGACAACTTCGAGTGGTCAGAGGGCTATAGCCAGCGCTTCGGCATGACCTACGTCGACTTCCGCAATCAGAAGCGGACCGTCAAAGACTCGGGCCTCTGGTATGGCCGCGCAGCGGCGAGCGGACGGCTTACCTAGCGCGTGTTCCTCACAGACACGTGGCCGTCGGCAAATGCGGCGGCCACGTATCTCTTTGAGCATTGTTGGAATCGCCCGGACCAGGCAACGCTGTCCCTGAACGCCCGGGATACGAGACAATGCAAACAGCTCATGCATTTTCTTCTTCGTATCGCGCAAGCGCGTCTCCCGCAAATTCTCGTCTTCGCCCTGGGGTGTTCACTCCCGCTGGCTGCCCAGTTTGCTCCCGATACGGCCGCGCCCGCGCAGACCGAGACACAGCCTGCTACGCCCCCGCAGACCGCCCCTCCTGCGGCCGCGCAGGCTCCGGACACAAAGCCCGTGGACATACAGGCGCCAGCGCAGCCATCGCCCGCGACTCCCGAGCCCAACCCAGCAGCGCCTGCAACTCCGGAACCCGACTCAGCCGCAGCCCCTGCGCCGCCGGTGCAATTCACCCGCACCGTGCCTACGCGTCCAACGCGCTACTCCGGCAGCCTGGGCTCAACCTATATCCCGCTCGACAGCTGGATGTACCCCGAGCTGATGCGCCTCTACTCGCTCGGCTTCATCGATACGCTCTATCTCGGCGAGCGCCCCTACACCCGCACCAGCGTGGCGCACATGCTGGATGTCTCCGCTGCCGATATCTACAACAGCGACAGTGAAGAGGCGAAGGATATCTACAGCGCCCTCAGCCGCGAGCTTGCCTCCGACCTGGAGATTCCGGTCGACCAGCACCGCGGTCACTCAGAGGTCGAGTCGGTATACACCCGCTCGCTTGGCATCGCGGGGCGTCCGCTGCGGGATAGCTGGCACGCCGGGCAAACCATCATCAACGACTACGGCCGACCCTACGCCGAAGGCTACAACAACATCACCGGCGCCAGCGCGCGGACGACCTTCGGCCGCTACTCCGGCTACGTTCGCGGAGAGTTCCAGCACGCCCCTCAGCTCGAAGGATACTCATTACCCATGGCCATGCGATTGAGTGGTTCAGACGGGGGCGCCTTCACCACCAGCAATCCGACTATTCCCTACGGCCGCACCGTCCGCAGCGTCGACACCTTCCGCATTCAGGAGGCCTACGCGGCTGTCAATCTATCCAGCTACGAGATCTCCTTCGGCAAGCATGACAACTGGTGGGGACCGGGACGCGGCGGCGGCATGGCTTACAGCAACAATGCGGAGGATATCTATGGCTTCCGCATCAATCGCGTGGAGCCGCTCTATATCCCGCTGATCTCGAAGGTTCTCGGCCCTGTCCGTTACGACTTCCTCTATGGCAGTCTGCAGGGCCACACATCTCCCCACCATGACTACACACACTCGGAAGGCTTCAGCTTCAAGCCGACTCGGGATTTCGAGTTCGGCTTCGAACGCACCATCGTCTTCGGCGGCAAGGGCCACGAGCCGGTCACGCTGGACACCTTCCTGCGCGGCTTCTTCAGCTTCAATGACACCAAGCAACAGCTCAAGCAGAGTCGCAAAGATCCCGGAGCGCGCTTCTCTTCGTTCAACTTTTCATGGCGGCTGCCCTACCTGCGCAACTGGGTCACGCTCTATACGGACTCCGAGACGCATGACGACGTGACAGCCGTCAGCGCACCGCGCCGCGGCGCCTTCCGGCCGGGTGTCTATCTCTCGCATCTGCCGGGCGCACCCAAGCTCTCCTTCCGCGTGGAAGGCGTCGAGACCGACCCCGATACCGGCCGTAGCGTTGGCGGCTACCTGTTCTATTGGGAGGTCATCCAGAACCAGGCCTACACCAACAAGGGCTTCATCTTCGGCGACTGGATTGGCCGCGAATCGAAGGGCGGCCAGGCATGGCTGACCTATCACCTCAGCGGCAATGAGTGGCTGGAGTTCCAATACCGCCGTGCGCAGGCTGTGCCTAACTTCATTCCATTGGGCAAGACCCAGGACGACTACGCCGTCAATGCGGTGAAGCGCCTGGGCAAGGATGTGGAGGTCAACGCGTGGGTGCAGTACGAGCGCTGGAAGGCTCCGTTTCTGCGCAATGGGGATCGCAGCGCGCAGAGCGATACCAGCATCTCGCTCCAGCTGACCTACTTCCCGCGCGACGTGCACCGCTTCTAGCGGTCTATGCGGCAATAGCACAGAGCGAGCGATGCTAGCGCCGCAGCACCGGCCAGCCCCAGCCAGCCAGCAGTACCAGCAGGATGTATACCACCTGCATGGCCAGCCGCACGGACACGCTGGGCATATGCAGGCCCAGCATCGTGCGGCCCGCCACGTAGATGTTTACCGGGAAGACCGCGACCATCAGCAGTGCGACCGCAAGCGCTGCTCTTTGCCGCCACGCTGGCAGCAGCAGACCGGCTGCACCGGCAAGTTCGGCAAGCCCGCTGAGAATCACCAACAATGTGCGCGCCGGAAACATGGGTGGAATCGCCTGCGCCATGGCTGCCGGCATCCATAGATGCGCCATGCCGCTGATCACCAGCGGAAGTGCCACCACCACGCCCAGCAATCGCTGTGGAATCCCAAAGCAGCGGAAGCCGCGCGCGATTCCAAAGAAAGCCGCAATGACCGCAGCCAATTGCAGCATGCACAGCAGATAGATCATGCGCTCTCCCGCGAGAGCAATGCTGCGGGCAGCAGGCGGCGGCGCTCGGTGCGCACATGTATCGAATGCACCACCATTGCCACGACGCCCGCCATGGCAGTAGCGATCACGCGGTACTCCGCGGTGGCCCGTTCCGGCGTTCGGCCTACGGCCAGGACGAAGGCGATGTAGCTGGTGAGCGGCACGGCGTAGAGTGCGTAGTTCACATTCTGCAGCGCGTAGGCGAAGTAGATTGAAACGACAATGAGCACGCTCAGCCACACCCCATCCGGGCGCAGCACGCCAGCCAGAAGCGTTGCCAGGCCCGCGCCTACCAGCGTGCCAGCCAGTCGAGCGATCGAACGCGCATTCGTCAGCAGCAGATCCGGCTTCATGATGATCAGCGCCGTCATAGGAATCCAGTAGGCGTTGTGAAAGTGCGCGGAGAGTGCAATTACCTCGGCAAGAAGGCCCGTGAACGCCAGCCGCAGCGCATAGCGAAAGATCTCTGACCGGGGCGTCAGGTTCTCCATCACTGCGCGCCGCTGCCACCCCGGCTGGTGGATGACCGGGTCAGCGTAGGTGCTGTGAGCCGGCGGAAAGAATCGCCACAGCAGCAGGATCAACAGCAGTTGCAGGGTGCCGCCCGCAAGCACCCCCACTGCTCGCATGCCCGCCTGATGCGCCAAGCCCTGCACCGCGCTCGAGATGATTAAGAAGATGCAGCACTGCTGCCCTACCCACGCCGCGGGCGAGCTGATGGCGCCCGACATTCCGTAGCCAAAGGCCCACAGCGGCACCAGCAGCAGCATGGCGGCAGGATGGTTTGCGCCCAGTTCCCCGACTGCCGCGGAGAGGGCCATGCCCAGTGCAGCCAGTACCATGGTCCCGCCACGAAACCACAGCCTGCGCTGGAAGGCGCCAAAGCCGACAGATTGTGCGCTGCCCGCCATGACCAGGGCCGCCCAGTGATGGCCTGTACTGAGCCCCAGCCACAGCGCAATGGCGATAGCGGGCAGGCAGAGCAGGCTACCCACCCACTCCGCATGCACCCACTCCACCCGGCGAATCTCCTGCGTTAGTTTGGTTCGTACCATAGTGTCCTGCGGGCGTGGCAATTGGATCGCCAAGCCTGTTCTTCGCAATGCCTTCCTTGCGGAGCATAATTGAATGCGATGCAGGTGCCTCCCGCTCACTCCCGCCGCGCGTTCCTGAAGGCTGCCGGCGCCGCGACCAGCCTCGCAGCCGGGCGCAACCTGTTGCTGCCTCGCGCGCTGGCCGAAAGCGAGCCGCCCGCGCCCCTGCTTGAGCTTCCCTATAGCGCAGTCACTCTGACCAGCGACGCGCATGAACGGCAGCTGCGCGAGACCATTGCCGTGCTCATGTCGCTGGACGAGGACAGCTTGCTGAAGCCGATGCGCGCCATGGCCGGGCTGCCGGCGCCGGGCGCCTCCCTCGGCGGCTGGTACGCCTATGAGCCAGACTACGACCCCGCAGCAGGAGGCCCGGGGTTTGCACCCGCGCATGCATTTGGCCAGTGGGTCTCGGCCCTCTCCCGCGACTACGCCATCACTGGCGATAGTGCGACGCGCCAGAAGGTGTTGCGCCTGAACGCGCTCTACCGGGAGACCATCTCGCCCAGCTTCTACATCCAGTCGCGCTTCCCTGCCTATACCTATGACAAGTTCCTTTGCGGCCTGATCGACGCCCATACCTTCGCACACGATCCCGATGCGATGGCTATTCTGGCGCAGACCACCGACACAGCGCTGCCACAGATGCCGGACCGTGCCATTCCCCGCGAAGTCTGCTGGCGAGCTGGCAAAGACAGCACCTATGGCTGGGATGAGTCCTACACCCTGCCAGAGAATCTCTTCCTTGCGGCAGAGCGCGGTGCCGGTCAGCGCTACCGTCAGCTCGGAGTTCGCTACCTCGCAGACAACGACTACTTCATCCCGCTGGCCCATGGAGAAGACGCGATGGCCGGCCGGCATGCCTACAGCTACGTGAACGCGCTCTGCTCCGCCATGCAGGCAGCCATGGTCAACCACAGCGCGCTGCACCTGCAGGCTGCACTCCGTGGCTTCGATCTGCTTCAAGCGCAAAGCTTCGCCACCGGCGGATGGGGTCCAGATGAAAAACTGATCCAGCCGGCCAGCGATGAGCTCTATGCCAGCCTCAGCACCACGCACCACAGCTTCGAAACGGCGTGCGGCTCTTACGCTCACACCAAGCTCGCCCGCTCCCTGTTGCGCGTTACGCGCGACGGCCGCTATGGCGACAGCATGGAGCGCGTCATCTGGAACACGGTACTGGGCGCCAGGCCACTGGAGCGCGATGGGCGCGCGTTTTATTACTCCGATTACAACAACCAGGCGGAGCGCACCTACCATCACGACGCATTTCCCTGCTGCAGTGGCACGCTGCCGCAGGTCGCGGCAGACTATCGCATCAACAGCTACCTGCGCGACGCGGATGGCCTGTTCGTCGTGCTCTATCTGCCCTCGAGCTTGCGCTGGAATCAGGACGGCGCAGACGTCACGCTGACACAGAGCCACAATGATCCACTGGAGAGCGACCTGCGCATGCTGGTGACCGTAAGCCGCCCGCGGCAGTTCTCCATTCGCCTGCGCATTCCGCAGTGGGCGCAAGGCGCAACCATCACGGTGAACGGCAGGCCAGCACGCTTCAGCACAGCGCTAGGCTTCGCAATATTGCAACGAACATGGGAGTCGGGCGACTGCATCGATCTGCATCTGCCGATGGAGAACCGCCTGGAGCCGATCAACAGGCTTCATCCAGAGACTGTCGCATTGATGCGCGGCCCACTGGTCCTCTTCCCGATCGGCGAGGCCCACGGGCCGGTCACCAGGGCACAGTTGCTCACGGCAGAGCGCAAGGGGAGCGATGTGTGGGCAGCAGATACCACGCAGGGGACGCAGCAGTTCACGCCTTTCACCAGCATCGGCGACCGCACCTATGCGACCTACCTTACGACGACTGCGTAGATCAACTCAGATGACAGCGTTCGCTTGGCTGCAACCCCGCCTCCATGGGTGCCCCATCCTACGCATCGCGTAGGGTGGGATACCACGGGAGCTTGGGGCACAGCATCCTCGCGAGCTAACGCGTGTGGACTGTCGTCTCTTCCAGCGCGAGCTGCAACCCGCGATCGCTGAGAACGAGGCCAATCGCCGATGCGTCTTTCACAATCCAATCCGGCTTCGCTCTTGCCAAATCGGCCAATGTTGCAGTTGTGGTGAACGCGATCACGGGTGAGCCGGCGCTCTTGCCGGAGGCGATGCCGGCCAGCGCGTCCTCCACTACCACACACTCCTGCGTAGCGAAGCCAAGTCCTGCCGCGCCTTTCTGGTACGGCTCCGCATGCGGCTTGCCGTGCGTGATCTCGCTCGCCGTAATGAAGAGCCGTGGCACTGGCAGCCCGGCTGCGCGCATGCGCACCTCGGCCAGCGGACGCGTGCATGAGGTCACGATCGCCCAGCGCTCTGGCGGAAGCGCCGCCAACAACGCTTCGACGCCAGGCAGCGGCACGATGTCCCCGACGTCATCCATCTCTGCCCGCTCCAGGATTCGGTTCTCTGCGGCATGATCGGCATCTGGCAGCAGGTGGCGCAGGGTCGCGATGCTGGGCCGCCCATGCGCGCGTCGCAATACCTCCTCAACATCAAAGCCTCTTGCCGCTGCCCAGCGCGACCAGACGCGCTCCACCGCGGGTATCGAGTTGACCAGCACCCCATCCAGATCGAACAACATCGCCTGGGTGGTTACGAATGTAGTCGCTCGGACCATAGCCTCCATGCTAGCGGACACGCTGCCCGCACCCGCATCAGGCAGGAAACAGGAAGCGCAGAAACGGCTCCACACGATGCGCCCACGCCAGTTCGTCATGACGCCCATCCGGAACACGCAGATAGCGAAGGTCCTCGCCCTCCCGCCAGCCACGGCGCTTCAACAGGCGATGGAGCGCATCGCACCGCTCCACCATAGTGGGGCCTTCGGCCAGGCCAATATCCAGCCAGATGCGCGGCCGCGGCTCCGGATGCATATGGCGCACATACTGCAGCATGCCGCCGCGCCCCCACCAGATGGAAGGCGATAGCACCGCCAGCCGGCCGAATACATGGGGCCAGGACAAGCCAAGATAGAGCGAGGCGAGCCCACCCAGCGACGAACCGCCTACCCCGGTATGCATTGGCCCGTCCAGTGTCCGATAGTTGGCATCCATCCAGGGCTTCAACTCTTCGACCAGCAGGCGTCCATACAAGTTGGCGTGCCCGCCACCCAGTTTGGGATCGCGCATCGGAGTGTACTCTTCCATGCGATCGACGCCTGTGTTGTAGACCCCGACAACGATCAGCGGCTCGATCGCGCCTTCCCCTGCCAGCCGGTCTACCGTCGTATGCACATCCCAGATACGGCCTTTGATGAAGCTGGCCTCGCCGTCGAACAGGTTCTGTCCGTCATGCAGATACAGAACTGGATAGCGGCGGGTGGAAGAGTTGTAATCCGGCGGCAGCGCCACCATCACATCCCGGCGTGCGGGCAAAAAGGCCGAGACAAACTGCCGGTGCAGGCGAAGGCGCGAGTGCTCCCCGGTGACAATCGGATCTTCGAAACTGATGGGCTCCAGCGGAGATAAGGCCGGCTGCGCGGGCTCCTCCTCTGGCTCGACCGCCTCCGGCTCAGTCAGTTCGGCTTCGTACACGCACACTCCTCTTTTGGACATCTGGCGGCTGGCAACCCTGTCGGCGTGGATCGCACGCTGCCTCCCTACGGCTCTGCTACATTGAATGCTCTGCTTCAGCCTATCAAAGCAATCAGCAGCACGGCTGGGCGGCATCGGCTCCGCGTGAGGACAAGCCACACCAGCTATGCAGCGCGAATATCACAAATGGTTTTCCCACCGGCTGGGGCGCGATATGGAGCTGCTGGCGTACGGACATGCCGGCGTGCCCGCGATTGTGTTTCCCAGCTCGCAGGCGCGCTTCTACGAGTTTGAAGACCGCGGATTGGTTAGCTCCGTTGCCCACAAGCTGGAGCACGGCGAGCTACAGCTTTACTGCGTTGACTCGCTCGATGCGGAGAGCTGGTACAACCGCGCCGTGCCGCCGCGCTGGCGGATTGCGCGTCAGGTGCAATATCAGGAATACATCCTCGACGAAGTTCTGCCACTTGTCCGGTTGAAGAATCACGACCCGCACCTGATCACTATCGGCTGCAGCTTTGGCGGCTACCATGCCGTAAACCTTGCGCTTCGCCACCCTGACTTGTTCAGCGGCTTTCTTTCCATGTCCGGGGCCTTCGATATCTCCGGCTTTCTGCACGGCTACTATGACCAGGATGTCTACTTCAATACGCCGCCACACTACCTGGCGAACATGGATGACTCCTGGTATCTGGATCGCTACCGCCGCAATACCTATGTGCTGGCGACGGGCTGGGATGACCAGTGCCTGGGCCAGAATCAGCACCTCTCACACCTGCTGGGCAGCCGGGGCGTGCCTCACCAACTCGCGATCTGGGACACCTGGAACAGCCATGACTGGCCTACCTGGCATCGCATGATGAATGTGTATCTGTAACCAGAGAGGAAGCAGGACGTGAAGAAGATTGGTGTGTTGTATGGCATGGAGAACACCTTCCCCGGGGCTTTGGTGGAGCGAATCAACGCCATGGGCCACGCAGACATCACGGCAGAGTCTGTCCAGGTGGGCGGCGTCCGCGAAGCCGCACCCAGCGGCTATGCCGTCATCGTCGATCGTATCTCGCACGACATCCCGTTCTACCGCGGCTTTCTTAAAAACGCGGTGCTCACTGGAACAGCCGTCATCAACAACCCATTTTGGTGGTCGGCCGACGATAAGTTCTTTAACTACGCACTGGCTCGCAAGTTAGGCGTCGCCGTACCCCGCACTGTCCTGCTACCGCATAAGGCTTACCCGCCGGGCACCACCGAACACTCCATGCGCAACCTGGAGTTTCCCCTCGACTGGAAGGGCATCTTCGACTACATCGGCTTTCCCGCGTTCTTGAAGCCTTTCGACGGCGGAGGCTGGCGCGATGTCTACCATGTGCATGACTGGGAAGAGTTCTTCCACGCTTATGACCAGAGCCGCGACCTCTGCATGACGCTGCAGAGCGCCGTGCACTTTCAGGAGTACTTTCGCTGCTATGTCATCAACCGGCAGAAGGTGCACATCATGCCCTACGATCCACGACGTCCCTTCCATGAGCGCTACGTGAAGGATCCTCCGGCATACGATCCGGCACTGCTGGCGCGAGTGGAGCGGGACGCCCTAACGCTGTGCCGCGCCCTGGGCTATGACTTGAATACGGTGGAGTTCGCGGTCGAAGATGGCGTCCCGTACGCCATCGACTTCATGAACCCGGCGCCTGACGCTGATCTGCACTCAGTGGGCGAGGTCAACTTCCGCTGGATCGTCGATGCGGTTGCGGAGATGGCGGTAGAGAAGGCCCGCCAGACTGGCACGCCCGCCAGCGAATTTCTGTGGTCATCCTTTCTCTCTGACCAGTCTCTGCCAGCGCCGGCCGGGGCGCCCAGCCCGGCCAAACGCGCGGCGGCAAAGAAAGCGCCGGCGAAAAAGCCGGTCGCTCGCAAGACGGCTTCGCCCAAGACGCCCCCCTCGACATAAGATCAGTCCACCCTTCCGGAGACTCATCCGCATGCGCCCATCGTTCACGCTCGGCATTGAAGAGGAGTACCAGACCATCGATCCAGTGACGCGCGACCTGCGCTCACACATCAAGACGGAGATGCTGGCCAAGGGCAAGCTGCGCCTGGAAGAGCGCGTGAAGGCGGAGATGCACCAGTCCGTCGTCGAGGTAGGCACGCGCATCTGCCGCACCATCACCGACGCGCGCGAAGACCTGTACGATCTGCGCCGGCAGATGATTCATCTCGCCGAGGAGCATGATCTGGTGCTGGTGGCAGGCGCCACGCATCCCTTTGCAGACTGGCGAGCACAGGACATCTATCCCGACGAACGCTATGCCCGGGTGGTCGAAGACCTGCAGATGGTGGCTCGCGCCAATCTCATCTTCGGCTTGCACGTTCATGTGGGCATCGAAGACAAGGAAGCAGCGATCCGCGTGATGAACTCCATGCGCTACTTCCTGCCGCACATCCTTGCGCTCTCCACCAACTCGCCCTTCTGGCGCGGACACGACACTGGTCTGAAGAGCTACCGCGCAAAGGTCTTCGACAAATTTCCCCGCACCAACATCCCGGACAGCTTTTCCAGCTGGGGCGAGTTTGAGCAGTTCTGCGATCTGCTGATCAAGACCAACTGCATGGACAACGCCAAGAAGCTGTGGTGGGACATTCGTCCGCACCCCTTCTTCAATACGGTCGAGGTGCGCATCTGCGACATACCCATGCGTGCGGAGGAGACCATCGCCATTGCTGCGCTTATCCAGGCGACTGCGCTCAAGCTGTGGAAGCTGCACGCCACCAATCAGGACTATCGGCAGTACTCCCGCGCGCTGCTGATGGAAAACAAATGGCGCGCCGTTCGCTATGGCCTGGAAGGCAAGCTGATCGACTTCGGCAAGGAGGCAGAGGTAGATGAGCGCGAGCTGATCCTGGAGTATCTCTCCTTCGTCGACGATTGCGTCGATGAGCTGGACAGCCGCGAGGCCATCGACGGAATTCGCCAGATACTCGAGCATGGCTCCGGCGCGCAACGGCAGCTGCGTAAGTTTCAGGAGGCAGACGGCGACATGCTCGCCGTTGTCGATTACATGGCCGAGGAGACCCGCGCCGGATTGTTCTAAATCCAATCGCGATACACTGCGCATTCCATGCACACCATGACGACCCGCCGCACCGCGCTGCTTGACGTTGCCTTTCCCGCCGACTTTCAACCCGGCGCGCATAGTGCCGTCTCTATTTGCTTGCGCATTCAACCGGGCGAGAAGGTCACGCTCATCACCGACCAGATCACTGCTCCCATCGCGGCTGCCATCGCGCATGAGCTGGAGGCGCTGGGCTGCACCTGGAACGGCTTCGTGCTGGAAGAGCTGGCCCCGCGTCCACTGAGTGGCATGCCCGCAGAAGTGCTCGCCGATATGGAGAGCAGCCAAGTCTCCAACTACGACGTGCAGGTGCAGCAGAATGAGCTTAGATCCCGCCGCCAGATGAACGATGAGGTGAACCTCAGCCGCAATAGCCATGACCACATGGTGAACATCACA
>JBBRLT010000030.1:0-36076 GCA_038231235.1 Terriglobales bacterium
CGCCGCCGATATGAATTTGACTGAAGAGCAATATGCCGCACGGCTCGGCGCAGATACGCCGCTGCGGCGGCTGGGCCAGCCGGAAGAGGTGGCCGACGCAATCGTGTGGCTCGCCTCTGAACGCGCTTCATTTATCACCGGCCAGACGCTGCTGGTGGATGGTGGTTTATACAAAGGCCTGTAGCTGAGGCGTTTGCCGGTTCATTTCAGTTGCTTTAGCGATTGAAGACGGTGGGTGTAAAGACCGGCACGTCAGGCTGGCGCGCAAAGCCAAGGTAGTGAAGCCTGAAGATCTGTTCGACGCTCTTCAAAAACGAGTAATGGTTGAAGGGGCTGCTGTTCGTGGTGCCCGGCCGGACAAAGGGAGACAGCACGACCGCTCCGACCCGGCCTCCGCCGGGTCCGGCGATGCCCGGTAGGGGTGAGTTGGGGCCGGGCTGCTCATCGCAGCAGGCGGTAGAGTCGGAAGATGTGGAAGTCCCGAACTCCGCTTCATCAAAGGCGATGATCAGCAGACCGTCCTTGCGAAACGCAGGCGAGCTGGTGATGACCGGCACATACTTCTTCAAGAAGGCGTCCGCGGATACCAGTCCGCCAGTTTCGCCATTCGCGCAGGGTTGATCGTGCCCATCGTGACAGAGATTTGGCACGATGTACGAGAAATTCGGCGTAGTCACTACTCTGCCTAGATCCTTTTGCAACCGGGAGAGTGGCACATCGTTGTCCTGGCAGGTTTCGTTGTCGATGATCGAGTGGAAGTACACGAACGGGTTGTGGCGTGTGGCGTACTCGTTGGTGGGCGTAGCCTTCTGGGTGTTGTCCACAGTGTTCAGCGCCGGGTGAGAGCAGGGCGCCGGCATGCTCTCCATATATCCATGCCAGGTAAGTCCCTTCCCTTGCAACTGGTCGGCGACCGTCTCCACCGATGATGGAAAGACGCAGCCCTGACCTACGAGCTGCCCATACTGCGTGAAGGTGTTGGTGTTGGTGAAGTCCTGAAAGATCTGGCAGTCGCTTTGCGTGACGGGATTCGGCCCCTGGCCGCTGATCATGGCCAGGTAATTGGGATTGCTATTGTGGCCAATGCCGTAGTAGTTGGTCAGCAACTCGCCCTGTGCCGTGAGCGTGCGCGAGAGGTAAGGAGCAGCGGAGTTAGGGCCGAACGTTTCGGCGTAGCCCTTGTTCTCCAGCATAATGACAAAGACATGCTTGATTGGCGGTGTTTGCGCGAGCGCTGGGACAGACACGGTAGCCATCAACAGTATCGCGAGACAAATACGTTGAAACATTGCATAGCTCCTAAGGGGTGGGAAATCCATACTGCGTTGCAAGAGCGCGGATCGCAGTCCACTCCGTCTCGCCGGAATTGGTGGGTGGCGCGGGTGTGCCGACTGGGAGACTGCTGCATGGCGTCCCAAAGGGGCCTGGGGGCACTGCATACTGGGGTGCGTGCAACTGCGGCCGAGCAAAGTCGAGCGCGGTGGCCAGGTTGTGGGCCGTGGCATCGCGCACCGTCAGCGGGTCCAGCTTCCAACGCCACTCGATCATCTTCAATACAGAGGTGTGATCGAACTGCGTGGTCGTTACGTGCTCCCGGCGCGAAAACGGTGAGATCACCAGCGCAGGCACGCGGAAGCCGATGCGACCGTCAGCCCCGGCAGCGCGGTCTCCTGGCGGAATAGGCCGCAAGGGTGGCGGCACATGATCGAAGAAGCCGCCCCACTCGTCGTAGTTGATCACTAGCACCGTATTGGCCCAGCCGGGACCGCTGGTGACCGCCTGATACACCTGGTTCAGGAAGGCCTCGCCATTGCGGATGTCGGCATGTGGATGATCGTCGCCGGAGGTGCCACTGCCCTCATCTTCAAAGCGCGGATCGAGGTAGGAGACCTGAGGGAGCGTGCCGGTGGCACAGGCGGTCAGGAACTCTGCATACGGGTGACTGATGTTGAGATAGCGCGTGCCCCACAAGGCAAGGAACGGAACGTCGTTGTAGTAGTAGCGGCCGGTCAACCCTGCTGCCGCCAGCCGGTCCCAGATGGTGGGCAGAGTGGAAGTGGTGGTGCTGTCGTCCAGCCGATCGGTTTGCGCGGAGTGCTGATAGAAGCGGTTGGGGTAGGTCGGCGCCAGTATGCCAGCGAAGTATCGGCTGCAGACCGTCCAGTCCGGGGCTGCCTTGCCCAGGAAGCTTAGGTCATGGTGGCGGTAATAGCCGATGGGGAATAGGTCGTTGGTGCCGGCCTTCAGCCATCCATCGCATCTACCCTTGTCGTACTGTACGCGCGCACCCGGATAGGAATGGTCTGGGTCTTCGAATGCGCATCCCTGATAGGTGGTCAGGTGATAGGTCGGGTGCGGATGGTTCTGCTTGTCGTAGTAAGTCAGCCCAGCTTGCCTGCTATGCGCGTCAGGCAGCCAGCCCAGTAAGTGGTCGAAGGAGCGATTTTCCATCATCACCACGATGACGTGCTCGATGCCGCTGCTGCCGGGCTCTGGCAACTCCCATTCCGCCTGTAGAAGGTTTGAGAGCGGTCCGCTTGCGACCCCTGCAACTGTGCCTGCTGCAGCCATGCTTCCTAGAAACTTCCGCCTGCTGATGTCTGACGACATATACCTCTCCGCTCCAACCATCGAATCCAATGCGTGGATGAATGAATCATGGCGTGCGAATCGTCGGTGCTCGTGAGGTGGGGGATGCGTAGTTCAGCGATCACGAACGACTGTTCGGCACTCCCTCGGTGAGAGCCACAGAGAGGTGGGCGGGTTGGCTGCCGGGTCGTGGCCGGCGCCCGATTCATCGAACATTCAATAATCCCTAAACGGGCAGCGGTTCTTGCGCCATTAGGTCGAGCGGTATCAGAGCTGCAGCGACTTCAGATGCGCACGCAGGCCTGGGCCCAGGTCTGCGCGCTTCAGCGCAAAGTCTACGGTGGCCTGCAGCATGCCAGCCTTGTCTCCCGCGTCGTAGCGCCGGCCTTCAAATGTGTAACCGTAAACCTTCTCCGTATCGAGCAGCCCCTTGATGCCGTCGGTCAACTGAAGCTCGCCGCCCGCGCCCTTCGGGGTGCGCTCCAGCAGCTCGAAGATGCGCGGCGTCAATATGTAACGACCGATGATTGCGTTCTTTGACGGTGCATCTGCCTGCTTCGGCTTTTCCACCAGACCCTTCACCGCATGCAGCCGCGGATTGTCCTGCACCGGATCGCAATCGAGTACCCCGTAGGACGAGATCGCCGGGCCTTCTACAATCTGCGTCGCCAGGATGCTGGACTGCGTCTGGTCGTAGACGTCGGTCATCTGCTTCAGGCATGGAACCTTGGCGTCGATGATGTCGTCTGGCAGAATGACGGCGAAAGGCTCATCGCCCACCAGGTCGCGCGCCATCAGCACGGCATGCCCCAGACCCTGAGCCTGCTTCTGCCGCACATAAGAGAGGTGCACCATGTTGGAGACGCTGCGCGAGATCTCCAGCAGGTCCTGTTTGCCGCGCGACTCCAGACTGGCTTCCAGTTCAAAGCTGATGTCGAAGTGATCTTCAATGGCAGACTTGCCGCGGCTGGTCACGATGATGATCTGCTCAATGCCTGCGGCCAGCGCCTCCTCCACGCCGTACTGGATCAACGGCTTGTCCACCAGCGCCAGCATCTCCTTGGGAATGGATTTCGTGGCGGGCAGGAAGCGTGTGCCGAGACCGGCAGCTGGAAAGACGGCCTTGCGTACCTTCTTATTCATGCGTATCGACTTCCCTCGGTATCTGTATCTCTTCTGGTATCTGTCTGGAAGATGCCAGCGCAGGCTGTGGCGTTGTGCTGGGCGAAGGATATGAAGGCGCGCTCCGCTGCGCGCCTACAGTGTTGGCGAATCGTTGCCCAGCATGGCGCGCCGCACGATGGCGATAGGTGGAAAGCCCTGGCGCAGGAAGTTGTCGTGAAACTGTTGCAATGAAAACGCTGCGCCCTGCTGCTGCTGAACATCGGCCCGCAGCTTGAGTATCTCGAGCTTGCCCAGCGTGTAGTACAGATAGGTGGGGTCTGCGGTGCCGCGCTTGGTCTCCACCTCGGCGATCTCCCGCGACTGATAGCCCTCCTTCACGAAGAAGTCCACGGCCTGTTCGATCGTCATGCCGCGTGTGTGCATCTGGATGCCGGCGACGAAACGGGCATCGCGCAACAACGCATCCTGCAGTTGGCCCAGGCGGATGAGCTGTGCCTCATGTGCATTCTGCGCGCCCGCGCCCAGCTGGCCGTAGCCTTCATCCAGCATCATCTGCTCGCAGTAGTGTGCCCATCCCTCGGCGTTACTCGACGCGCCCAATAGTTTGCGCACCTTCGACTGCACCTGCGGCAACGCCAGGAACTGAATGTAGTGTCCCGGGTACGCCTCATGAATGGCCGTGCTGGTAATGGTGCCTCGGTTGAAGGCATGCAGGTAGTCTGCTGTGCGGGCAGCGGGCCAGGAA
The DNA here is from genome assembly GCA_038231235.1 of Terriglobales bacterium. GTDB lineage: Bacteria > Acidobacteriota > Terriglobia > Terriglobales > Acidobacteriaceae > KBS-83. The sequence continues at coordinate 4,460 of JBBRLT010000030.1, forward strand.
GGGTCGGGAAGTGTGACGTTGAAGTATGCCGTGGTCGAGTGCGTCTCGAACGGTCCCGGGGTGTCCATCGAAGCCTGAGTCGTCGCGCGCATGAATGGCGGAGTCTCTTCGAGCGTTGGCCGCACGTCGGTGGGAATGGTGACGATATGCCGCTGCTGGATGAAGGCGATCAGGCCGGAGAAAGTATCTCTGAAACTGCTGAGCAGATGGTCCGGAGAAGGATGATCGTCGCCCAGCGTCGTAAGCACCTGTTGTGGTGTCCTGGCCGGATCGATCTGGCGGGCCAGCGCGCTGAACGCTGCCTGGTTCTTATGGAGATCGTCGTAGCCGATCTGCAGCAGATGATCGAGCGGCACATCTACCATCTCGTCGTAGAGCAGCTTGCGCGCAAAGGTGTCCTTGCCAATGCGGAAGTCGCCATGCGAGCGCGGCAACAGCTCCTTCTTCATCCAGGATTCGTAATCGATGAGTGCCTGCATCACTGCGGAGTTGCTCTCGTGAAACGACTTCCGCAACTCCGCATCTTTCACATCGGCGAAGGCAGAGGGCACGTCCTTCTGAAAGAAGCTGATGTCGCCGGGAAGCTGCTGCACGGCAATCTCGGTGTAGATCCTGGGGCAGTCGCGCAGGTTCTGCCTTGCGGCCAGCAGGGCTGCAGGCATCAGACGCTCGCGCGCGATGAGGGAGCGGAGGCGATCCTGGGGCGGTGCGAAGTTGCGCTCCATCAAGGCGAATGCGGCTTCGGTAATGCCGGATGAGTAGTAGTCCGGATTGCGCTCCCAGGGTCGAATTTTCTCCCGGGTCAGCAGCTCGCCGCGAATGTTGTTGAGCAACAACTGACGGTCCGCGGCAGTCCACGCATCTAGCCCAGCAGACGAAAAGTCCGAAACGCGCTGCTCAGAGCGATGCAGATCTTGAGTCTCCTGCATGATCGTGTTGCGGTCGTATGGCTCCAGCTGCGCATCGAATTGGTGGAAGCCGGCCAGCGTTCCACTTGTTGGCTGATAGCGAAAGTAGGCCTGGTCAAAGTACTCATCTGCTAGTGAGCGAAACGCGGCCGGACCAGTGGCAGCGTTGGATGCAACTGCAGCGGTGGCGCAAAGAAGCGCGCCGAGTACAAGTGCGGACGCAGAAAAGATGCGAAGGGGTAAGCAACGGATCAAATAGACTCTCCTGGCGAATCAAAAAATATAGGTCAAACGGAGGCGGGCTCCAAAGCGAGCTGGTCGAGCAGTGCGTGCACCTCGCCGAAGACATCGGCGGGTCGCACGCTGGCGAGTGGAAAACGTAATACACCTTGTGGCGTGAACTGCGCGCCCTTCTTGGCATTGCGCGCAACCAGCTTCATCAGGCGGCCGGGGTCCACGTCTGCCTTTTCGGTAAAGCGGATGTGCAGTTGATCGCGCTTGCGATCGATCTGCTGAACGCCCAGCCGTTCGGAGGTGAGACGGAGCGACGCTGCGTGGAGCAGGTGAACGACGCTCTCCGGCAGTGCGCCATAACGATCGTCAAGCTCGGCGCGCACATCAGCCAGGGTTGTTTCGTCCTGCGCTCCGGCGATCCTCTTGTAGATGCGCAGCCGCTGGTTCTCTTCCGGAATGTAGCTCTCATCGATGCGCAGGCTGATGCCAAGGTTGAGTTGCGTCGTCACCTGGTCGCGCTTCTCCTCGCCCTTCAGCTTGGCCACCGCCTCCTCCAGCATGGAGGTGTAGAGCTCAAAGCCGACCGCCTCGATGTGTCCGCTCTGCTCGCCGCCCAGCATGTTGCCGGCGCCGCGCAGCTCCAGATCGAGCGCGGCAATCTTGAAGCCGGCGCCCAGGTCGGAGAACTCCTTCAGCGCAGCCAGCCTGCGCCGCGCTACGTCGGTCAGCTCCTGCTCGGGTGGGATTAGCAGATACGCATATGCTCGGCGGTTGGAGCGGCCCACGCGCCCGCGCAGTTGATAAAGTTCCGACAGTCCATGACGGTCTGCGCGGTTGATGATGATGGTGTTGGCCAGGGGAATGTCGATGCCATTCTCAATGATGGTGGTCGCCACGAAGACGTCGTACTCGTGATTCATGAAGGCGAGCAGCGTGCGTTCCAGCTCTGCCTCGCCCATCTGGCCGTGGCCTACAACCACGCGCGCTTGCGGCACCAGCTCCTGGATCTTGGCGGCCAGCTCGTAGATCGTCTCCACGCGGTTGTGCACGAAGTAGATCTGCCCGCTGCGTTCCAGCTCCAGCTCAACCGCAGAGCGGATCAGCTTCTCATCGAACTTCGCTACCACCGTCTGGATGGCCATGCGGTCCTTGGGTGGCGTCTCGATCACGCTCATATCTCGTAAGCCAACCAGTGACATATGCAGGGTGCGCGGAATGGGCGTTGCGGACATGGAGAGCACATCGATCTGCTGCCGCATCTGCTTCAGCCGCTCCTTGTGCCGCACGCCGAAGCGTTGCTCCTCGTCCACCACCAGCAGGCCGAGATCCTGGAACTTCAGGTCTTTCGAGAGCAGGCGATGGGTACCGATCAATATGTCGATCTGGCCTACCTCCAGCTTCTCCAGGATCAGCTTCTGCTCCTTGGGGGTGCGGAAGCGCGAGATCATCTCGACGTTGATGGGGAACTGCGCGAAGCGGTGGCGGAAGGTCTCATAGTGCTGGAAGCTGAGCACGGTGGTCGGCGTCAGCACCGCGACCTGCCGGCCGTCCTGTACTGCCTTGAAGGCGGCGCGCATGGCGACCTCGGTCTTGCCGTAGCCCACATCGCCGCACAGCAGCCGGTCCATGGGCATGGTGGACTCCATGTCGCGCTTGATGTCGGCGATGGCGGAGAGCTGATCGTCGGTCTCGTTGTAGTCGAAGGCATCTTCGAACTCGCGCTGAAACTCGTTGTCCGGCGGGAACGAGTGGCCTTCCGCAGAACGCCGCTGCGCGTAAAGCTTCAGCAACTCGTCGGCCATATCCGCCATGGCCTTCTTCACGCGCGCCTTGGTCTTGGCCCACTGCTGGTTGCCCAGCTTGTTCAGCACCGGCGCAGGTCCGGCATCGGTGGAGCGATACTTCTGAATCAGATCGAGCCGGGTCAGCGGCACGTAGAGCCGCGCGCCCTCGGCAAACTCCAGCACCATGAACTCGATGTTCAGGCCGTCCTGCTGAATCTCCTTCAGGCCCAGATAGCGCGCGATGCCGTGCTCCACGTGGACCACATAGTCGTTGACGGTGAGGTCGCGAAAGTCCGAAACGAAGGCGGCGGTCTTCGACTTGGAGCGCACCGGAATCGTTCGCGCGGCGACGTCCGCATCGTCGGACAGATCGTTCGCGCCGATCATGACCAGCTTCGCATCCGGAAAGGTGACGCCATTGGCGATGGCCGCGCGCACGATGATGGGCGTGCGCATGTCTCCGCCCAGGTAGCTGGACTCGTCGTAGATGTTCTCGCTGCCGGTGTGCTGGGTACGCGAGCCGAGACGATAGGCCAGCCCGTACTCACGCAGCAGATTGGCCAGCCGCTCGACTTCCCCTTGGTTCGGCGCGGCGATGACGACACGATGCTCCTGCGTCGCCAGCGTGCGCAGCTGTTCCACAAATGCCGGGATGGCCCCGTGAAAGCGGAGCGTGGGCCGCGAGGAGAAAGCAATCTCGCTGAGCGCGTTCACATCCTCATCCAGCACATCGACTGCGCCAAGCTGATCCAGTTCAAGGCCAGGCAGTGCAGCTACCTTGGCCTGCAGCTCCCACGGGTTCAGGTAGATGTCCGCAGCCGTCATCAGTGAACCGATGGCTGCGCGGTCGTGCCGCTGCTCCACCTTGTTCCACCAGCGCTCTGCCTGATTCTGCAGCATGGCAGGCTCCTCGACGAACACCTGCGGGCTGCGAAACAGTTCGAACAGGGTGCGATCCGCGCCAGCCACTGGCGCGAAAAATTCCCAGCCGGGGAAGACGGTGACGCCGCCCGCCGCAACCGCGCGTGTCACCAGGTCGCTACTGGCGTCGGAATCCGTTTCGGACGCTTCGCTTTCTCCAGCCGCGATGCGAGCGCGGCTCAGGCGTGCGTGCACTGCTGCCAGCAGTTTCTCTGAGACGGGCGTCTCGGTCAGCGGCAGCAGCAGCGCCTCTTCTAGCGGCGTGGAGGAGCGCTGGGATTCGGGTTCGAATTTGCGGATGGATTCGATCTCGTCGCCGAAGAAGTCAATGCGCACCGGGCGGTCCATCTCGGGCGAGTACACATCCAGAATGCCGCCGCGCCGGGTGAACTGTCCCGGCATTTCGACGATGTCCAGCTGCGTGTAGCCGATGGCGCGCAGGTGATCGAGCAGCATCTCGATGTCCACCTCTTCGCCGCGCCGCAGCACCTGCGCCAGTCCTGCATAGTAGGGTGCGTCGAACATGCGCATGCAGGCCGCCTCAACCGGCGCCACCACAATCGACGCGCGGTGGGTGGCAATCTTCCACAATACGGAGGCGCGCTGCTCCTGCACATCGGGATGCGGCGAGATGTTCTCAAACGGCAGCACATCATGCGCCGGCAGCCGCAGGATGCGCTTCGCTTCGAGCGCGCCAGTGAGTTCGGCGGCAGCGCGCAGTGTCTGCTCCAGTGACTCGGCCGCCTTGTTGTCTGCCACCAGCACGATGACTGGTGACTGCGCAGCGCGAACGAACAACGGAATGCACAGGGCACGAGCGGTCGCGGTCAGCCCGGACACACGACGGCGCCCACGCGCGAGGCTCAGGTGCCGTCGCACACGTTCGAAACTATCCGTGTGTTCAATGCTCGCGAGGGCGTCGCGAACAAAGGGAAGGATCATTCTTCTACGATTCTAACGGACTCGGCCGCGCTACCTCTGCGAGGCGGTGCCGCCATGAAAATACGGTGAGCAGGGCATGTACGATATCGGCTATGCCCGCGAACGAGTATCTCCTGGTGATGACGGCATGCGTCGATCCCAGCGCCGGCCACTATCGGATCGATCGCGCCGACCCGCTGCTGCGATTGCAGGACTACCAGGACGCCTTGCGCTTCTGGCTGCGCGATCGCGATCCGCGGCTCAAACGCATTCTCTTCATTGAGAACTCCGGCTATCCGCTGGATACGCTTCGCGCCATCGCAGAGAACGAAAATCCACAGGGCAAGCAAGTTGAGTTCGTTCCTCTGGACTGCAACTGGTATCCGCAGTCGAACCACTACGGTTACGCCGAGATGCGCATGCTGGACCTGGGGCTACAGCAGAGTCTGCTGCGCCAGCAGACGACGCACATGATCAAGGTGACGGGGCGCCTCACCTTCCCGAAGCTGGGCCGCCTGCTCGATCACCTGCCGGAGGGGTTTGACTTTGTCGCCGACGCGCGCGCCTGGCGAACGCCGTGGAAGAAGCACGCGCTACCCTTTGTAGGCACGCAGTTGATTCTGTTCTCCCATAACTTCTATGCGCGCCATCTGCAGACGCAATATGAGGACATGGCTGCAACCAGCCACTGGATGGAGTCCTACTTCTATCAGCGGCTGACTTCTGTCGCGCAGGATGGAGATCACGCACGGCTGCTGCGCTTTCCGCAGAGCGCCGACCCGGTAGGCCAGCCGGCACACCGCGGCCGGTCGTATGGCCACCCCCGGCAGCGTGTCGTCAATCTGCTGCGCCGCTTGATCCGTCGCGTTGCGCCCGGCTGGTGGTTGTAGCCAGGCGAAGGGGAGCCCCTCGTGGAGGAACGATACACTCATCGTGCGAGGCCGGCGCAGGCTCGCGAATGCTTATGCACACGACTACGCCTGCTTCTTCATCAACCCGCGCCGCTGCGCTGACAAAATACGAGCCTGTCATCGGTCTGGAGGTGCATGTCCAGCTGCTCACCGAGACCAAGGCCTTCTGTGGCTGCTCCTCCCGCTTCGGCTCTGCTCCCAACACGCATGTGTGTCCCACGTGTCTGGGGCTGCCGGGTGCTCTGCCAGTGCTCAACCGCCGTGCAGTGGAGTTTGCCGTGCTGGCCGCAACTGCTCTCCACTGCCAGGTGCGCAGCCGGTCAGTCTTCGCGCGGAAGAACTACTACTATCCCGACTCACCCAAGGGCTATCAGATCTCGCAGTTCGACCTGCCGCTGGCCGAGCATGGCTGGATTGAGGTGCCTTCGGCCAGCGGGTTGAAGCGCATCGGGATCACGCGGCTGCACATGGAAGAGGACGCAGGCAAGAGCCTGCACGAGGGCTTTGCCGACTCCGCGACGCGTACGTATGTCGACCTGAACCGTTGCGGCACGCCGCTGGTGGAGATCGTCAGCGAGCCGGATATCCGTTCACCGGACGAAGCGTATGAATACCTGACGCGGCTGAAGGAGATCCTGCTCTACACCGGCGTCAGTGACTGCAACATGGAAGAAGGCTCGCTGCGCTGCGACGCGAATGTGAGCGTGCGTCCGCGCGGGCAGGAGAAGTTCGGCACCAAGGCCGAAGTAAAGAACGTGAACAGCTTCCGCTTCATCCGCTCTGCGCTGGAGCATGAAATCGAGCGCCAAGTGGAGGTGCTGGAGAGCGGCGGCCGGGTGGTACAGGAGACGCGCTCCTGGAACGCTGCCGAGGGCCGCACCTACGCGATGCGATCGAAGGAAGAGGCGCATGACTATCGCTACTTTCCGGAGCCGGACCTGCCGCCGCTCATTGTCTCTGACGCATGGCGGCAGCAGATACTGACTGCCATGCCAGAGCTGCCCGAGGCGCGCCGCGCCCGCATGGTGGCGGAGTATGAGATCAGCCCGCAGGATGCGCTCTCGCTCACAGCCACTCGCTCCTTCGCAGACACGTTCGAGGCAGCAGCGCGCCATGCCAAGAATCCGCGCCGCGTGGCCAATCTGGTGCAAAGCGAGTTGATGGGCCGCCTGCGCGCCGCCGGGCTGGAGCTCGATCAGTCGCCCGTCACCATGGACGGCGTGGTGCTGGCCGCGGATCTGGCGGAAGAGGGAAAGCTCTCCAGCAAGCAATGGAAGCAGCTCTTCGACACTGCGTTCGAGAAGGGTGAGGACTTCAGTGTGGTCTACGAGCGGGAGAAGCCGCAGCAGATCACAGACACCGCGACCATCGAGCGCATGATCGACGAAGTGATCGCGGCGAACCCGAAGCAGGTAGAGCAGTATCGTGGCGGCAAGAAGACGGTGGCTGCCTTCTTCGTCGGCCAGGTGATGCGCGCTTCGAAAGGGCAGGCAAACCCAGGGCTGCTGAACGAGCTGGTCACGAAGAAACTGGACGCTGAAGGCCGGGGGCTGTAGAGATGAGCGAGGATTTGGATCGGCTGAACGCCTCATTCGGACTGGGCGGCGCCATCCGCTTCGAAGCAGGTGAGGGTGGCATGCCGCGCGTGCGCATCGTCGTGAGGGAAGCTACGGCGGAAATCTACTTGCAAGGCGCCCATGTCACGCAGTGGCAACCCTCAGATGCGGAGCATCCGGGCCTCTTCCTCAGTGAGCGCAGCCTCTTCGTCCCAGAGAAATCGATCCGCGGCGGAGTGCCGGTGATCTTTCCCTGGTTTGCCGACCGCGGCGAAGGCCTGCCGGGACCAGTGCATGGCTTTGTGCGCGCGGTGCCGTGGACGGTCGTTGCCACGGAGCGGGTGGAGGAAGGCATCGCCATCACCTTCACGCGGCATGCGGACGACACCTCGCGCAGCTATGGCTATGACAACTTCTCACTGCGCTATCGGGTGATTGTCGGCGCCACGTTACAACTCTCGCTCGAAGTGCACAACAACGGCGCCAGCCCGCTGGCGATGGAAGAGGCGCTGCACGCCTACTTCGCCGTGGGGGATATTCACGAAGTGACGGTGAGCGGCCTGGCCGGCACCGAGTACCTGGACCGTGCCGATGGCGCGAAGCGCAAGCGCCAGCAAGCAGAGGCGATCTCCTTCGTAGGCGAGACGGACCAGCTCCACCTGGATACCAGCGCGACTGTGGCCATTCACGATGCCGCATGGCGGCGGCGCATCGTGATTGAGAAGCATGGCTCGTCGAGTACCGTAGTGTGGAATCCATGGCTGGCCAAGGCCACGGCGCTGGCCGACCTGGGCGCCGAGGCGTGGACGGGCATGGTCTGCGTAGAGCCGGCGAATGCCCGCCAGAACCGTGTCGAGCTACCGCCGGGGGCCGTTCATACAATGATGGTTTCGGTAGGCATCGAGCCCGGCGCGTGACTCACCGATGGAAGGCACTGTGAAACAGAACAGCCTGCCGCGAGGCAGGCCGCTGTTGGCGCGCCGATTTGTGAAGCCTAGAACATCCCCACGCTGGCGCCGCTGCCCGGCTTGTTTGAGGCAAACTCCTGCATGGTCTGGCGCATGTACTTATGCGGATTCACTGCCGTGTCATGGATGCGGATCTCGTAGTGCAGGTGTGGCCCGGTGGACCGGCCCTCGCTGCCCACATACCCGATGATGTCGCCGCGGCGTACGTCCTGGCCCTCGGTCACAGCGAAGCCAGACAGATGCCCGTAGACGGTGTGTATGCCACGGCCATGGTCGAGCAGGACCTCGCGTCCGTAGCCGCTGGCCGCGCCTGCCATCAGCACCGTGCCGTCGGCGGGCGCGCGTACTGCCTGGCCCAACTCTGCCGAGATATCGATGCCCTTATGGAAGGCGCCTTCGCCGTTGAAGGGGTCCTGGCGCTCGCCGAAGGAGCTGGTGATTGGCCCCTCGACTGGCCAGAGTGACGGAACATCCTCTGAACTGCCCCATGCGGCAGCATCACCCATTCCGAAGGCTGGCTCCAGCGCGCGGCGCATGTGGCCGGAGAGGGCCGAGCTGCGCAGGGCGGAGAGCTGGTCGAGCGAGTGCAGGTACTGGCTGGAACCGCTGGCGGCGTCCATCAGCACTGGTGCTGCGACCGACTCCGCAGTGGCCTTCGCAACCTGCCCCTGGCGCAGACCGTAAAGCGCGGTGACCTGGCTGGCCAGCGAACCCAGGGAAGCAACCTGTACGTCCTTCTCCTTGGCTACCTGCTCCATGTGACGATAGTCGTGGCGAAGTGCTTCCTTTTCCGATCGCACCTGGTTGAAGTGCGCAGTCTTCAGCATCATGCGGCTATAGGAGCCAGCCATGCCCGTCATGGTAAACAGGCCCACTACCGCAGCAGCAACAAACACATATGCGTAATGGAGTGGTACCGGCACCTTGCGCAAGGCTCCGTCTTCTTCCCGGGCCACAAAGATGATGTAGTAGCGTTGGCGCATGCAGGGTACCTCCTTTCGCAGCAAAGTCGTCTCAGGGCGCGCAGCAATGCGCGTCTGGCAAATGTCATTCGCAGGGACTCATTTCCAGGCTACCAAACCGGCGTGAAGGCAGCAACCGGACCGAAGTTGTAAAAGGCGAACAGAAGGCGATATTGGGCCTGCTATTTTCAGTATGCGCGCGGCTTCCTCCATTGCACCGTAAATGCTGCATACCGAAAGATTTCCGCAGCGCCTCATTTGCGCTCCTGCTTTTCAATAATTATTGTTGTTAAGTAGATTTTGTTTGAGAAGCAGAGGAGCTTATGGCAAACGACACCCAGAACGGAAGCAAGCAGAATGGCCGTGTAAGCCCCAGCGGCTTGCATGCCGACGTCGACTTGAACTCTCCCACCATGACGACGACCAGCGGCCGGCCGGTGGGCGACAACCAGAACTCCGTCACCGCCGGCGCGCGCGGTCCAGTGTTGATGCAGGACTTCCTGCTGTTCGAAAAAATGGCGCACTTCAATCGGGAGCGGGTTCCGGAGCGCGTTGTGCACGCCAAAGGCTCCGGCGCCTACGGCACCTTTACGGTGACGCATGACATCAGCCGGTACACAACGGCGAAGCTGTTTGCGAAGACCGGCAACCAGTGCGAGATGTTTGCCCGCTTCTCAACTGTGGGCGGTGAGAAGGGTTCCGCCGACACGGCGCGCGACCCGCGTGGCTTCGCGCTCAAGTTCTATACCGAAGAGGGCAACTGGGACATGGTGGGCAACAATACGCCCATCTTCTTTATTCGCGATCCGCTGAAGTTTGGCGACTTCATCCACACCCAGAAACGCACGCCGGACGCGAACCTGAAGTCCCCCACCATGATGTGGGACTTCTGGTCGCTCTCTCCGGAGTCGCTGCACCAGGTCTCCTTCCTGTTCAGCGATCGCGGCACGCCGGATGGCTATCGCCACATGAATGGCTACTCCAGCCACACCTTCTCGCTGATCAATGCCAAGAACGAGCTGATCTATGTGAAATGGCACTTCAAGACCGCGCAGGGCGTCAAGAACCTGCCTGTGGCAGACGCCGAGTTGCTGGCTGGCTCCGACCCGGACTATGCGCAGCGGGATCTCTTCCACTCCATTGAGAAGGGCAACTTCCCCCGGTGGAATGTGAAGATCCAGGTGATGCCAGAGGCTGAGGTGGACAAGTTCAAGTTCAACCCCTTCGACCTGACCAAGGTTTGGCCGCACAGTGAGTACCCGCTGATCGACGTCGGCGTGATGGAGTTGAATCGCAATCCAGTCAACTACCACGCCGAGGTGGAGCAGGCGGCCTTCAACCCGGTGAACATCGTGCCTGGCATGGGCTACTCGCCCGACAAGATGCTGCAGGCGCGCCTCATCTCCTATCACGACGCGCATCGCTATCGCATTGGCGTGAACTACGAGACACTTCCGGTGAACAAGCCGCGTTGCCCCGTGCACAGCTACAACCGCGATGGCGCCATGCGCTTTGACGACAATGGAGGCGTGGCACCCAACTATGAGCCGAACTCCTTTGGCGGACCAAAGCAGGATCCGCGCTTCGTCGAGCGGCCCGAGGCGCTGAGCGGCGAACCGGCTGCGCGCTATGACCACCATCAGGACAAAAACCAGTCTGACTACGAGCAGGTAGGCGACTTCTGGAAGATCCTGAAGCCGGAAGAGCGTCAGCGGCTCGCAACGAACATTGCCGGCGGCCTGGGACAGACCTCTGGCGAGATCCAGAAGCGGCAGCTGCCCCACTTCTACAAGGCGCACCAGGAGTACGGTGAAGCAGTGGAGAAGGCCCTCGCAGCCGTGGCGGCGAAGATCAAGCAGACCACGCACGAGCCGGAGTTGGCCGAGGTAGGTGTCGGAGATCGACGGCCGGAGAAGTAAAGCAGTCAGCGGAAAGCAGATGACAGCAGACAACGGCAGGTTACGGCAGAAGATGCTGCGGCCTGCCGTGATTGTTTAGTGCTGACCCATTTTCCCGGCTGACATTCAGAGCGCAGCGAATGACATGCAGTTCGTGTCCACCGCAGCAAGGCCTGTCATCCCGACCGAAGGGGCGCAGCCCCACAAACCAACCTGTCATCCCGACCGGAGCGGCGCAGCCGCGTAGTGGAGGGATCTGCGGTGCCTTCCGCCCAGGCTCGCTCCTGGGAACAGCAGATCCCTCCACTCCGCTACGCTGCGGTCGGGATGACACGTGTTCGTCAAGATGCGGACGTAGCCTCCCGGCCAGCCATTGCCACGTACCCTGTCCGCGTAAGCTGTTTGCATGGGAGAGCGCGAGCGAGCACTGCTGCTGGGCATCCGGTCACGTGTCCGTCGCAGTTCAGCAGTGCGGGTGGGTATTGGTGACGATGCCGCAGTGCTGGCGCTCCGTCCGGGCGAGCAGGTGGTGGTCACCACTGACTTCTCGCTCGAAGATGTGCACTTCCGCCGCGCCTGGCATCCGCCCGAGGCAGTGGGCCACAAATGCCTGGCGCGCGGCTTGAGCGATATCGCCGCCATGGGCGCCCGGCCAGTCGCGGCCTTTCTATCGCTCGCGGTCCCGGCGCAGCTGACCCGGCCACGCGCAGGCAAGCAGAGCTGGGTGGATCGTTTCTATAACGGCCTGCTGGCGCTTGCCGACCATTTCCACGTCCCGCTGGCGGGTGGCGATCTGGCGCAGTCTCCCGGCGGCGCAGAAGCCGTCGCCGTGGTGGACATCATGGTTGTGGGTGCGATTGCAGCGGGCAAGGCTCTGTTGCGCTCTGGCGCGCGTGCCGGTGACCTGCTCTACGTGACTGGCTCGCTTGGCGGCGCAGCCGCGGAGCTGCGCGCTCTGGGAAAAACTCCCGCGCGCTTCAAGCATGTAACCACGGCCAGCACAGAACATCCGCATCTTTACCCAAAACCAAGGCTCGCTACTGGCCGGGCTCTGGTTGCGCGCCAACTGGCCACAGCAGCCATCGACATCAGCGACGGCCTCTCAGTCGACCTCCAGCACCTGTGCGAGGAGTCCGGCTTGCGCGCGCAGATAGATGCAGCGCAACTCCCTGTGCACCCGAATGCTACCCTGCAGGACGCACTCCACGGTGGCGATGACTATGAGTTGTTGTTCACCGCGCCAGCGTCCGCGCGCATCCCGCGCTCGCTGGGTGGCGTCCCAGTGCATTGCATCGGCCGCATGCTGCGCCACCGGGCGGGGCAGCCGCAGATGGTGATGGTCGAAGACGGGCATCGCGGGCAGCTTGAGACTGCCGGCTGGCAGCACTTCTAGAAGGCGTCTTCGATCATTGACCACGCTCCACCCGGTCAATCACTCGTTGCACCAGCACGATGCGGATGTTCACGCGGCGCGCGACATCTGGCACAAACTCTGTGATGAAATTGTCGATCGGGTCGGTTGCAATGGCGGTGACGTATCGGCTGGCCGCGGCGCCTGCGTCCTGGTTCCGGCCGGGGACATACAGATTGCTCAGCCCGTCGCCGATAGCCGTCCCCACCAGCACAGAATAGTTGGGCATCGGCTTGCCATAGTCATCCTGCGACCAGACCACCTGCGTGATTGCATGCAGAAAGCGCCGCGGATAGGTGGCGTTGGGCAGCCGGTGGTAGTGGGGGTCCTGGTGCGTGATGGCGGGGATGAGGAAGGTCCCGAAGAATTCGCTCACCGCATTCTCCGTATAGGCAACGCCGAAGTTCCTGCCGAAGCCAGGCACGCCGGGACCATAGGGCGAACTCGGATCCGATGCCACGGCGATGGCGGATGACACCGCGATGGTGGCGAAGTTATACGGATCGATAGAGTTCCGCAGGGCCAGAATGCCCTTCTGTCTAACGGTGAGCGGATGGATATCACTGGAGTTCAGGAAGCGCTGAAAGCTGTCATATTTGCGTGCGCAGGTCAGGTCTGACGGTGTGGCGGCCGAAAGGTTGGAGAGGCATACAGAAGGCATCGAAGGAATCTCCGGATGCGTCTGCGCTGGCTGGGGAAGGCGCGGCCCGGGCACGGGGCTCACTGGAGGAAAGCCGGGCGTGGTGGCCTGCCGCGTGCTTTGGGGTATCGGTGCTTCTGGCAGTGGTTCCGTTGCCACCATGTTGTTGTTTCCGCTCTCCGGCAAGCCCGCGCTCGGTGTCTCCCGTAGCGGGACTTCAGACTCGGGAACGCTCGTCTCAGGGCTGCTTGCTGTGGAGATTACTGTAGAGACAGGACGCAACGAGGGCTCCGCACGCTGCGCCAGGGCCCTTCCGCATAGCAGCAGTGGGAGCATTCCGGCCAACGCCGGCAACCGTCGTGGCCATGGTCTCAATCTGATAAAGCGCATCCTGATGGGCGCATCCGGTAACTTCAGCACATCCCGTAGTTCCAGCAATGTTGCAGCATTCCTATCTCTCCCGAGTCTATGGACGGAACTCCTCAAAGCGTAAGTCGTGTTCTAGGGATTGGGTGGCCAGTTGCGGCGCAGACTCAAACGGATCAAGTCGGGAAGAAACTCAAGCAGCGCCTTGCTCTCCACATCGCCGGCGATAGCCGTGCCAAAGCTCTCTGCCGCATCGTTGAAGTGGGTGCTTGCACGGGGATAGTATGCCAGCGTCAGGGCACTGCCGAAGGCATGTCCCAGAAGGCCGGATGCATTGACGCGGCGCCGTTCCCCATCGCCTGTTTTGCGCAAAAACGTCTGGCTGATGGCGTGGAAGGTGCGTTGCTTGATCGGGCCGCTGCCGGTGCGATAGAAGCGCGGGTCCTGGTGAAGCAGCGCAGCCAGCAGCCCGTCACCGGTCAGCCGGTCAGAGGCCTGGCGCAGCGCGGCCGTGCCCAGGCGTTCACCAAAGCCTCCGGCATCCACACCGTAGTGCGGATTGGCGTCTGCCAGCTGCCCGTAGCCGGAAGCGACGAATGCAGGCAGCAATACAAGTGGCCGCACCTGCTCACGCAAGGCATATTGGAGTGTGTCGAGACGGCTCAGCGCAGGCGCGTGCTGGGTGGAGTTGATCAGCGGATCCCACTTGCGCGCCTCGGGTGGGTACTCCGGACCGAGGGGTATGCCAAGGAAGTTGTGCTGGCGCAGCGGCGAGCCGATGGGAGTGGTCTGGGCACCATTCGTCTGTGCTTGCGGCGCATCGGGCAGGCCGCTCGCTGCCACTTCCGTGATGGATGGTTCTGCGATGGACGGTTCCGCGATGGACGGCTCTGCTATGGATGGTCCTGCGGCTGGTTGCGCAGGGGGCATGGCAAGTGCCGATACCCCGAGCGCCAGCAGGGTGGCCAGTGTGAGCAGGCGCCAGGTTCGATGCCGGGGGAATTGTGCCAGGCCCATAAAGCAATTCTCCTGTAGGTGTAGACGGTCCAGCGGCTGCTCCTGTGGCCTTTCTTTTAGGAAAGGCCACGCCGAGATACTCTCCTTGGTTCACAGCAGCAGGAGAATCTGCTTTAGCGCGACCGTAACACGGCGGGCACCCAAAGGAGGCCAGACGTTGACCGGGCGCTGTTCTGGCGCGGAGACTGGTACTTGCTTTGCAGCATAAGGAAGAATTGCTCTGGAGCGCGGAGGTGGGATGGTGGCAGACACAACGCAGCAGGCGGGCCGCAGCACGTTTGAGAGCTTCGGCCGCAAAGTGGACGCACGAGTGGGCAATATCGGCCCCAAGGTAGAAGAAGAGGTACGCCGCGTCATCACCTATCTGAACGATGAGGTCGTGCCGCAGGTGCGGCGCAACTCCTCCACTGCCCTGCGAACGGCAGCAGAGCAGTTGAGCAAGCTGGCGGAGCGGCTGGAAGAGAATCGCCCTGCCCAGCCACAGCCAGCGCCGGAAGCATCGTCGGAGGTGGGCGGGGAGGCGGGCGGGGCCAACCGGGGTGCCTGAGCCGTTGCTTCGTCCTTCCCCCCATGCGCGGACACGCGTATGGTCTGGCGTGCTGGTGTTGGCGGCTTTATCGCTCGCCACCGGCTGCCAGCATCAGCAGACAGCAGTGGCTGCGCCCCCTCCGCCTGTTCTGCTCACACCCGGGACACCGCAGGCGCCTGCCCAGGCGGCTGCGCGTTCATCGAGCCACGCGGAACCAGCGCTGGATCATCCCGGCGTCACCACAGAGGCGGATCTTGCCTACGTTGCGAGTCACACGCCGCTCTCTACCGAGACTGGCACGGCGAGCTGGTATGGGCCGCCATACAACAAGCGGCGCGGCGCCAATGGCCAGATTTTCGACCAGGATGCGATGACTGCGGCGCATCGGACGCTGCCGCTCAACTCGCTGGTGCGCGTGACCAATCTGGCCACGGGAGCAGAGGCGGTGATGCACGTCACCGATCGCGGCCCCTTCGTGCCCAACCGCGTGCTGGACCTCAGCCTCGCCTCTGCCAAGGCGCTGGGCGTCTACCGGCCGGGGCTCGCGACCGTGCGCGTGGATGTCTTCGCAGTGCCTGCTCCAATCGAGACGGGCGGCCGCTGGTGCGTGCAGGTGGGCGCCTTCCAGCACGCGAACGAAGCCGACAAGCTGCGCGATCATCTCAGCCGCAAGTATCAGACCGCCAACGTCATCGAGTTCACCGGACCCACCGGCCACTGGGTGCGCATCCGCCCGTTGAAGGACGACAAGGAGCGTGCCGTTGAAATTGCGCGCGAACTGAAGCCAGCCGAAGGAGAAGCCTACCTGGTCCGGCTGGACTGACTTGTGTCTTTATTGCTCACGTAGCAGGATCGCCGGGTCGACGTGGAGAGCGCGACGCACTGGGCCGGCCACGGAGAGCGAGCCAGTAAGCAGAACCGTGAGCACAACTGCGCCGAGGACAAACGGATCTTGCGCGGATGCCTGGTAGACAATTGCCGACAGCACTCGGCTGGTGGCGACGCCGAGCAGCATCCCCACCACTGACCCGATGGCGAGCAGTGTGAGCATACGACCGAGGGCAGCGGAGAGAATCTGCTTACCCTGCGCACCCAGGGCGACTCGAATACTCAGCTCGCGCAGCCGTTTGCTGACCGTGTAGGAGGCCAGGCCGAAGGTCCCAGTGATCGAAAGCAGAAGTCCAAAGGCGCCAAAGACGCCGAGCGCGACTGTAGCTACCTGTGCGGGGAAGAAACTGAACGTCAGCGCGTTGGACCAGGGACTCGACAGACGGATGGGAATAGCAGGATCAAGGTCTCGGATAGTCTTTCGAATGGTAACGGCCATGTCGGTCGCGAAGCCTCCCGTCGCATCAGGCCGGGTACGGACGATGAGCGATGCGGACGCAGAAGGCTTCTGCAAGATCGGGAAGAACACCGCCTCATCCGGATCTTCACTGGTTAGAAAGTACTTTCCCTCTGCTGCGATACCTACGATCTGGATGCATTGGCCGGAGCTGTTCTTGAAATAGCGGCCAACGGCGTGCTCGGTGTGAAAGAGCTGCCGGGCGAACTCCTGGTTCACAACGGCAACGAGCGGCGTCTTCGGGGTATCGGTAGAGCGTATATCGCGGCCCTCGATCAGCGGTGTTTGAGCAGCGGCGAAGTATTCAGGCGAGACGTCGTAGTAGAAGCATTCAAATGCCTTGTTAGAGGGCTTGAAGTCGGTGGTTTGCTGCGAGTAGATAGTCGTGGTGACAGTGTCGGCGAGGGGCGTGGTGTTCGCATAGGCTGCCGCTTCCACTCCGGGAAGATGCGATACCGTCTCCTGCAACTGGCGCTGAAACTGCTCGGCTGCTTTGCCGGAGTAGCCGGCCGGGCTGAGATCGAACTTGGTCAAGACAGCATTCCGCGGATTGATGCCTAGATCCATGGTGAGGGTCTTGCGCAGCCCGCGCAGCGAGACAAAGGCAGCCGTAACGGTGACGCAGCAGAGTGCGATCTGGGCGGCTAGCAGGACATCGCGCACCGCCCAGCGGCGTCCTGGGCCGGACTGAGTGCTGCCGCTCTTGATGGCGTCGTTAGGATCGGCTTTGAAGATCTGCCGCAGTGGCATGAGACCGAACAGAACACCAGCGAGCACCGAGATGAGGAATGACATCAGAATCAACGACGGCTTGGGATAGACGAGGAACTTGATGGGATAGTCCGAAGGCGGAACCCACTGCGCCAGTCCGGTAAGGGCGAGCCACGACAGACCGCATGCGCACGCGCCCCCGAGCACAGAGATCACAAAGGCTTCGACCAGGATCTGGCGGACGACGCGCCACCGGCTCGATCCAACGGCCAAACGGATGGCAATCTCGCGGGTACGGTCTGCCGTGCGTGCTGCGAAGAGGCCGCCAAGGTTGGCGCACGCTGCGAGCAGCACAATACCGGCCAGGAGCATCACTCCGGCCAGGAATCGGCGCGCCGGCCGGGCGATAAAGTCTCCGGCCAGACCGGGGGGAGCCACCCAGAATGCCACCCCATCTTCTTCTTTTGGGCTCTGGCGAGCAATGCGGGCAGCAATGGTGTTCAACTCTGCCTGCACCTGAGGCAGGGTTATTCCGTCCTTGATGCGCGCAATGGGGAAGACATGTTTGTCCAGTCGATCCTGCAACCAGTTGACGCCATCGAGCGATGCTTCATTCGCCATGGGAACGAAGAGTTCCGGTTGCAGAAATTTCCAGGTGCCGTTGAAGCCTTCCTGGGTCACACCGACGATGGTGTAGGGGTGCTTGTTGATACGCACCGTTTTGCCCACAATATTCGGGTCCGCGCCGAAACGACTCTTCCACGCCGGCCAGGAGAGCACGGCAGTCTGCGAAGCTCCGGGATGATCGTCATCGGTGCGGGTCAGCAAACGGCCGAGCGCCGGCTTGATGGCCACAGCCTCGAAGTATTGACCGCTCACCTCTTCTCCCCAGACTGGTTCCGTAGAGCCGTTGGCTTCCAGCCCGAACACCGTCATCGCCTCAGCGCCGACAGCAGAAAACACTGTGCTGTCATCGCGCACGTCGCGCACTTCCGGGTAGGAGAACGCCGGGTAGCCGTGATTCAGGGACGAGAAGGTGATGACGCGGTCTGGCCGCGGCACATTGATTGGCTGCAGGATGATGGCCTGCAGAACGCCGAAGACGATGACATTCGCAGCGATCCCAAGCGCAAGGATGAGGACAGCGGTGATGGCGAAGCCGGGAGAACGGCGCATCTGGCGAAGCGCAAATCGAAGGTCCTGCAGCAGAGTATGCATCTAGCCTCCCGGCGGGAGCCCATAGTTCGCATGCTGATGTCGCATGCTTCCCACACATGGAGGAGCAATTCGCGAGCCACGCGCGCAAGCGATGCAACTTGATGAAAAGAAATGAGGCAGCCAAATCCATGCAGCGACGCGAGGCTCGCCTGTGTTCATTCGAGTGTTCAGGTGTCCATCCGTGGACATCCTCTCATTCGTGTTCGCAGCTTTGCAAAAGCTTTGCTACAACGAGCCATGCGCGCCCTTCTTCTCCTGCTGTTTTGCGTCCTTCCTGCTGTCTCCGCTGCGCAGGTCCCGCAGACTGCAATGCAGTCCACTGCGGCGGGTGAGGACGCGTCATCGTCCTATCCCGCCTATTCATTGCCGCCGGCGAAGCTGCGCCGTGCCCAGGCGCTGGATCGCGATCGTAACGTCATGTGGGTGGCGTCGACGCTATGGTCCGTTCTGTCGTTGCTGATCGTATTGCGGCTGCACTGGTCGGCTGCACTCGATCGCGTCGCTGCGCGCGTCTCGCGGCGGCCGTGGTTACAGGGGCTGGTCTTCATCCCGTTGCTGACGGTGCTGCTCACGCTCCTGGACCTGCCGCTGGCGCTGGCGGGCCATCACATCGGGCTGGCCTACGGACTTTCCGTCGAACATTGGCCAGCGTGGTTGTGGGACTGGACCAAGGGCCTGCTGGTGAACATCGCCGGAAGCACGTTGGTGCTGTCCCTGCTGTTCGCCATCGTGCGGCATGCACGGCGGTTGTGGTGGCTGTGGTTCTGGCTGCTGTCGCTACCGCTGATGCTGGCTGCGGTCTATGCCATCCCGCTCATCATTGACCCCTTGTTCAATCACTTTGAACCGCTCATGCGCGCGCACCCGGAGCTGGTCGCGGAACTGGAGCAGGTCGTCCAGCGCAGCGGACAAAGCATTCCGCCCGACCGCATGTTTGTGATGAAGGCGAGCGAAAAGGTAACTGGACTGAATGCCTATGTCACCGGCTTTGGCGGCTCGAAGCGTGTGGTGGTATGGGACACGTCATTGCAGAAGTCGACGCCGGACGAGGTGCTGTTCATCTTCGGCCATGAACTGGGACACTATGTGCTGCATGACGTGGTCCACGGACTCATCATGGCGGCGGCAGCGGCTCTGCTGGCGCTCTGGCTGGGCTTCCACACCGTGCACTGGCTGGTGCGTCGCTATGGCGCGCTGTGGCGGGTGTCTGCGGTAGAGCAGTGGAGCGCCGGAGTGGTACTGCTGCTGGCCTTCGCCTGCTTCTCCATCGTGAGCGAGCCCATCGGCAACGCCATCAGCCGCCGCGTCGAGCATCGCGCGGACGTCTTTGGGCAGGAGGCGATTCACGGCATCGTCCCCAATCCACAGGCGACTGCTGTCCACAGCTTTCAGACGCTGGGCGAGGAGTCGCTGGACGTGCCCCATCCCAATCCGTTCATCGTCTTCTGGACCTATAGCCATCCCACCATTGCCGCGCGCGCGGAGTACGCACGCGACTACGATCCCTGGCGGATGGGAAACCATCCGCGCTTCTTTCCGCAGTAGAAGACAGGTTAAGCTGATCGGCATGGACTGCCTGTTCTGCAGGATCGTCGCGGGAGAGATCCCGGCGAAGAAGCTCTACGAAGACGACAAGGCAATCGCCTTCGCCGATATTGCGCCGCAGGCGCCGGTACATACACTGCTGGTTCCGCGCAAACACATCCAGTCGCTCGCGCACCTTGCACCCGGCGATGAACAGATCGTTGGCCACCTGCACGCAATCGCCGGCAAGCTTGCCGCGGAGAAGGGCCTGCACAATGGCTACCGCACCGTTATAAACACGGGCGAGGAGGGTGGCCAGACGGTCGCGCACCTGCATCTGCACCTGATGGGCGGGCGCCCGATGACCTGGCCACCCGGCTAGTACTTAGCGAGCGGAAGTCGGGTGAGTCATGATGTGCGGCTAGGCTTTGGTGACGCCACGACGCGCGAACTTCAGGGCGGACCAGTCCTTATCGACTGCGCACACTTTGTAGTCGACAAAGCCATGCGTCAGGCCGGCCTCACGCACATCGTCCTGATTGAAGTCTGCGGCCAGCGTGCTGGTCTGTTTGGGATGCACGATCCAAAACGACGCCTTGAGCGGCAGCGCGGCGCGCGCCTGCTGCACGGCGTGCATGAGTTCGTGGCGAGTCTTCACCGGATACAGCACCAGCATGGTGGTGGGGTCGATGCGCGGCTGCCGCACCGCGCCCGCTGGAATGCTGGTGAGCAGCTCACCCAACCAGGGTGCTTCGCTGCGCGTTGCATGCACAATCACGAAGCGGGTCTGCGGCTTGATATCCAGCTTGCGTTCCAGCGATCCGGGAGTGGTGTGTTTGGGCAGCTCCCGCGACGTCAGACGTGGCGGAGCGGGCAGCCGCATGGCGCGTTCGATCGCCTCGGCGGTGCCGTCGCCCCATGCGGTATAGATCGCGTCCGGGAGCGCTGTGCGGATCGCTTCCACCTTCAGTGGGGCGCCCCCAGCAAAGATCACTGGTATGTGGCAGGTGCTCTTGCTGGCACGCAGTCCCAGGCCGAGTTCGCGTCCGTGCGAGGGCAGCCGGTCGAGATCGATGACGACGGCGTCGGGAGAGAGTTCGCGGAAGGCGCGGATCATGCCACCGGAAGCTTCGGGCGGTGCGGCGACAACCCGATAGCCGGCGTGCTGCAACTCCGCAGCGCGCGTTGCCGCGTCTGCCGCCTTCCAGCAGATCAGGCGCACCGTTTTCTTGCTGGCTGCCATGGCAGTGTAGATACCACTGTTGGGACTGCCGTGGAAACAGAAAAGCCCACCAGTGGATGGCGGGCTTTTATCTGCGGCTAAAAATGCGGATCAGCCTGCAGGGTCTGCATCTCGCCGTGCTGCTCCTCTTCTGTGCTGCCGTAGCGGCGGAGAAGGTTGGGCAGGTTTTGCGAGAAGGTAGAGCGCGGCATCACTGTGTCGCAGCCCGCCTCGATGGCCTTGCTCTTCAGGTCGCCCTGGGCCTGTGAGAGGAAGCCGATGATGGAGGTGCCGCGCTTCAGCTTGGTCTTGATCTTGGGGATCAGCGTCAGCGGCTTGGCATTCACGTTGTTCAGGTCAACCATGATGAGCGCCGGGCGGTTCTCTTCAGCCGTCTCGACCAGCTTGGCGATGACATCCTTGTCCGGCTTGAGGAATCCGACCTTGATGCCCAGCTTCCTCGAAACTTCCTGGATCTTGGCGGCGAGGAAGAGGTCTTCAATGAAGCAGTAGATCTTCGTGGGCGCATCTTCGCGAATGGCCACCGGCTGGTAGTAATCCACCTCGGAGTAGAAGCCGCTATGCGGCATGCCGCGGAAGTCGCCGTTGGGGGAGTGCGTAGACGGGTCGGCAACGTTGCCGTTGGCGCCGCCACGATAGCTGTGGTCCATGGGCCCGACGAATACCTGCTGGCGGCGGCCCTTGGTCTTGCGGCGCGCTCCGGCACCATTTCCATTGCTGTTCTGGTTGCCAGGTGATGGCCTGCCAAAGCCGTTACCGTTGAAGCCGCCGCCCTGGTTATTGGCGGGACCTTTCTGAAAGAAACGCTTGCCCGCCTTCTGCTTGGGCTGGCCCTGGTTTTGTGAGGTCTGGTTCTGGGGGGGAGCCTGCCGCTGCTGGGGTGCGTGATTCTGTGGAGCCGGGATTGGCGCGCTCTGGGGCTCGCCATTCGAAGCCTGCGCGTTGATCGCAGCCGTGTTCGGCTGCGGCTTTCCGGGCTGGCCGACCTTGTTGCGTCTGCGACGCCGACGGCGATGTCCCTGGCCTTGCCCACCACTCGGACCCTGATTGCCATTTTGGCCCTGCGAGTGGGGGGACTGCGGCGCAGCGCCCTGTGGCGCTGCCGACATTGGTCCTTGAGGCTCAGAGGCCGAGGACGGGTTCTGCTCTGTTGTCATGTGCACTTCCTGGTGCGTTTTTACTGGGGCTGTTTAATCAACTTTGGGTGTTCAACGTTGGCTTCAGGCGCTTCTGGACTCGTGTGCAGGCGCTAGTATCCTCGACCCCGCGGGCCGGACCGGATTTGAGCTGTCGGCGCCTCCGCGCGATTGCCATAAAAAATGGAGTGATTCGTGCGCGACGCGCCGGTAGGGCAGCGAGAGCAGCCGGCATCCCGGCTGGGGATGCGCTGGCGTGACCACGAACTTTCTAGAGGCTTGAGCGTATCGTCTGCTCTCAACAGCGTTTCGTGCTGGCGTTGACCGCGTGTTACAGGCTTTCCAAGGGCGTAAAGCAGCCCGAAGCCGGAGTGCGGTGGTGATCCTGATTGAGACTATTCAAAGTGGGGCGAACCCTCAGTCTGTTCCGGTCCTGATTCAAGCCTGCACTGCAAGCTTCAATCGATTTCACCAGTCCACGTAAGGGCGTCAGCCGCTCGATAAGCAATGCCAAGCATACTGATCCGCCTGCGTCGTTGCAAGTGCAAAGTGCTGGCGGGGTTTACCCGGAGGAATGACGCCGTCCGCGAACGGACGGCGTAGCAAGAGCCATCACTGGCCTCCCGGAAAGTCCCGCGATCGTTTGCGGGTGAAATAAAGTCCGGAGGCGGCAGAACCCTGTGGGTCTCTGACTCTTCTCACCGGAAGTCTTGCGCCGGGTCCTCTCTAACGGGAACCACGTGCGTCGCTGGCTGCCTACACATAGAGCAGTTGTCATGCCAATCTGTAAATCACACATTCCAAACAGCCCTCGAACTTTGGAAACGGCGCGCTTCTTCCAGTTTATGGAATTTGCCCCTGCCGGCTCCGGCTTTCCGTAGCAGCCCTACACCGCGATCATCGCTGACAGACCGGGCAGTAGTGCGTGCCGCGCCCGGCCAGCACCAGACGCCGGATGGGAGTCTGGCAGACCAGGCAGGGTTGGCCGGTGCGCATGTACACGCGATGCTGTAGCTGGAAAAAGCCCCGGGCCCCGGCGGCATCCACGTAGTCCGAAACCGAGGAGCCGCCCAGCGAGATTGCCTCCCGCAGCACGGTCACCAGCGCCCCATGCAAGCGGTCCAGCTCTGCCCGGGTCAGCCGCGCAACCAGGCGGCGCGGCCGGATTCCGGCGCGGAACAGGCTCTCATCCGCATAGATGTTGCCAACGCCATGCAGCAGCGACTGATTCAGCAGGGCGGCCTTGATGGAGGTGCGGCGGCCGCGAAACAGCGCGCGGAATTCTTCCGGGGAGATGCGCAGCGGCTCGCGGCCGGGCCCAGTAAAGCTGCCACCTGAGACATTCGCCGCCGCATTCTCGCCTACAACAGCCATGGCGGCCGGAGCCGCCTCGTGCAGTCCCATGCGGCCGAAGCGGCGCGCATCCACAAAGCGCAGTTCGCGACCGGAGCGCAGCCGCAACACGCCATGCGTATGCGGAGGCCGTGGCACATCCGGCTCGGCCACCAGTAGGCGTCCGGTCATGCCCAGATGCACGATCCACTGCACGGCGCTGCGATCCGGTTGGGGTGTGAAGTCGAAGACAATGTGCTTGCCCACGCGGCGGACGGCTTCGATGCGCCGTCCCGTAAGCGCTTCGGCCATCACTGACGGCGGCGTCTTCATCGGCTCCGGCTTGCTGCTGAACCAGGCCTCTTCGATGGTGTCGTGCTGCACCCGCGCGTGGACGCCATTGGCAACGGTTTCGACCTCTGGGAGTTCCGGCATGGCGTTCCTTCATTCTCCCAGACCTGGGGCGGCCTGCCGCTGCTCTTTGTCCGGGCACCCCTGCCGTATATCATCAACTTTGCGCCGGAAGCCGTTTGGCGCTAGGCCTGCCGCACCTCCAATACAGCCGGACCGCAGTGTGTACAGCCAGGATTCCGCGCCTGCTGTTTGCTGGTAGACAGGGGAGCGTGCGCCGGGCGGGGAGAGACAGAGTTCAGGATGCCAGCAAAGACTGCAGTGGTATTGGGAGCCCAGTGGGGCGATGAAGGCAAAGGCAAGATCGTGGACGTGCTGTCGGAGCGCTTCTCGGTAGTAGCGCGCTATGCCGGCGGCCACAACGCCGGGCATACGGTCATTATCCGGGGCAAGAAGTTCATCCTGCAGCTGGTGCCCTGCGGCGTGCTGCGCCCGGATTGTCAGGCAGTCATCGGCAACGGCGTGGTGCTGGACCCGATGGCCTTCCTCAAAGAGGTGGAGAAGCTGGACGGGCTGGGCGTCAACACGCGCGGACAGTTGTTCGTCTCCAACCGCGCCCAGGTGATCCTGCCCTACCACCGTATGATCGAGCTGGCCAGCGAAAGCGCCCCCGGCCGCACCAAGATTGGGACCACCAGCCGCGGCATCGGCCCCGCCTACGAGGACAAGATGCATCGCAACGGCCTGCGCGTGGTGGATCTGTTGAATGGCAAGCTGCTGCAGACCCACATCGAGAATGCGTGCAATGAGAAGAACGCCATTGCCCGCGCGCTGTTTGGCAGCGATCCTCTGGATCCGGCGCAGATCTATGACGAGTACTCCAAAGCAGCCGAACAGGTGCGTCCGTACGTAAGGGACACCGCCGTGCTGCTGAACCAGGCGATTGACGAGGGCAAGCGGGTGATGTTCGAGGGCGCGCAGGGGACGCTGCTCGATATCGACCACGGCACCTATCCCTTTGTCACCTCGTCGTCAGCCACAGCCGGCGGCGCGGTTACCGGCACGGGCGTGGGGCCGACACGCATTGGAACAGTGATCGGCGTGACCAAGGCGTATGTGACCCGCGTGGGCGAGGGGCCATTCCCCACCGAGATTCACGATGCCATAGGCGAAGAGTTGCGCGCGCGCGGCCAGGAGTTTGGCGCGGTGACCGGACGGCCACGCCGATGCGGCTGGCTGGATCTGCCTCTGCTGCGCTACTCCAACATGATCAATGGCACCGAATGGCTGATGGTCACCAAGCTGGATGTGCTGGATGCGCTTCAGGAGATTCCCGTATGCGTCGGCTATCGCATTGATGGCCAGGAGACTGACACCATTCCCGCCGACGTGAGCGGCCTGGAGCGGATCGAGCCCATCTACGCGCAGCTGAAAGGCTGGCAGCAGTCCACCGAGGGCGTGCGGACCTTTGAAGATCTGCCGCAGCTGGCACAGGACTACCTGCGCTTTCTGGAGCGCGAAGCGGGTGCGAAGATTGGCATGGTCTCCACTGGTCCGGATCGCGAGCAGACCATGGAGCTGCCAGAGTTCCGCGCGGCGCTGGGCGGAAAAGCGCAGCAGCGGTTAGATTGAGGGCTGCGCCGACTGGGCAGGCACGGCGGGGTGGCAGCGTGATATCAGGAGAAGAGCGATGGTGAGCTTTACAGTGCGCATGCGCTTCTATGACCAGGATCGTGAGCAGGTCGGCGAACTGCTGCGCTCGCTTGCGCTTGCCTCGCGCCAGGAGCCGGGTTGCGTGGTGTACGTCCCCCATCGCGTGGAAGGAGATCCGGATACGGTTCTCATCTATGAGCAGTACACCAACTCTGCCGCCCTCAATGCACATCGAGCCAGCGACCACTTTCGCCGTTACGCGATCCAGGGGCTGTATCAGCTGCTGCGTGAACGCGCGAACGAGAGCCTGACGGCGCTCGTCTGAGGCCGCGCCCGCAGCCGTTCGCTGAGCGAATCGCGCACTTGGACGCATCTCTTTGACGGGATGTTTCAGCCCGGACTACCATCCATAGGTTTATGCACTCCTTTCGCTCGGCGCGTGGGTCAACGAAGCAGACAGGAGCGAGAGCGCTCCTGCTGACGGCGTTCCTGCTGCTGTACCTCGCTCCGGCATTGCATGCCTCGATGCCACTGTTGCATCACGAGGATCGCCTGCATCGCGAGATTGAGGCGCTGGAGTCGCAGTGGCGTACCGCGGTTCTGCAAAACGATCTCGCCGGCACGGCCCGTCTGCTGGCCGACGACTATCTGGGCATCAATCCCAATGGAACGCTCGAGACCAAGGCGGACGTGCTGGCCTCCCGTCGCTCCGGGGGACTCCGTATCACCGGCCTCGATACGGAGAACGTGAAGGTCCATGTCTATGGCGAGACCGCCGTGGTGACCTCGCGGGTCGATGTACGCGGCCAGAGTGGCGACCGCGATATCAGCGGCCTCTATCACTACACCCGCGTCTACAGCCGGCGCGACGGGCAGTGGAAGATCGTGAGCTTTGAGGCGAGCCGCATGCAGTCGCGCCACGACAAACGCTGAACTGTATCGCAACACCCCAGCGATGCAGGGAGTGATCCGTCGCGGGCGCTCTAGCCGGCCGCGAGTGTGGCGTCCGCGATCAGTACCGCCTCAACTGCTGCCCGCACCTCATGCACGCGCACGATGGATGCTCCATGCAGCACTGCGATGGTGGTTGCAGCGACTGTGGCGTTGCCTCGTGAGCCAACCGGTGCGTCACCGCCATAGAGCGGCGCCAGCGTTCTGCCCAGGAAGCCCTTACGCGACAGGCCGACACAGAGTGGTTGTCCCAGCGCGGTCAGTGCTCGCAATTCGTGCAGTAGTGGATAGTTTTCCTGAAACGCTTTGCCGAAGCCGAATCCAGGGTCGAGGATAATGCGGTCGGCCTGAACGCCGGCAGCCCGCGCCGCATCGAGTCGTGCTTGCAGGCCATCGCGTACCAGCGGCAGGACCGCAGCGGGTGCGAGCGGCGGCAGCGACTTCCACTCCCCAGGGCGCCCGCGGGTATGCATCAGCACCACCCCGCATGCCAGCTTGGCGCACGTAGCCGCCATCGCTTCGTCCCACTCGAACCCGCTTACATCGTTGACGATCCCGGCGCCTGCGGCCACCGCAGCTTCTGCCGTCACCGCGCGATAGGTATCGATGGAGAGCAGCGCCTCCGGCTGCGCGCGGCGAATGGCCTCGATGACTGGCAGCACTCGATCGATCTCCTCCTGTGTAGAGAGGGAGGCCGAAGCGCCGGGCCGCGTGGACTCACCGCCGACGTCGACGATGCTGGCGCCGTCCACAAACATGCCGAGTGCGACATCCACTGCCTGGTGAACCGAGCCGAAGCGGCCGCCATCGGAGAAGGAATCCGGCGTCACATTCAGCACACCCATCACGCGCGTTACGACGCCCAATGCGAGCGTGCGGTTGCGCAGTTGCCAGTCGAAGTGCGGGCGATGGGTCATCTTCGAAAGGGTAGCAAGTGGCAGCGCTGATACACTCCGCCATCATGCGCCTTCGCGCTCTTCCCCTTGCCGTGGCTGCGGCTCTGTCGCTGTCGGCAGCGCTGCCGCCTACCGTCGCTGCGCAAGGGCGTTCCCGCGCAGCGCGTCCTGCTGCAACACGTCCTGCTGCAACGCCGTCGCTCGCCGTCCAGATCAATCGACTGCTGGCCGACCCGGAGGTGGCGCGCGCCCACTGGGGTATCTCAGTCACCACGCTTGAGGGCAGGCAGCTCTTTGCGTTGAATGATGGCCAGCTCTTCCAGCCCGCCTCGAATGCCAAGCTCTTCACCACCGCGGCTGCCGCGGCGCTGCTGTCGCCCGCGCTGACCTACACCACCAACGTGGTTGCCGAAGGCACGCTGGACGGCGCGGGAGCACTGCATGGCTCACTCGCCATTCTAGGTGTGGGCGATCCAAATATCTCTGGCCGCGCGCTGCCTTACGACGCCCGGACGGAGCGGCCAAACCCGCCACTGGCGGCGCTCGAGGCCATGGCCGATCAGGTCGCTGCAAGCGGAGTGAAGAATATCGATGGCGATGTGATTGGCGACGATACCTGGTTTCCCGCAGAGCGTTACGGCGCGGGGTGGAATTGGGATGATCTGCTGTGGCTGTATGGCGCTCCGGTCTCCGCGCTCACGGTCAACGACAATGCCGTATTCCTCAACGTGCTGCCGGGCGCGCAGCCGGGGGACTCAGCGACAGCGCAATGGGATCCAGACGTGCCGTATTACACGCTGGACAATCGAGCGACTACGGTGGCCAAAGGCGCAGCCGCGAACGTTGGCATCGATCGCGCGCCAGGTTCGCTGATGGTCCGTTTATTTGGAACGGTTGCCACGGGCGGGGATGGCACCCATGCCGGGTTGGCAATCGAAGATCCGGCAGACTTCGCGGCACGCGCCCTGCTCCAGATGCTGCGCCAACGCGGTATCGCAGTCGCAGGCGCAACACGTGCGCGGCATCGCCTGAGCACGGATACAGAGAGCTTCCGCAAGCAGCAGGAGGAGCCGCTTCCGCTGGTGGCGTCTGGATTAACGACCGTGAGGAATGTGCCTGCGGGGGCGCGCGTGCTGGCGTCGCACATCTCTCCACCCCTGCTCGAGGATCTGGTAGTGACCAACAAGGCCAGCCAGAACCTGCATGCCGAGTTGGCCCTGCGCACGCTGGGCAAGCTGCTGGCGCGCGATGGGTCCCTGGCCGAGGGAACACGCGTGGTACGCCAGTTCCTCATCAGCGCTGGGGTCGATCCGCGCGACTTCTTCTTCTACGACGGTAGCGGCCTTTCGAACCAGGACCTCATCACGCCACGCGCCGCAACCACGTTGCTGAGCTACGCAGCCCGCCAGCCGTGGGGGGCGGCCTTCCGCAGCACGCTGCCGATCGCCGGCAGCGATGGCTCACTGGCGGCACGTTTTACCGGCTCGCCGCTGAAGGGCAAGCTGCTGGCGAAGACGGGCACGCTGGGCGAGGTGCGCGCCCTCTCTGGATACCTGACAACAGCCTCCGGACGCATGCTGGCCATCTCTGTGCTGGTCAACGATCATCAGCCACAGTCGAAGGCAGAAGGCGCGGTGATGGATCGGATGGTCGAAGCCATCTGGCGTGCGGAGTGAGGATAGCTGGCGAATGCCCAGACTGAGCCCAGATAGATGCCCAGATAGAATCGAACCTTGCGCGCGCGACTTTCACTCCTCTGCTGCTCGCTGCCCTGGCTGCTCTGGGTAGCGGGCTGCAATTCACTGCCGCCAGGCAAGCCGCTGGCAGAACTCACTGCGCAGGAGGCGGCTGGCCACACTGTTTACGTCGAGCAGTGCGCACGCTGTCACAATGCATATGACACGAAGGCGCTCCACGGCCCCAGCCTGTTCGGCATGTTCCGCAAGCCTAACCTGCCCAGTGGCGCTGTCGCGCGCGATGAACGCGTGACCCAGGTCGTGCTGCATGGCCGCGGCCTGATGCCAGCAGCGGGCCAGGAGCTGACCGCGCAGCAAATGCAAGACTTGCTGCGCTATCTGCACACGCTATGACCGAGCCCACCAGACCGCAGCCCACCGCACACACAGGGGAATATCGCGGCCTGCTGCCCGGCATGGCCGCGGTTGCGCTCTACATGTTCGTGCTGGCCGGTGTTGTCGGCTATGGCGCCACCGCAGGCCGGTTCCCGCGGCTCTTTCTGGTGCTGACAGCCCTGTTCATCGCCGCGGCGGTTGGATTGGTGCGGCTCTATCGCTGGGGATGGGCGCTCGCCATCGCCGCCAGCTTCCTGCTCATGGGCTACGGCGTGTGGGTCTTCCTGCATCTGCATCAGGGGCCGGCGCTGGTGATGTCGTTCCTGAACCTGATCTTTTTCTTTTATCTGGTGCGGCCAGAAGTGCGGGACCGCCTGCGCTAGAGCAATTTTCCTGATGCTGTGCGTTGCGAATATCAACTCGGCGTGGCCTTTCCTTAAAGAAAGGCCAACATAGCGGTTGCCGGTCTCCCTACACTTACAGGAAAATTGCTCTAGGATCGAGGCGGAGGCGCGATGAGCATGGGCCTCCAAAGCCATTGGGAGCGCATTTACCAGACCACAGCCCCGGCGGAGACCAGTTGGTACGCTCCCCATCTGCACACCTCGTTGCAAATGATTCGCGATGCAGCGCCGTCCCGGTCTGCCGCCATTCTTGACGTGGGAGGTGGCGACTCAACCCTGGTGGACGATCTGCTCGCGCAGGACTACGCCGATGTGACTGTCCTCGACATATCAAGGCATGCCATCGAGAAGATGCAAACACGCCTGCGCCGCGCCGCGGAGCGGACGCCGCAAGTGCCGCTTCCAGCGCGTGAACAGTGCCTGGTGCGCCTTCGTTACAATTGACCCAGGGAACTTCTGTGGCCGACTTTCAACTCCTGCCCGATCTTTCGCTGTCTCCATCGCCAGTCGTCTCTGCGCCCTTGTCGGACCTGGTGCAGATCTCGACAGCGCCGCGCAAACCAGCGCCGAAGCCGGAGTGGCTGAAGGCCCGCGCGCCGGTGGGCGATAACTATCACTCGCTGAAACAGCTGGCCCGCTCGCTGAATCTTCATACTGTTTGCGAGAGCGCGCACTGCCCCAACATCGGCGAGTGCTGGGAGCACAAGACTGCCACCTTCATGATGCTGGGCAACCTGTGCACGCGGCGCTGCGGCTTTTGCGCGGTACCCAAGGGGCGCCCCGAGGCGATCGACTTCGATGAGCCGCGCCGCGTGGCAGAGGCCATCGCAACCCTTGGACTGAAGCATGCCGTGGTCACCAGCGTGAACCGCGACGACGACGTGGTGGGGGGAGCGCGCGCCTTTGCCATGCTGATTGACGAGGTGCGCCGCCAGGCGCCTGGTTGTCAGATTGAAGTACTGGTGCCGGACTTTCAGGGCCGCGAGGAGGCGATTCGCCTCGTCGTCGAAGCGCGGCCAGAGGTGCTGAACCACAACACAGAGACGGTGCCGCGCCTCTACCGCGCCGTGCGCTCCGGCTCGCGCTATGACCGCTCGCTGCGATTGCTGGAGACGGCCAAGCGGCTGGACCCAACCATCATCACCAAGAGCGGCGTGATGGCCGGACTGGGTGAGCAGATGGACGAGCTGATTGCCGTGTTCCGTGATCTCGCCGCTGTCGGGACGGACATCCTCACCGTCGGCCAGTATCTCAGGCCCTCGAAGGACCACCTGCCCATGGCCCGCTACTACACCCCGGCAGAGTTCGCGGACATGAAGACTGCAGCCATGGAGATGGGCTTCCGCCACGTGGAGTCCGGCCCGCTGGTGCGCTCCAGCTACCACGCGCACGAGCAGGCTGCGAGCACCGGACTCACCGTGGTCGCCTGACCACTCGATCAGCCGTCTAGACGCTCCAGGATGGGGCCCAGCAGGTAGGCCACGAAGAAGCCTGCGCTCCAGATCAGCGCGGAGCCCCACAGCAGCACGCGGCTCACCCGGCTTACCTCGGCGCAGGTATTAGGATCATCGGCCGCGCAGCTCTCCCCCGCACGCAGCCTGGGTGCGACAACATAGGTCATGAGGAAGCTGGCAGCGATCAGCACTCCTGCGATGCTGAAGGTCCACGCCTTGTGCCGCGACAGATTCACCAGCCACGGCGCTGCCGACAGCACCGAGGCCACGGCGGTCCCCATGCCCAGCAGCACCAGCACCG
>JBBRLT010000031.1:0-34720 GCA_038231235.1 Terriglobales bacterium
CCCGGCGATGGGTGGAGAAGAGCCACGCCAGCAGCAGCATGGTGACGAGGCCAAGCAGTCCGGTGAATCGCGCCAATGGCTATTCCTGTGCTGCGGAGTAGGTCTGCGCAAGCGTATCGCGGGTGAGCGTCTCCTGCACCAGCGGAATAGCACGGGGCGGCGCGTCGGCGATGCGAATGGCGCCAGCCAGTATCTGCTCCGGCTCCGCGAAGCGCGCCGGATCGTCGGCAAACAGCGTGCACAGCAGATCACCCTGGCGCAGCGAAGCGCCCAGCCTGGCATGCATCTCCAGGCCTGCCTGCGCCGATACGGGCTCGCCAGCTCGAGCGCGTCCTGCTCCCAGCCGCTGCACCGCCCAGCCAACGGCGGTGCAATCCATGCTGAACAGGTAGCCGGCGCGTGGTGCGCGCACTTCGCTCCGGCAGGCGGGGTTGTGTTTGAGGGCGGACAGGTCCCCGCCCTGTAGAGCCACCATCTGCTCAAAGTGCTTCAGCGCGGAGCCATCCACCAGATGCAGCTCGGCGCGGTCGCGCCCCTCGCCGGCAGAGCGTGCGGTACCGCCGAGGTAGAGCATCCACCCGGCCAGGATGAGCGAAAGCTCTCGCAGATCGTCGCTCAGCTCATTACGTTCTCCCCGCAGGAGTGCAAGGGCTTCCAGCACTTCGACTGCATTGCCGGAAAATCGGCCTAGCGGTTGCGACATATCGCTGAGTAAGGCCACCGTGCGGGTGCCTGCTGCCTCTCCGGTCTCGACCATCAGGCGGGCTAGAAATCGTGCGGCGGCTGCATCCTGCAGGAACGCTCCGGAACCAGTTTTGACGTCGAGCACCAGCGCGTCGAGTCCCGCGGCCAGCTTCTTGCTCATGATGGAGGCGCAGATGAGGTACGGGCTCTCGACTGCCCCGATGTGATCGCGCAGGGCATAAAGCTTGCGGTCGGCGGGAACCAACTCTGCGGACTGGCCCACAATGACGCATCCTGCCTGGTCCAGCACGCGGCGCATTTCGTCGGGGGAGAGCGCCGTTCGGAAGCCCGGGATCGACTCGAGTTTGTCGAGCGTGCCCCCGGTGTGGCCCAAGGCGCGGCCGCTGATCATGGGTACGCGCAGTCCCGCGGCGGCAGCGATGGGCGCGACCAGGAAGGAGGTCTTGTCGCCTACGCCGCCGGTAGAGTGCTTGTCGACCGTCTTGCGGCTGGCGGAACTATCTGCAGGCTGCCGCAGGTCGAGTTGCAGGCCGGAGGCGCGCATGGCTGAGGTCAGCGCCTGCACCTCCGCCGGCTCCATGCCGCGCAGGAAGGCAGCCATCAGAAAGGCGCTGAGCTGCGCGTCGTCAATGGAGCCATCGGCTGCTCCGCGTGCGATGTGCGTCAACTCATCGGCGGTAAGCGCCTGTCCATCCCGCTTGCGGCGCAGAATGTCAACGGTGTGCAGGACGGCCCCGGAGCTATCTTTCATGGCGGACACCAAAGCCGAAAGGCAGCAGCTCACCCAGACTGCGCGATTGCACGCTGCCCTGCTGCGGAAAGAAGACCGGAGCAGCAGGGTCCATGAACTCTGCCATCACCTGGCGGCAGGCACCGCAGGGCGAGCTGTCTGCATGGTTCAGGTTTGCGACTGCGACTGCCGCAATGCGCATGGACGGCCCGTGTTCAGTGACGGCGCGCACAACCGCGGAGCGCTCTGCGCAGAGCGTCAATCCGTAGGAGGCGTTCTCGACGTTGGCTCCGGTGACGATGCTGCCATCGCCAAGCAGCAGCGCCGCGCCGACGCGAAAGTTGGAGTAGGGCGCATAGGCATGCGCAGCTGCTTCGCCGGCGGCGGCAACCAGAGCAGCCTGTTGCGCGGGCGTGACCGGGGCGGAGGGTCGCATCTTACCGAGGCTACCGGCGCTCCGCCCCGTTGGCAATTGCGTGGATGCGCGCGCGGTCCAGCAGCAGCGCACGCTCGCGCACATTGCTGGCCAGGGAGGCGGCTTGCTCGAATGCGTGGCAGGCCTCATGCCGGCGTCCCAGCCGGGAGAGCAGTTCGTCACCCTATGCCGATGGCGTCTGCATCGCTTGAAAGCCCTCTCCGGCCCTTTGAACGTCTGGAGGGAAGTCCTCCATCTCCAGCACCTGGCGGATTTCGATGACTTCATTCTCCGAGGCGGGGCAGCGGCTGGCCCACTCGATCGCCTCTTCGCGGGATCTCACTTGAATCATCCAATAGCCGCCCAGGACCTCCGTCGCTTCCGCAAAGGGGCCATCCACTACTTTGGGCTTGCCTCCGGCGAAGCTGACGCGCGCTCCCATGGAGGGCGGGTGCAGTCCTTCCAGGCACAACAGGACCCCTGCCTTCTGCAAGGACGCGTTGTATTGCATCATCCCTTCCACGGCCTTTGC
The DNA here is from genome assembly GCA_038231235.1 of Terriglobales bacterium. Taxonomy (GTDB): domain Bacteria; phylum Acidobacteriota; class Terriglobia; order Terriglobales; family Acidobacteriaceae; genus KBS-83. The sequence continues at coordinate 2,383 of JBBRLT010000031.1, forward strand.
GTCCGGCAATGTGCCGGGGGCCGCACCCTCGTACCCCTTGGGAATCATCAGCATCATGAATCGCATCGCTGTTCGTCCTCCTCGTGAATGGATAGTGGATAGATGTTGTTGCTAATAAGGCGGGCCGCACTGCGCAAGCCGGCGGTCGTCTACTGGGCGGCTCATCCATGATGGGCCGGATAGTCACCACGCCATCGCCGGCGACCGCCAGGAAATTTCTTGCCGACTCGATAGCAGCCTGCTTCGAGGGAAGCTGAAACAGAGCAAAGCCGCCGATAATTCGGTCGATTCGATAAATGGTCCATCCCTTACAGTGACTTTGCCTGAGGCCGAGGCGGCACGCGCGCCTTGCTTGATGGGCGTGAGGCCGCCGGTGGCAATCATCTCGCCGGACTTCATGGCTGCCTCGATCAATTTGTTCATCGCCTCCATATCTTCTTTCGCGGGCGGAGCGGGGTGCGCGGACGGGGCGGGCGTATAAAACATGAGGAAGCGCATTCTTTCTTCTCCTTGTGAGTGCGATGAGGGCTTCAGGAAGCACCTCTACCCACACGTCGAACGAACCGGGCGGAAATCGACAGCCACTCTCATCTTTTTTTGCAGGATTCGTAAGATGTGCGCCACTTGAAGGATGGTTGAGGATGAATCGGCTAGAGCAATTTGCCTGCGGCTGTGACCGGCGGAGATACCCTCGGCGTGGCCTTTCCTTTAAAGAAAGGCCACAAGAACGACCGCTGGTCCGTCTACATCTACAGGAAAATTGCTCTATCCCGGGACTGAGAACCGCCGTCTGACCAACCAACGGAATGGCCGGAAAAAAGACAACGCGAAAGCCAGAAGTCCCGCCACAGATGGATGCCTTGCCGGCGCGCGCCGACGCAGTCCTGGACTTATTCCATCCGGTCACAGCAGAGTGGTTCCGCGCGGTGTTCGACCGGCCCACCTCGCCGCAGGTGCTGGGCTGGCCCGCCATCGCGCGCGGCGAGCACACGCTGATCCTGGCGCCTACCGGCACTGGCAAGACACTCAGTGCGTTCCTGTGGTGCCTGAATCGGCTGATGCTCGAGCCGCCTCCGGATGAGACGGCAGCCTGCCGCGTCATCTACATCAGCCCGCTGAAGGCACTGGCTGTGGATGTGGAGCGCAACCTGCGCTCGCCGCTGGCCGGCATTGTGAACATGGCGCGGCGCGCAGGAGTGTCCGTCCGCGAGCCCGTGATTGCCGTGCGCACGGGCGACACCTCGCAGAAGGACCGTGCGCTGTTCCGCAGGCGACCGGCAGAGATCCTGATTACCACTCCAGAGTCGCTCTACCTGCTGCTGACCTCGGACGCGGCAGCCGGGCTGCGCAGTGTGGATACCGTCATCATCGATGAGATTCACGCGCTGGTGCCGACCAAGCGCGGCGCACATCTCGCACTGTCGCTTGAACGTTTGCAGGCCATCACCAACCAGCCGTTCCAGCGCATCGGGCTTTCAGCGACGCAGCGGCCGCTGGAAGAGGTGGCGCACTACCTGGCCGGGGCGGATGGCTCTGTCGCATCCAGTAATCCTGCACGAAACAGCGCGCCCGCTGCTTCTTCCCAGCTCGAAGCAGAGATGGAGGCCGGCTTCACCCGCGACGAGACGGCCGAGGCGACTGCCGCGCGTGAGGAGCGCGTGGTGCGCTTCCGCCCAGTCACCATCGTGAATGCCAACGAGCCGAAGCGGCTGGATCTGCGCATTGAGGTGCCGGTCGAAGATATGGCCCGACTCGGCCTGCAGGAAGAGCTGCCTAGCGGCGCTGCGTCGCAGGGGCCAAAGCGGACCTCCATCTGGAGCGCCATTCATCCGCGGCTGCTGGAGATCGTGCGCGAGCGCACCTCCACGCTGATCTTTGTGAACAGCCGCCGTGTAGCAGAGCGGCTGGCCGGGGCCATCAATGAACTGGCGAACGCAGAGTCAGCAGCTGCGGGGCGGCCTGCAGAGACGGTGGCGCGTGCGCATCATGGGTCGCTCGCGGCCTCGCAGCGATCCGAAATTGAAGAGCTGCTGAAGGCAGGCAAGATTCGCGCGCTGGTCTGCACCTCGTCGCTGGAGCTGGGTATCGATATGGGTGCGGTGGATCTGGTGATCCAGATTGAGGCGCCGCCTTCGGTCGCCAGCGGGATGCAGCGTATTGGCCGCGCGGGCCACCAGGTAGGGGCCGCGAGCGAAGGGGTTATCTTCCCCAAATATCGCGCGGACCTGGTTGCCTGCGCGGCTGTTACCAAGGCGATGCATGAAGGCCTGGTGGAGTCGACGCGCTATCTGCGCAATCCGCTGGACGTGCTGGCGCAGCAGATGGTGGCGACCGTGGCGCAGCCACCGCGGGTGACGCGCACGCCGCGCACCAGGAAGGAGCCTCCTGTCCCGGCAGAGATCACAGTGGAGGACCTGTTCACCATCGTGCGCAGCGCAGCGCCCTTTGCGGAGTTGAGCCGCGCCGCGTTTGAAGGAGTGCTCGATCTGCTGGCCGGACGCTATCCGTCGGATGAGTTTGCCGAGCTGCGACCCCGCGTGACCTGGGACCGCGTGACCAACCTGCTGACACCGCGCGACGGCTCGAAGATGCTGGCCATCCTGAACGGCGGCACCATTCCGGATCGTGGCCTGTATGGAGTCTTCCTCTCCGGAACCGAGGCGCGGCCGGTGCGCGTGGGTGAGCTGGACGAAGAGATGATCTTCGAGAGCCGCACGGGCGATACCTTCATCCTGGGCGCAACCACCTGGCGCATTGACGAGATCACGCACGATCGTGTGCTGGTGTCGCCGGCCCCGGGCGAGCCAGGCAAGATGCCTTTCTGGCATGGCGATGCCGCCGGCCGTCCGCTGGAGTTTGGCCGGCGTATCGGCGCGCTGGTTCGCGAGCTGCGCGACATGCCGCACAATGCAGCGTTGGCGCGGCTGACGCGCGAGCACGACCTGGACCCGCTGGCAGCAGAGAATCTGCTGCGCTTCCTGGCCGATCAGGAGTTGGCCACGGGTGCTGTTCCGGACGACCGGACCATCGTGATCGAGCGTGTGCGCGATGAGCTGGGCGACTGGCGCGTATGCGTGCTGACGCCCTTCGGCAGCCGGGTGCATGCACCGTGGGCCATGGCGATCAGCGCTCGGCTGCGGGCAGCGGGCGGCCCGGAGGTGGAGACCATGTGGGCCGATGATGGCTTCGTGCTGCGCTTTCCGGAGACGGAGGCTGCGCCAGATGCCGACACAATCCTGCTCGATCCAACAGAGGCATCGGACCTGGTGCTGCGGCAGCTTGGTTCCACCGCGTTGTTTGCCGCGAAGTTTCGTGAGAGTGCCGCGCGTGCGCTGCTGCTGCCACGGCGCCGCGCTACCGGCCGGACGCCGCTGTGGACGCAGCGCAAGCGTGCCTATGACCTGTTGACCGTGGCGGCACGCTACCCGGCGTTTCCCATGCTGCTGGAGGCGTATCGCGAATGCGTGCGTGACGTATTCGATATGCCCGCATTCCTGGAGGTGCTGCGATCTGTAGTGGCGCGCACCACGCGGGTGCATGTGGCGGACTCAAAGACGCCCTCGCCGTTTGCTGCCTCGCTGCTCTTTAGCTATGTAGCGAATTACATTTACGATGGCGATGCACCGCTGGCCGAGCGGCGGGCGCAGGCGCTGTCCATCGATCAGGAGCAGCTGCGCGAGCTGCTGGGCGATGCCGACCTGCGCGAGCTGCTGGATGCCGACGCGATCGCCGAGGTGGAAGATCAACTGCAGGCACTGCATGGCAATCTGAAGGCGCGCGGCGCGGACGGCATCCATGACTTGCTGCTGCGCCTGGGCGACCTGAATCGCGCGGAGCTGCTGAACCGGCTCGCAGCGCCGGATGTAGCCATCCACACCGAGCGGCTGCTGCGCGCCAAGCGGCTGTTGGAGATCAAGGTTGCGGGAGAGAAGCGGTTGATTGCCGTGGAGGATGCGGCGCGCTACCGGGATGCGCTAGGGGTGCCGCTGCCGCCGGGGCTGCCCGGCTCGCTGCTGGCGCTGGTGGCGCAGCCCGTGCTTGAGCTAGTGCGCCGCTATGCGCGGACGCACGGGCCATTCACCTGCGGCGATGTGGCGAAGCGGTTCGCACTCGACGGAACGATGGCGGAGACAACGCTGCGGAGTTTGCTGCTGGATGGACGCATTGTGGAGGGCGGCTTCCGTCCCGGCGGCATGCACCGCGAGTGGTGTGATGCCGAGGTGCTGCGGCTGATTCGACGCAAGTCACTGGCACGGTTACGGAAAGAGATTGAGCCGGTGGAGCAGCAGATGCTCGCCCGGCTCAACACGCACTGGCAGGGCGTGCTGCAGCGGCGGCGCGGTCTGGACTCGCTGCTGGATACCATCGAGAACCTGCAGGGGGCACCGCTGCCCGCCTCGCTGGTGGAGACGAGCATACTGCCAGCGCGACTGGCGAACTACGCGCCGGGGCAGCTGGACACACTGATCGCAGCGGGCGAGGTGGTGTGGGTGGGACTCGATCCGCTGGGCGAGCACGATGGGCGCATCGCGCTTTACCTTGCCGACCGGCTGCGGACGCTGTTGCCGCCGCAGCGCCAGAATGCGCTGGCACTGATTGAGCCAACCGCAAAGGAGCAGGCAGTACTGGCGCAGCTGGAGCGCGGCGGAGCGATGTTCTTCGCGCAACTTCACGAAGCGCTGGGCGGCGGCTATCCCGGCGAGACGCTCGATGCGCTGTGGACCCTGGTCTGGCGTGGGGCTGTGACCAACGACACCTTCCACGCGTTGCGTGCGTATACAACGCGGCCTGCGGGACGTCAGCCGAAGCGCGCCCACACCAGCGGCGCGCAGGCAGCCGCATTTCGCTCCCGGCGGACCACGCCGCCCAGTGCGCAGGGCCGGTGGACTTTGGTGCCGGTCGCGGCGTCTGCTGCGGATGCTGCAGCAGCCACCAACTGGAGCCACGCCATTGCAAATCAACTGCTGGCACGCTATGGAGTGCTGACGCGCGAGAGTGTTGCGCAGGAGGGCCTGCCGGGGGGATTCAGCGCCGTGTATGACGTACTGAAGGCAATGGAGGAGAGCGGGCGGGTGCGACGCGGATATTTCGTAGCCGGCATGGGCGCGACGCAGTTTGCGCTGCCGGCTGCGGTGGATCTGCTGCGCTCGCTGCGGCAGCAGGTGCAGATGGAGAAGCGGGAGATGGTGATGCTGGCGGCGACGGACCCCGCGAATCCGTATGGCGCGACACTGCGCTGGCCGCAGCCGTCAGAGGCGCAACCTGCGGAGCCTCCGCCGGGCGAATTTCAGATGGTCGAGAATGAGGCTGAGAGCCAGCCTCGCTCGCTCACTCGCAGCGTAGGAGCCAGCGTCATGCTGCGCAATGGCGAACTGGTGGCCTACCTGCGGCGCGGCAATCCTCATTTGCAGGTATTCCTGCCCGCAGAGGAGCCGGAGCGATCGCAATCAGCGCGCGATCTGTCACAGTTTCTAGTACAGAATGCCCAGCAGGAGATGCGGCAGCGTGAGGCAGACCGCAGTGCCGGACTGTTGATTGCGCAGGTGAATGGGCAGCCGGTAGGCAGACACTTCCTCGCACGCTTCCTGCAGGACGCCGGCTTCCAGGCCGCGCCCACCGGATACAATGTGCGTCGCTCGCTGCTGCCCGCCTGGGGACGCGAGCCGGCGGAGGCCGCTCCGGCGCAGGAGGTGCAGTAATGCCGGAGGGAGATACGATTTACCGCTCCGCTCGCGCGCTGGCGAAGGCATTCGAAGGCAAGGTAGTGACGCGCTTTGAGACTGCGCTGGCGCCGTTGGCCAGCGTGGACGATCAGACGCCAGTCGCGGGGCGAACCATCGAGAAGGTGGAATCGCGGGGCAAGTGGCTGTTGATGCACTTCTCTGGCGACCTCATCCTGGTTACACACATGCTGATGTCCGGCTCCTGGCACATCTATCGCGCGGGGGAGCGATGGCGCCGCGGCCGCCGCGACATGCGCGCGGTGATTGCAACTGCAGACTTCGAGGCGGTGGCCTTTCATGTTCCGGTCGCGAAGTTCTACACCGAGCGCGCGTTGGCGCGGAGTGCTGCTGTGCCCGCGCTGGGGCCTGATTTGCTGGGGGAGACCTTCAACACGAAGGAGGCTGAGTCGCGGCTGCTGGTGCACGGCGAGGAAGAGATTGCGAACGTGCTGCTGAACCAGCGGGTGATGGCGGGTATCGGAAATGTTTTTAAGAGCGAGATCTGCTTCGCCTGCGGGGTGCATCCTTTTCGGCTGGTCAGCACGCTGACGCGAATCGAGGTCGACTGCCTACTCGATCGTTCGCGGCGCTTCCTCGAAGCGAATGTTCGCGATGGAGTGGAGGCGGGTATCGTGACCTACACGGGCGCGCGCCGTACCACGCGCGCGGCAGACCCCGGGGCAAGGCTGTGGGTCTATGGCCGGCGGGGCAAGGAGTGCCGCCGCTGCGGCGCAACCATCCTGATGCGAAAACAGGGCCCGGGGGCGCGCTCTACGTACTGGTGCCCGCAGTGCCAGCCAGAGTCGGCCGAGATGCAAAGGGTGGAAGGCTGGTCCGGAGCCATTCGCCGCGGCCGCGTTGGTTGCAGCTAGAGCGGAGGTGGCGGTGCACCCGGCCGGAGCATGAACTCTTATTGCGGATTTGGCTGCTGCGGATCCTTCTGCTTGTCCTTGCCCCCACCGAAGATGCGGCCAAACAAGCCACGCTTCTTGGGCTTGTCCTGCTCTTCTGTCGGCGTGGCGCCGCTCGCTTGTGCTCCGGGGATGCCGGGCTGGGGCTGGCCTGGAGGTGGGGCCACGATGGGGCCGGTGGTCTGCGGCAGTTGCTGCGGCTTGTCTCCCCCCAGGCCAAAGATCTTCTGGAAGAAGTTGCGCTTGTCGTCGAATGGGTGGGAGCAGGTGTTGGTGGGCGCGGTGCCGTCCAGGAACGCGGCGTAGTAGTTGCTCTCAGCGCAGGTCGGGTCGGTCAGCAGGTTGGTGTTCTTGTCGAGTCTGACCAGGTTCACGCCCTGCGGAATAGAGAAGTCGCGTGTGTCGGAGTACTGGGGCAGTTGGATAGCATGCTTCATGAACTCCGCCCAGATGGGTGCGGCAGCCTTGGCGCCCTCCAGCTTGATGTCGGAGTAGTCGTCGTTGCCCACCCAGATGACGCAGATCAGGTTTGAGGTATAGCCGGCGAACCAGGCATCGCGCGAGGTGCCGGTCTTGCCGGCGGCTGGGGCCAGGAAGCCGAGGCGACGCACGTCATTGCCGGTGCCGGCGTTGATCACGTTCTGCATCATGTTCGTCGTCAGATAAGCGACCCGCGGGTCGAGGATGGGCTTGGTGTCCGCTTCATGGTCGGAGATCGGGTCGCCGTTGGCGGCGCGTACGGAGGCGATCTCCCACGGCACGATGCGAGTGCCGTTATTGGCGAAGGTGGTGTAGGCACCCGCCATGTCGATGGGTGTGGCGTCATAGGCGCCCAGCGCGACGGCCGGGGTGCCCTGTGCGGCGTGAATGCCGGCATCGCGGGCCAATGCGGCCACGTTGCCATAGCCCACCATCTGCGCCAGCTCCACTGTGGCGTTATTCAGCGAGTACTGAAGGGCGTAGCGTGCTGTCACCTCGCCCAGGCCGTGTTTGCCGTAGTTGCGCGGTGCGTAGCCGCCCTCGAAGGTGGTCAGGTCATTGTTCAGCATGGTGACCGCGGTAAAGACGCCATGGTGCAGGCCGGGATCGATCGGGGGAGGTGCGGCAGCATTCTGTGCTGCGTTTGGATCGACGCCGCCTGTGGTGGCGGCTGCATCGACCGGCGCTGCGGGAGAGGTCAACTGGGTGCCGGCCAGCGAGCTGTTGAAGGCCGCGGCATAGACAAATGGCTTGAAGATGGAGCCGGTCGGTCGATGGGCTATGGCGTGGTTCAGCTGGGAGATGCCGTAGTTGCGGCCGCCCACCAGCGCCAGTACCTGGCCGGTGTGCGGATTCAGCGCCACCATGGCGACCTGCGGACTGCCGACGGAGTCTGGGTTCTTCGCCTTGGCGCGACGCTTTTCCACCAGCGCGTCGACGGTCTTCATGCCTTCCGTCACGGATTCGTTGGCGACCCGCTGCAGCTCCGGATCGAGCGAGCTGTAGACGCGCAGACCCTGCGAGCTGTACTGCGCCTCGCCATAGCTGCGCACCAGCTGTTCATGCACGATGTCGATGAAATAGGGGGCCAGGCCACCGTCCACTGTGCCGGGAGCCAGACGCAGCGGCTCTGTCTTTGCGCTATCAGCCTGCGCCTGGGTCAGCGCACCAGTCTCCACCATCGCCCCCAGCACTACGTTGCGCCGTGCGATGGCCCGCTTGGCGTGGCGATACGGATTGAGTCCGCTGGGCTGCTGGATCATCCCCGCCAGCAGCGCGCACTCAGCCACGTTGAGCTGCCGCACGTCTTTGCCGAAGTAGGCCTGGGCCGCCTCGCCAAAGCCGTAGATACCGAAGGAGCCCTGCTGGCCCAGCGGAATCTGATTGGCGTACATCTCGAAGATCTGCTGCTTGGTGAAGCGGTGCTCCACCTGGAAGGTGATGGCAATCTCAATCAGCTTGCGCTTCAGGTGGCGTTCTGGCGACAGGAAGATGCCGCGTGAGAGCTGCATGGTCAGGGTGGAGGCGCCCCCCCGATAGCGGCGGTCGCCCAGCAGGTCGTGGTAGACCCACCCGAGCAGCGAGTAGTAATCCACGCCGCCATGCGAGAAGAAACGCCGATCCTCGATGGAAGTGACGGCCTGCACCAGCGCGGGCGGGAGTTCGTTGTAGGTAATGAGGCGCCGCTTCACGCGGTTTGCGCCCTCGGAGAGGCTGGTGATCAGCTGCGGCTCCAGTTCATACGCAGAGAGCTGCTGTCCGCCGTCGCCGGTCAGCGCGGTGACTACGCCATCGCGCATGGCAACCGTGGCGCCCTCCTGCGAATGGTAGGACTCCGGGCCAGGATGGATCGAGATGTTCTCTCCGCGCACGGAGTAAGTCCCCAGCCGGGAGGCGCTGGTGCTGGTGGATTCGGTATAGCCGGCGCTGCGCAGGTCAAGCGCGATGGAGCGGGCGCTCAGCTTCTGCCCGGCGCGGACTTCGCGTGGCGCGGCGTAGATGCGGGGCGTCTGGGTAAACAGCGGCCGGGCGAGCCGCTCATCGACCACCTGCTTGTACTTGGCAGAGTAGTAGCTGAAGGTGATGCCCATCAGCAGCAGCCCTAGGGTGGCGACGATGGCGACGATGGCCAGCGCCGTCTCCCACAGGGGACGGGCGGCGGTACGGGGGGCGAGCTTCAGGGTCAGGGCCACGTTGCGATCGACATCCTTGGCGGCAGGGGCTGCGGCCGGCGGGGATTCCCGGGGCCTTCAGAGGCTACGACACCATTCCACCGGCTTGGACGCGGGAAAAGCGCTATGCGGACGTGGAATCGCAGCAAAAAGAGTACGAAATACCGCTGATGTCCATGATACCTGCGCGGTTGGCTGGCGCGCCCCGGGTTGGTAGGCACCTGGGGTGTCTTGCAGGGTGCTCACGTGAAGGATGGGATGGTCAAGACGATTGCGTGATATAACGTGACGCGTTATACTATCGGCTGTGATCCAAAGCTTCGGGGATGCTGCAACCGCCGAACTGTTCCAGACCCGCAGCAGCCGGCGATGGAGGAACATTGCCAAGGTAGCTCTACGAAAGCTGGACATGCTGGAGGCGGCCAGCATCTTGAACGATCTGAGAGTTCCGCCGAACAACAAACTGGAGCGGTTGTCCCATGATCGTCTAGGCCAGCACAGCATCCGCATCAACGACCAGTACCGCATTTGCTTCGTGTGGAGGAATGACGGAGCGTATGGGGTAGAGATTCTGGATTATCACTAGCCCAATGGAGTGAGCGACTATGACCATCAAGCGGCCATCGACAGGATGGGGAATCCAAGGCATCGCGACGCATCCTGGCGTGGTGCTTGCGCAGGAGTTCCTTGAGCCCATGGCGATCACCCGGAACCGGCTGGCCCTCGCAACCCATATGCCGGCTACGCGCGTGGGTGAGATTGTGCGTGGGCGGCGGGCTGTCTCGCCCGACACGGCGCTGCGGCTGGCGCGCTACTTCGGCACCAGCCCGGAGTTCTGGCTGAATCTGCAACAGCAGTACGACCTGAGCGTGGTGAGGGCGGAGCGCAAGGGCCAGATTGAGCGCGAGGTCCGAACCCTCGCCGGGACCTAAACTGCGGCCCTGAGGAGAGTTTCCAGCGCCGCGGCTACGTCTGTGATGGGGACATCGCGGCTGGAAGTCCTGTCCGCTGCAGTGGCCCTCGCCACCAACTCGACCAGCCCATCGGCTACCTTCTTGCCCACGTTGATGCGGTATGGGATGCCGATCAGGTCGGCGTCCTTGAACTTGACGCCGGCGCGTTCGTCGCGGTCATCCAGCAGCACGTCGAAGCCGTCTGCTTCCAGATCGCGCGCTACCTGCTCGCCTGCTGCCAGCAGTGCTGCGTCGCTGGCGTTGGTGATGGTGACGACGACCTGGAACGGCGCGATCGAGGGCGGCAGCCAGAAGCCATTGTCGTCATGGGACTGCTCGATGGCCGAGGTCAGGATGCGTTCGATGCCGATGCCATAAGAGCCCATGATCGGCGTGACCTCCTTGCCGTTGGGGTCGAGCACGCGCGCGCCCATCGACTCCGAGTAGCGATAGCCCAGCTTGAAGATGTGGCCGATCTCGACTGCTTTGGCTACCTTCAGGGGTGCGCCGCAGTTGGGGCAGCCCTCGCCTTCGGCAGCAGCGCGTACGTCGGCGATCAGAGTTGGGGTGAAGTCGCGGCCGAGTGTCACGTTGCGCAGGTGATAGCCCGTCTGATTCGCGCCGGCGATCAGGTTCGTGCGTCCTTCAAGCGCCCTATCCATTAAAACAACAACCTCACCAGCTTTCGCAAATGCGATTGCAATGTCCCCCGCGCTTAACTCTTCTGGCCCATGCTTCCGTTCTGTTGCGAACGAGACCCCAAAGATTGGCCTGTCCTGGGAGGCCACTACATTCCTCAACGCCACCGGCCCAAGGAATCCCGCGGGCGCGCCGAAGACACGCTCAATCTCTTCCGGCGTCATGGGGCGCAGATCGCCGTAGCCGCACGCGCCCAGCTTGGCCTCATTCAGGCTGTGGTCGCCGCGCAGCAGGACCACCAGAGGTGTTTCGCCTTTCGCACCGGGCCGCTTGCCCATGTAGGCCATGGTCTTCATCTGGTAGACGGGCGCGAGCTTGAGGAATGCGCCCACCTCATCGATGGTGCGCTGATCGGGTGTGGCGACCAGCTCCGGCATGCCATCGCCGGCAGGCGCCAGATCTTCGACCGGAGCGAGCTTTGACGTTGCCTTCTCGATATTCGCGGCGTAGTCGCACTGGGCGCAACCTGCGATCAGGTCCTCGCCCGCATCGGTGTAGACCATGAACTCCTGCGACTGCGAGCCACCCATGGCGCCCGAGTCCGCGTCGACTGCGACGAAGGACAGCCCGCAGCGCTTGAAGATGGCGCGGTAGGTCTGGTCGTGTTTGCGGTAGCTCTCGTCAAGACCGGCGGCGTCCATATCAAAAGAGTAGGCATCCTTCATGGTGAACTGGCGCACGCGCAGCAGCCCGGACTTGGGGCGTGGCTCATCGCGGAACTTGGTCTGGATTTGATACCAGATCTGGGGCAGCTGCTTGTAGCTGCGTAGCTCATTGCGCGCGATCGAGGTCATGATCTCTTCATGCGTCATGCCCAGGCACAGGTCGGCGCCCTTGCGGTCCTTGAGGCGGAACATGTTGTCGCCCATCGCAGTCCAGCGGCCGCTCTCCTCCCAGGGCTCGCGGGGCAGCAGCGCGGGCAGGTAGAACTCCTGTCCGATGCGATCCATCTCCTCGCGCACGATCGCGATGATCTTGTTCAGCGAGCGCTGGCCCAGGAACAGGTAGGAGTAGAGCCCGGCGCCTAGCTGGCGGATATAGCCCGAGCGCAGCAGAAACTTGTGGCTGGCGACCTCGGCATCGGAGGGTGCTTCACGAAGCGTGGGGACAAACAATTGGGACCAACGGTGCATGCGGGTAGGGGTCTCGGTCTCTGTGCGGCGCACAAACTGGATTTGTGTCAGTCTAGAGCAATTTTCCTGCGGCTGTGACCGGCGGAGATACCCTCGGCGTGGCCTTTCCTTTAAGAAAGGCCACAAGAACGGCCGCTGGGTTCGTCTACATCTACAGGAAAATTGCTCTACCGGACTGCGCGTCCGCTCAGCGTGAAGCGGCCGGATGGCTAAGGTGGGCGCGCGTCGTAGGATACCCAGAGAGCGGGTGCAGGGAATGCAGGAAACCTGCATCCCAAGACTGTTGAGCGGGTTCCGTTCACGGTCAGTTCAGTTTCGGGAGGAAGTGTTGCGCATGCGGCATGGATGGAGATTGCTGGTATTGGCTGCGAGTTGTGTGTTGCCGCAGGGAGTGACCGCGTGTGGCAGCAGTGGGCCGCCGGACTTCGTGCTTGCGCTGGGCAGCAGTCAGCCGGGCGCAGCGACGGTGGCGCAGGGAGCCACCACCACCGTCAGCTTCCAGGTAAGCGCGCTGAAGGGCTCGAACGGCAGCATATCGCTTACCCTGAGCGGCCTGCCGACCGGCGTGGGCGTGGCGCCTGGGATTGCGACGGTGGGTATCGGTTCCGCGCAGCAGTTCGATGTGACCGCCGCCAACAGTGCCGCCATCACCACGACGCCCATTACGCTAACCGCTACCGGCATCTCCGGCAGTCCCCTGGATGCAAACTCCATCACCCATATCCAGACCGTGACGCTGTCGGTCCTAGCACACCCATAGCGCCTGCTGGCTAGGGGCCTGCTTTGTGGGTCATGCTGGCGGGCATGGCGGGGTCGGGCAGCTTGAACTGCGGGTAGTGAACCGGCTGCGCGTCCTGCTTGCCCTCGGTGATTCCATAGGCACGATCGACCGCCATTCCGCGGAAGGTTTGCGTGGTGACGGACGTGGGCCAATGAACCTCTATCGTCACTGGACCGGCGGATGTGCCTAGACCGATGTGCTGGCGCAGTGGATTACCACCGAAGCCTGAACCGTATCCGACCGTACGATAGATGTGCCGTACACCATGTGTGCCGGGAACAGTTACATGGATCACGGCGCCAAAGGCGGAGCGGTTGCTGCGCACTCCGGTGAGCGACAGCGTCAACCAATGGGTGCCCGGTGTACCAGGGTTGCGGTAGAGCACGCTCTGGTAGCTGTCGCCGGGCAGGGCGCCGCCCATCTCTTCGAAGATGTCCTCGTCGCCGTCGTTGTCGATGTCGCCGAAGGCGATGCCGTGTCCCTTCTGCAGATGGCCGAAGCCGCCGGCCGTGGTCACATCCTGAAAGCGACGGCCGCCTTCGTTGCGGAACATGCGGTTGGGCAGCAGCGAGGTGTAGAGCGAGTCGCCGGTGCCGAGATACACGTCGAGAAAGCCGTCGTTATCCAGGTCGCCGAAGCTTGCGCCCATGGTCAGGATGGCGCGGTCCAGGTGCATTTCGTGGGTGACGTCGCGGAAGGTGCCGTTGCGCTCATTGTGATACAGGCGCGGCGGCGTCTGCCTTGGAGGGCAGACCAGCTTCAAAGGCGCCAATCTCCTGCGGGGTCGAGGAATAGCCGGTGACGAACAGGTCTGGCCAGCCATCGTTGTCGTAATCGAAGAACCAGGTGGTGAAGCTTTCGACGGGTTGCGCGACGCCCGCGCTTGCCGTGACATCGGTAAAGCGCCAGCGCGTGGGATGGGCGGAGTCGTCACCCGGAGCCGGGCCGTCGTTGCGGAAGAGGCGATTGGGCGCGCCCTTGATGGAGACGTAAAGGTCCGGACGCCCGTCATTGTTGTAGTCGCCCCAGGCAGTGCCCTTCACGAAGCCGAGGTCGGCCAGACCGCTGGCAGCGGCGATGTCCGTGAATGTGCCATCGTGATTGTTACGAAATAACTGCGAGGGGCGCGGATCACCCGGCGTGGACTCATGCGGCACCCACAGGTCGAGCCATCCGTCGTTGTCGAAGTCGGCAAAGGCGGCGGCCTGCGTAGGGTGTATGGAGAGCAGGCCGGCCTTCACGGTCACGTCTTCGAAGCTGCCGTCGCCACGATTGTGCAGCAGGGAGAAGGGGTAGGCACCATGGACCGCCCACCAGCCGCCGCGAAGCACGACCAGGTCGGGATGGCCGTCGTTGTCGTAGTCGGCGCATATCAGGTTCAGGCCGCCCAACTCGCCCATCAGGCCGGCCTTGCGCGTCACGTCTTCGAAGCTGCCATCACCGCGATTGTGGAACAGATGCATCTGGTCGAGCGGTCCCGAACTGGTAACGGCAAGATCCAGCAGCCCATCGCCGTCGAAGTCTTCGAGCACCGCGCCACCGGCATGGCTGGTGATGCCGACGCCAGCCTCGGTGGCGACATCCTCAAAGACGGGCAGCGGATACTCGGAGCGGAAGAGCGACGGCGGGATGAGCCACTGCGCCGGCACCTGCGCGGGATACTCGCCCAGCTGCATGTAGGCCAGGTTCAACAGCCAGCGCGCGCTGGTGTCGGTGGGGTCGGAGGCCAGGACGGCGGAGTACTCGCGCACCGCGCCCTCCGCACCTTCCGGGCGGTGGTGCATGCCGCTGGAATCGATGGGGAAGATGCAGGACTTGGTGGAGTGGTGCGCCAGGCAGTTCTGCTGCTCACCGAGCCGCAGGTAGGCCAGGCCAAGCTGCGAGTGCAGGGCGCGCAACGTGGCGGGTGGCACAGCAGCATGGCGTTCTGTCACCGTAGTGAGCACAGATGTAAGGTCCGCCACGGCGCCAGCGCTGTCCCCGGCGCCGAGCAGTTCGTTGGCCAGCGCCTGGCGGATGGTGATCTCTGTCGGCAGATCGAGTGGCTTCTTCAGGACGCCGCGATAGTAGGCGGCGCGATCCGCCTGCTTGTTAGGGTCGGTCTTCCAGTCCTGTTCGAAGAAGATCTTCCGCAGCCGCTCACCCATCTCCCGGGTGGAAGGCGCAGTGGCGTCCAGCTCACTGGGCGTTGTCTGGCTAACTGCGGCCGCAGGCAACTGCGCCCACGCGGGCAGCGCGAGCAGCAGAAGCAGCAGCAGGAGTGGAGGCATGCGGCTACTATAACCGCCGCACAACACGGCTTTCAGCGTGGGCTATTTTCTTCTGACGCCAGCGGTGTGTAGCGGCCATCGTGGAAGCGGAGGCGCTCCACACCCGCGAATGGAATTGCCTGCGGCGCAGGCGGAGGCGGCGTTTTCCCGTGGGCGTGTGCGACCTTCACCAGTTTGGCAGCCGGCGAAGCGATCTCCGGTGGTAGCTGCGTGCCACTGGAGGTCACGGTCAGGTCGTCGTACTGCTGGCCGGGCACAGCGACAAAGGCAATGGCGCGCTGCCATGCGTAGCAGGGGTCGCGCATGGGGCTATCCGGACCGCAGGCGTCGCGATTCGTTGCTGCTGTCTCTGTGGCAAACGCGCGCTCGACCGTCTCACGCCAGGGAACCAGCAGGCTCACGCTCTGGCTGGCTTCATCCCGAGCCTCGAACTGACTCTCCAGCCGGATGCCGTGGAGATCCGTCCCCAGCGTCATCATCGTTACCTGGGGCGCATTGCCCATGCTGCCCGCCAGCTCCGCTGCAGTGTTCTCACTCTCCAGCAGCCAGCTGTTGTTGCGCAGCGTGAACACGGCCATGCCGATCACCGGCCGGCAGATCAGGCAGTGGAACAGGTCATCGCCCGGCCGCCCCGGCTTGTCGCTGCGATGTGGAACCGCCGCAGTGACGATGACATGGCGCGGATGGCCGGCCTGTGTATAGGCGGCGTCGAAGATAGCCGTAATATCGACCGGGTCCTTGGCCGCAAAGTCGGTGCCGGCCAGCTCGATGGTGGGATGGTTCGGCAGATTGGCGCGTGCCATTTGCGTGGAGGGATCGTAGCGGCCATACCAGTGCTGCATCGCGTCGTCCAGCACAAATTGGGTTGGCGCCGGCTGCGGAGGCGGCTGGCGGCGGCAGCCCGCGATGGCCAGCAGTGCCAGCAGACAGACGGCGACGTATCGTGTGAGCGGCACGATCCCATGCTAGAGCAATTTTCCTGGAAGCGTGGAGGAGGGTGGGCGCTTTCGAAACTGAGAGCACTGCAAACGCGTCTGCAGCGACAACTCAGATCAGATAAGTTCCAGCTCCCACAGATCATGCAGGTGCAGGACGCCCAACGCGCGCCGGTCCGCGCCGGTGACCACCAGCGAAGTGATGCGGCGCTCCTCCATCATGGCCAGGCCGCGGGCCGCCAGCTCATCCGGACCAATGGTGCGCGGTGCACGGTTCATCGCATCGCCCGCGGTCAGGATCAGCGCGTCGGGGCCACGCTCTTCGAGCAGCCGGCGCAGGTCTCCGTCGGAGATGAGGCCTACCAGCCGTCCGTCCGCGTCGAGAACCGTAGTCATGCCCAGCTTCTTGCGGGACATCTCGTAGATCACCTGGGTCATCGGCGTGGCTGGTGTGACAGCCGGCAGGGCATCGCCCGCATGCATCAGGTGACGCACCGGAGCCAGCTTCTTGCCCAGCTTTCCGCCGGGATGCAGCGAGGCGAAGTCCTCCGGCCGGAAGCCTTTGCGCAAGGAGACAGCGATGGCCAGCGCGTCTCCCAGCGCCAGCATGGCAGTAGTCGACGCGGTGGGCGCCAGGTTCATGCCGCAGGCTTCGTTCGGCACGCTGCAGTCCAGCGCGATGTCGCTTGCCCGGGCCAGGGTGGAATCGAGCCGGCAACAGAAGGAGATCAGCGCATCGCCAATGCGCTTGAGCGTGGCCAGCAGACGCAGGAGTTCTTCCGTCTCTCCGGATGCGGAGAGAGCCAACACCAGATCGCCCCTGGCCAGCATGCCCAGGTCGCCGTGCAGCGCCTCAGCCGGATGGAGAAACAGTGCAGGCGTCCCGGTGGAGGAGAGAGTAGCGGCAATCTTCTGCGCAATGATGCCGCTCTTGCCCATGCCAGTGACGACGACGCGGCCGCGTGCATCGCCGCAGCGCAAGACCAGTTCCACCGCAGCGTTGAAGTCCGACGCCATTGCGCCTTCGAGCCTTGCTGCCAGGGCCAGCAGGCCCTCTGCTTCCGTACGCACCAGACCGGCCGGCGTGATCGCAGCTGCAGTGCCTGGCTTGGCGGTGGCGGTGGGTTCTGGCTGGTTATCTGGCATAGTGTGCGGCATGCGCGATGATGGTTTTAGCCCACGCCATGCCACGATAGCAGGCGGCAGCCAGGGGTGCGGGCAGTCCAGTAGAATGGACTGTCAGCCGGCGCAGAACTATCGACCGGCCAGGAGGCTGGTCTCCGCTTTGAAACGCAATGCGATCGTGATTCTGGTAGTGGTGGTGGCGCTGGGTTTGATGGCATGGTCCGGGTACCAGAACCTGCAGCGGCGGCGGGCGGAAGCAACGCATCCTCAAGGCGCGGTTCTCGATCAATCCAATCAGACGGTGCAGCAGGACGTGGCCTCCGACGCGGGGCTGCCGAACCTGCGCGGCAAGAAGGCACCCGCCTTTGCTCTGAAGACGCTGGATGGCCGCAAAGTCACCCTTGCCGACTACAAGGGTAAGGCAGTGCTAGTGAACTTCTGGGCCACCTGGTGCGCCCCCTGCAAGCTGGAGATGCCTGGGTTCGTGGACCTGCACAAACAGTACGCGCCGCAGGGCTTTGAGATTCTGGGTGTGAGCGAGGACGAGACCAAGGACCGGTCGCAGATCGTCAAGTTCTCTGAAAAGATCGGCGTCAACTACCCCATCCTGCTGGGCGACGATGCCTCTTCGAAGGCGTATGGCGGGGTGGAGTTTCTGCCCACCTCGTACTACGTAGGGCGCAATGGCAAGATAGTCGAAGAGACCGCCGGCCTGGCCTCCCGCGATGAGATAGAAGCGAATATTAAGAAAGCGCTGGCGGCCCGCGAATGAGCCGCAGCGGCAAATTCGCGTTCGGTCATGCGCTGGCAACACTCACCATTCTGTTTACGAGCGTCGCCGGTGTGCATGCCCAGCAACTGCCCTGGCAGGACACGCCTGCCGCGGGCGGCAAGATACCCGAGAGCGTGCACTTCGACGGGCCGGAACAGGTGGAGCTCTCCGCCCGGCATCCGCAAACCGTCGAGATGCGCTTCCACGTCGCCGACGGCTTTCACATCAACTCGCATGTGCCGCATACGAAATCTCTCATTCCCACGCAGCTCATGCTGATCGATGGAGATGGGGTGACGGTGAGCTCGGTCGATTTTCCAGCAGGCGCCGATCTCAGTCTGAGCTTCGCTCCGGATGAAAAGTTGAGCGTGTACACCGGCGCATTTGCGCTGCGCGCGCACCTGACGGCGACCCCCGGCGTGCATGCGCTGCAAGGCGCATTGCGCTACCAGGCATGCACTGCAAACGCGTGTCTGCCGCCACGCAAGATCCCGGTTACGGTGAGCCTGCTGGCCAGGTAGCAAGCGGACTCGCGTGGTAGCATCCCGCCTATGTCCCGCTGCCTTTCGGCATTCCTTCCTGCAATCATTTCTGCTGTGCTGCCCAACGTGTTTGATGCGCTTCCAGTCTTTGCTCAGGCCGCAATGGCCCCGCCAACTCCGCAGGCGCGCATTGCCCGTCTGCTGCAGTCCGCGCCCGGCGCCTGGACACCACAGCAGTTGGCGACCATGGCCAGGCTGCGCGATGAAGCGCTGACCGATCATTACGCGCTTACCGAGCTTCGCCACCTTACCGATAACATCGGCCCGCGCATCGCTGGCTCGCCGCAGGCAGAGGCGGCGGTGGCGTATGTCGCAGCACAGATGCGCGCGTTGGGCGCGACGGTGATGCTGGAGAAGACCATGGTGCCACACTGGGTGCGCGGCGAAGAGACGGGGGCGCTGACAGCGTGGCCCGGCGGCACGCCTGGCACCACACAGAAAATTGTGCTGACCGCGCTGGGCAGCAGTGTTGCGACGCCGAAGGATGGCATCGACGCGCCGGTGGTCGTCGTGGACTCCTTCGCCGCGCTCAAGGCGCTGCCTGCTGGTGCGGTTAAGGGGAAGGTACTGCTCTTCAACGAGCACTTCGATAAGGAGCTGGCAGCGCAGGGCCGTGGCGGCGAAGCCTATGGGCAGGCAGTGGCGTATCGTGGCGCGGCACCCAGTGTTGCTGCATCGGTTGGTGCGGTGGCAGCCCTGGTCCGCTCCGTGGGCGGAGCAGACTACCGCCTGCCGCATACCGGCATGACCTATTACACGGACGGTCTGCCGAAGATTCCCGCTGCTGCTGTTGCGGCAGAGGACGCGGACCTGATGAAGAATCTGACCGCGCAGGGCGAGGTGCGGATACACCTCACGCTGACTCCGCAAACCTTGCCGCCGGTCGAGAGTGAGAACGTGATCGCCGACTGGAAGGGCACGGAGCATCCGGAGCAGATCGTCATCGTTTCTGGCCACCTCGACTCCTGGGACCTGGCGACAGGGGCGATCGACGATGGCGCGGGCATCGCCGTGTCGATGCAGGCGATTCACCTGCTGCAGAAGCTCGGGCTGCATCCCAGGCGAACGGTGCGCTTCATCGCATGGATGGACGAAGAGCAGGGCTCGGAGGGCGCGCAGAGCTACGCGAAGGACCACACGGCGGAGTTGCAGAACCATGTCGGCGCGCTTGAATCCGACCTGGGTGCGGGGCATCCGACGGGCATCGCCTACCAAGGCGGCAAGGAGATGGAGGAGTGGCTGCGGCCGATCTCCGAAGTGCTCTCCACGAGCGGCGCCTCGCTGCTCGATCGCTCTCCAGACACCGGCGAGGACATCGGCTTCCTGGTGAGCAAGGGGGTGCCGGGCTTCGCGCCCATCCAGGACAGCCGCTACTACTTCAACTATCACCACACGCCAGCCGATACCTTCGACAAGGTGAATCCGCGCGAGCTGGGCGAGAACGCTGCAGTGATGGCGGTAACGGTGTATGCGCTGGCCGACGCGAGCACGCCAGCGCCGCGGTAGGTCGGCGGGTTAGCGAGCAAGCGAGATGCCGGATGCGCTGGTTTTGGTCGTAGCCCACCCTGGCTTCGCCAGGATGGGCACCCGCTTCGTTGAGGTAGCAGATAGTGGTTATTGCAGCTGCGCGTAGATCTCGTTGAAGTCGTAGGAGCCGGTGCGCGAGCTGAGCCACTCCGCGGCCAGGATGGCGCCTTCGGCGAAGCCGCGGCGGGAGAAAGCTTCGTGGCGGATGGTGATGCGGTCGTTGACGGAGCGTGCCTGGATCTCGTGGATGCCGGCGACGTCGCCTTCGCGCTGTGAGGTGATCTTGGCTGCCAGATCGATCTCTGGCAGCGCCTCGCGCATGGTCTGCTCGAGCGAGAGCGCGGTGCCGGAGGGCGCGTCCTTCTTGCTGGCGTGATGTGTTTCGGAGATGGAGAGCTGATAGCCGCGGGTGCCGGCGGCAAGCTCATGCACCAGGCGCAGCATCACCTGCACGCCTACGGAGAAGTTGGTGCCGTAGAGCAGGCCGGCGTTGCGCCGCTCGCATAGCGCACGCATCTCGTTCAATTTGTCATACCAGCCGGTAGTGCCGACCACCACCTTGGCGCCGTTGGAGAGGCAGGCACGCAGGTTGGGGATGACTGCTTCCGCGGTAGTGAAGTCGATGACCGCGTCCACTTGCACCAGCAGCGGCGGGGTGAGCGCGGAGGCGTTGCGATTTTCCTCTTCGCCAATCACGCGCACGCCATGGCCGCGCTCGTGCGCGACGTCGGCAACGATGGACCCGGTTTTACCGCGGCCCAGTATCAGGAAGATCATGTCTGGCTCTCCAGTGCGGCGGCCTGCGCCGCGCTGCGTGCGTCTATCTTCGCACGCGCTTCCAGGTCAAAAATCTCGGGATCGGGATCGGCAAAGAAGACAGAGTGCAGTGAGCGGATGGCCTCGCTCACGTCGTCTTCGTCGATCATGAAACTCATATTGATCTCCGACGCACCCTGCGAGATCATGCGCAGGTTTACGTGGCGCACTGCGCCGAAGACCCGCGCGGCGATTCCATTGTGGCCGCGGATATCTTCACCCACCATGCAGATCAGCGCTTTGCGCCCTTCGTACTTTACATCCGCAAACTGGCGCAGGTCGGCGGCAATCTCCGGCAGCCGCTCGTTGGAGTCGACGGTGAGCGAGACGCTGACCTCCGAGGTGCACACCATATCGACCGAGCATTTGTGGCGGTCGAATACCTCAAAGACCGCCCGCAGGTAGCCATGCGACATGAGCATGCGGTTGGCCACGATGTCGATAATGGTGAGCCGCTTTTTGGCGGCGATGGACTTGAAGGGACTGCGGCAGTGCGGGGCCAGCGCGGTGATGCGCGTGCCTTCGTTCTGCGCGTCGCGTGAGTTCAGCACCAGCACCGGGATGTTCTTCTGCACCGCGGGCAGGATAGTGGCCGGATGCAGCACCTTGGCGCCGAAGTACGCCAGCTCGGCAGCCTCTTCGAATCTGATGGTGCGCACGCGCAGCGCATCGGGACAGATGCGCGGATCGGCGGTCATGATGCCGTTGACGTCGGTCCATATTTCGATTGCCTCTGCATGCAGTCCACCACCGATGAGCGCCGCGCTGAAGTCGGAGCCGCCTCGGCCCAGTGTGGTGGTCACTCCCTCAGGGGTAGACCCAATGAAGCCTCCCAGCACGGCAATGCGGCCGGCCTGCGCATGAGGCAGCACATGCTCGCGCAGGCGTGCGGCAATCAGATCGTCCTTGGGAATAGCGCGAGTGTGCTGATTGTCAGTGATGATGCAGTGGCGCGCGTCAACATGAACGGCCGGAAGGCCGCGCGCGAGGAACGCAGCGGCGACGAGTTGGCTGGAGAGCCGTTCGCCATATGACGCCACAATATCGGTGGTGCGCAGCGTCACCTCGCCCACTGCGGCGAGCCCGCGCAGTAGCTCGTCAAGCGCATCGAAGTGCTCATCGATGAACGTGCTTACTGGCGCGAGATGCAGGCCGGGGATGAGGTCAGCGGCAGCCTGATGATGGCGCTGACGTAGCGCGACGCTGGCAGCGAGCGCAGCAGACTTGTCTCCGCGGCCAGCGGCCGCAGCCGCATGCAGCAGTTGATCGGTGACGCGGGCCATGGCGCTGACGACGACCACAGGCTGCATGCCGAGCGCGAGGCGGCCAGCGACGATGTCCGCAGTGCGGCGGATGGCGGCGGCATCCTCAACCGAGGTGCCGCCGAACTTCATCACGATTAATCTCATGCGGGCGCAGCCGCCGCGGCTGGTGCGACTGCGTGCTGCTGATCGCGTCTGCTGTCGAGCTTGCCCATCTGCATCAGCAGCTCCGCATTGAGCAGGGTAGCGCCGGCTGCGCCGCGGATGGTGTTGTGGGAGAGCACAGTGAATTTCCAATCGAGCAGGCTGCATGGACGCAGGCGCCCGACGGTCGAGGCCATGCCACCGCCGCGCATGCGGTCAAGCCGCGGCTGTGGGCGATCCTCGGCTGCGACGAATTCGACGGGTTGTGCGGGTGCGGTGGGCAACTGGAGCGCAGCCAGCGGCCGGAACTCGCTCCACGCGGCGAGGATCTGCTCGCGCGTTGCCTTGCTGCGCAGCTTGATGGAGACGCTTTCAGTGTGGCCGTCTTCTACCGCAACGCGGTTGCAATGCGCGCTGATGCGCGCGTCGTACATGCGGATTGTCTCGCCATCGAGCGAGCCCAGCAGCTTGAGCGTCTCTGCTTCGAGCTTCTCTTCCTCATTCTTGATGTAGGGGACGACGTTACCCAGGATGTCGAGCGAGGCTACGCCCGGGTAGCCGGCGCCGCTCACCGCCTGCATGGTCGAGACGAAGACACTCTCGATGCCGAAGCGGTCGGCAAGCGGCTTGAGCGCGAGCACCAGGCCGATGGCGGAGCAGTTGGGATTGGTGACGATGTAGCCGCCGGACTGCTTGCGCCAGGATTGCAACTCCAGCAGTGGCAGATGGGTGGCGTTGACTTCTGGAATAACCAGCGGCACGTCGGGCTGCATGCGGAACGCACTGGAGTTCGAAATGACAGCGCAGCCCGCCGCGGCGAAGAGCGGTTCGAACTCACGGGCGATGTCTGCATCGAGAGCGGCGAACAGAATGCCGGGAGCATGGTCTGGAACGGCAGGCGAGAGCGGTAGATTGCGCACGGCGTCAGGAATGGGCGTGTCCAGCCTCCAGCGCACGGCATCTTCATAGCGCCGGCCGGTGGAGCGGTCGCTCGCCGCTAGCCACGCCACTTCAAAGAAGGGATGGGCCGCCAGCATCTGGATGAAACGCTGCCCGACGGTGCCGGTCGCGCCGAGTATGCCAACTCTCCGTCTCTGTGCCATGAGCCTCGCGGGTAGTGAGGGGATTCCTAAGAGTTTAACGACCCCAACCTGGCTTTGCTAGGGTGGTCACCCATGTCTCTAGCTACTTTGTAGCAAAGGTGAAGTCTGTCTTGGCCGTGCCATGCGTCGCGACCGTCACAGTCGCCTGCTGCTGGCCTAGCTGCTCCTGATCGGCGACCAGGGTGTAGGTGCCCGGCGGCAGGCCCGGGATGGTGAAGTGGCCATTTGCGTCCGTCACTGCAAAGAATGGATTGGGCGCGATGTTGAGGAAGGCCTGCATCCAGGGATGGTTGTTGCAGCGCACCGGGATCATCCGCTCCGGTTGGGTGAAGGTGTGGCGCGTGGTACCGCCATTGGGTGGTTGCGAGACGTCGAATTGCTGGTTTCCGCCCACCGTGGGCTGCATGTGGACGTTGTGCATGGTGGGGTCGGAGTTGCGAAACTCCACCGCCTGGCCGGCCATGGCGGCGAGCACGTGCGGGACATACCGGCAGCCCTTCTGGTCAAGCACTGCCGGCGTGGAGGGTGCGGCGTAGATCGTGTTGCCCAACCCGTCCTTCACGTAGACATACACGTTAGCGAGCTTGCCGCCGGCCGCGACGATCCCCTCGGTCAGGTTCTTGGCATCCGAGCTGATGTTGCAGGCCGGGTCCTGCGCCATGTCGATCTCGATCCGCTCCGGCACCTTGCCGCTGAGGTGCACTGTGCCTTCGATGGTGCCTGCGGTGGCGGGATCGATCTGTGTCAGCTGCGCCGCTGGGCCTGCGGACGGCGAATCGTGTGCGCCATTGTCGGACGAGCCAGGTTTGCAGCCCGCAGTGAGGACGAGCATGGCGGCGAACAGCAGGACGATAAATCGTGTTTTCTGCAGCATGTTCATCCTTCAGAAACGGCTAGAGGGCAGCGAGTATTGCGTTGGCGAAGGCCTGGGTTCCGGTGGTGCCGCCTACATCGCGGGTGAGTGTCTTGCCCTCGCCGTAGACCTTTTCGAGCGCAGCCTGAATGCGGTCGGCTGCTGCAACTTCCTCGATGTGGCGCAGCATCAGCACGGCAGACTGCAGCAGCGCCGTGGGGTTGGCCTTGTCCTGTCCGGCAATGTCCGGAGCCGAGCCGTGCACCGCTTCGAAGATGGCGCACGCATAGCCCAGATTTGCGCCCGGCACCAGGCCCAGGCCGCCGACGAAGGCCGCGCACAGGTCGCTGACGATGTCGCCGTAGAGGTTTTCCATCAGCAGCATGTCGTACTGGTAGGGGTTCATCACCAGCTGCATGCAGGTGTTGTCGATGATGTGTTCGCCGTAAGTGACCTCGGGGAAGTCTTTGGCAACATCACGGGCGCAGCGCAGGAACAGGCCATCGGACATCTTCATGATGTTGGCCTTGTGGATGGCATGGATCTTCTTGCGGCCATGCTTGCGTGCATACTCAAAGGCGAACTTGGAGATGCGGGTACACGCCTTCTCTGTGGTGACTTTGATGGACTCGACCACGCCCGGCACGACCTCATGCTCCAGGCCGACGTAGAGGCCTTCGGTGTTCTCGCGGATGATGACGAGGTCGACGCCGGGGTAGCGGGTCTCCAGGCCGGGCAGGTTGCGGATGGGGCGGAAGTTTGCAAACAGCTCAAACTGCTTGCGCAGCGTGACGTTGATCGAAGGAAAGCCTCCGCCGATGGGGGTGGTGACGGGGCCTTTCAGCGCCACGCGGTTGCGCTCGATCGACTGATAGAGCTCGCGCGGGATGTACTCCTTGTAGCGCTCGAAGGCATCGGCGCCGGCGGCGAAGCTCTCCCACTGGAAGGTCGCGCCAGTGGCGGCGCCCGCAGCTTCGACGATGCGCACAACAGCGTTTGAGACCTCCGGTCCGATGCCGTCGCCGGGGATAAGGGTAATGGTGTGCTGTTTGGACATGATCTGCTGTCTTTCTCTTTGCTGATACCGGGGTCTCGGGATGGAAGAAGCGCTGGCTCAGGGCTTGCGCGGCTGCGGCTTGCGCGGGATTGCTTCAGGTAGGCGCCGCTTGGCGGACTGATCCTTGGTAATGAGCAGGCGCTCCAATTCTTCCTTGAATTCGCGCACGTCGGTGAAGTCGCGATAGACGCTCGCGAAGCGGATGTACGCGACGGTGTCGACGGCCTTGAGCCGGTTCATGATCAGCTCGCCGATCTCGCTGGTGGTGCGCTCGCGCTCTGGCGAATCGATGAGAAAGGTCTCGGCTTCATCGACGATGGCCTCCATATTGTCGGGCGTGAATGGGCGTTTGCGGCAGGCCAGGAGCAGACCGCTCAGCACTTTGTGGCGCTCGAAGCGCTCTCGCCGTCCATCCTTCTTCACCACCATGTAGGGGATCTCGTCGATGCGCTCGTAGGTGGTGAAGCGCTTCTCGCAGCGCTCGCATTCGCGGCGTCTTCGAATGGCGTCGGCTTCCTTGCTTTCACGCGAATCGACCACGCGATCCTGCGCAAAGCCGCAGTAGGGACACTTCATATCTGGTTCTTAAGATAGCAGCCGGGAACTTAGGCAGCGTGTCACGTGTGCCGTCCGTATTCTGTCATCCCGACCGGAGCGAAGCGGAGTGGAGGGATCTGCTTGGTGTGCGCCCGCCGGCGGGACAGCAGATCCCTCCGCTCTGGTCGGGATGACGGGAGAAAACACAGGGTTGCGCTGGAAATCAGGCCTGGGCGCCGGTCTCGATCGCTTCGGCGACATGCTCGGACTCTGCGGAGACCTGCTTGAGCGAGATGTGCTCAAAGCGGGACCAGACGAGCCCTACCGGAATGACGCTGAGGAAGGTGACCAGCGCGATCGCGGTGCCACAGGCCAGCGCCGTCTCTGCGGGCACGCCATAGAGGCGCTGCATGGTCTGCTGCAGCACCAGGATCTGCGCGAACCAGGCAACGATGGGGATGGGCAGGACCGAGCCAACGATGCTGGCAGCCATCAGGATGACGGCGCGGCCCAGGGTCATGGAGCCAAGCACTGGCGACTGAACGAAGGCGCGGACGGCCAGCAGGTACGCGGACGAGATCATGGCCCACATCAGCAGCGAAAGCAGTGCGCCCTGCAGCAGCGCGCTGGCTGAGGCGATGGCAACCAGCCCCTGGCGGAAGCCACGAATCTTGCTGGCGATGGCGCCGCCCAGCTTGTGCGGGAGTGTGGACTCAATCATCTGAGCCACGCGGTCTCCAGCCAGCCAGACCGTGACGGTGAGCAGGATGAGCGCGATAGCAGCGATGAGCGAGCTCTTCGCCCCGGCCATGGCCATCTCGCGATGCGGCATGGTGGCGCGGTCCGGCGCCAGCAGCAGGGCCAGCGCGACGATGATGGCCATGGAGCCGGCGTCGAACATGCGCTCGACCGTGTAGATGGCGATCTGCAAAGGCAGTGGCGTATTGCTGCGCCGCGCAACCAGATAAGGGCGGGTGAGGTCGGCAACGCGGCCCAGCAGTGCGACGGCAGTGAAGCCGATGACTTGTGTGCCCAGCAGGTAGAACGGGGGAATCTTTTTGGTGGGCCGCAGAAAGGCAGCCCAGCGCAAGGCGCGCACCACGTACGCCACGTAGATCAGCGCGATGCCCAGCAGGATGCTGGACCAGCGGACGAAGTGTGTCTGCTGCGCCAGGATGTCCCAGCGGAAGTGGGTGCGGTAACTCCCGTAGACCAGCAGCGCCAGGAAGACGAGGGTGGCGGCGATGGAGAGCAGAAGCTGTCTGGGTTTCAAGCGGCGATCACTCCAGTGGGTGCGTGGGACTGGTGAGGGCGGATTCGGAGTGAGCGTGCCGGGACGGATCGTGCCGCGGCGTCAGAGCGATTGGAGCCAAGGCCGGATCACTGGCCAGCGGGTGTCGCCGTGGCTACCAGGGTGCGGGCTGCACTGGCAGCGGCGGCCTTGCGGCGATTGAAGTCGCGGATGATGCGGGCCACGTAGGCACGCGTCTCACGATAGGGCGGGATGCCATGGTAGCGATCGACGGCTGCGGGGCCGGCGTTGTAGGCGGCCAGGGCCAGCGGCAGATTGTCGTGGTAGCGCAGCAGCAGCGCATTCAGATAGGTGGTGCCGCCATCGATGTTCTGGTCTGCGCGGAAGCTGTCTGCCACACCCAGTTGCGCCGCGGTGGCAGGCATCAACTGCATCAGACCGCGCGCGCCGGTGCGGCTGATGGCGTGAACGTTCCCCCCGCTCTCCGCGCGGATGACGCTGGCCAGCAGCGCGACGTCGAGGTCATGGGCGGACCCGGCCCGGGCCAGCAGAGTGGGAATGTCCAGTGGCTTCAAATTGTCTACGGATAAAGTGGGTGCGGGCAGGGCGACAAACTCGCTGCCGACGATGGACGCAGGGTCCACTTCGACAAAATTCGGGCCACTGGGCGTCAGGTAGAGGCGGACGCGCTCTCCGGCGGGCTCGCGGTGGTCGCAGATCAGGTCGAAGCCATTGCGCAGGGTGATGTGTTCGGCGGCGCGCAGCGGCAGGCAAATCCCCGCCAGCAACAGGGCAGCGACCGCAATTCCGGCTTGGCGCAGGGATGCCACTGATAAAAGGCTACCATGCGCGGCGGGGCTTAGCGGGCTCCGCTGCCGGCCAGGGCGGTTACTTCCGCGCCATTGCGGAGACTGCGGGCGGCCAGGGTGCGGGCGATCACCGGCTCGAGCGTCACGGCGACGCCGTCATCATCATTAGCGTGAGTAACGGTCCAGGACTGGCGCCGTGCCAGCTCCTGCATCTCGTCGCCGGCGTTGCCCATCAGCACCGGGTGCCCGGCATACTCCAGCATGGACTGGTCGTTGAAGTTGTCGCCGATGGCCATGACATGGCTGGCCTCGAGGCCGAGCGAGCGAGCCAGGCCATCCAGCGCATGGGCCTTCGAGCAGCGTGGAGGCAGCAGGTCCAGGATGCCCAGGTCCTTGTCTGCGTACTCAGTGCGGTGCATGGTGATGCCGACCGCGACGGGTGTGCCTTCAAGGGCGTGCTGGGCGGCGCGGATCTGCGCAATGTCTCCGCAGAGCATGCCTTGAATGGGCGGTACCCCAGCGTCGAGCGCGCGCTCAAGCGGCAGCATCTCGACCATCTCGTTGCGGTTGGCATCCACCCACGCGGCGATCTTCTGGTTGAGGGCGGCCATGCTTTCGACCACCAGCTCCGGGCCGTCAGAGCGATCGAAGGTGAAGACCATGGTCTGGCCGAAGCGGCGCAGCGCTCCTACCAGTGCGCGGGCGCTGTTAATCGGCAGCAAAGTGCGGTGGAGCAGCTCATTGTCGAAGCGTCGCACCACCGAGCCGTTGGAGGAAATCATCACCGTCTTGGGCGAGAGCCCCAGCTGCTTGAGGACTGGCGCGGCGTACTGGTGGCGGCGCCCGGTGGCGATAACCACGTGCAGCCCGGCCTCCTCGGCATCCAGCAGGGCGCGACGGTTGCGCTGGCTGATGGTCGTGCTGGATGTAGGGAGCAGCGTGCCGTCGATGTCGATGGCGACCAGTTGGACTTTGGGCAAGGGCATACTCATCAGTGTAGATGGTGTGGAGATGCCCGAGGTTCGCGTCCGCTCTTGCGCCCTGTTTCTGCACATCATCGCCGCCTCACTGTCCGTAGCAATGACAATCCAATGAGACCCGGGAGGGCAACCACGAAGAGAAGCCAAGCGATTTTCCCTATGGACCATCCTTGATCGTTTCCACTCCAGTGAGTGGCGATCTGATAGATGGCGCCGAAGGCAGTGATCGGAGTCAGGCTAAGCAGCCAAAATCCTGCCAGTCTTGCGTGCCAGATGGCGAGGATGCATGACGGCAGGATCGTGAGGCCGTATAGCAGCAACGCGAAGATCTCAGGAGCGGTGTCGTTGCTTCCCAACGTGAATGCGCTGAAGAAAGTAGCTGCGAAAGCATAAAGGCCCCAGATGGAGCCCAAGCCGATCACGACCTTGGTCGAATCACGCATTTCGCACTCGAGTGTATCCGTCTTCTATGATTCGGAAGAGTGCCATGCGCTTGGTGTCCGATAGCCTTTAGAGAAGAGGGAATTTATGGATAAACCAAAGACAATGCAGAACGTGGTGGGAATTGGGGCTTGGGCCGGGGTGTTTGATCGGCTGCTGAAAGCCGACCTTCATCAGCCGTCGTGCTAGAGTTCGCGCGATTAGGAAAGGCGCACCGCGTGTCGATTCTCGAGTTATTGCACGGAAACGCTGTTTTAGATAACGACCTTCTCGCCAAGAACGATGCAAAGGGAGACGTGTTCGCGAAGCCGCGCGACGTTGATTTTGCGTTTAAAACCGAAGATAAGGGCCGGGCCCAAGCACTTTGCGATCTTGTGAACGAGAAGAACTTTGGCAAAGCGACGATCAACTACGGTGACGGTGGGACTTCCTGGGTCATGGTTGTGATCTATATGCCAGTCACCCAACATCTTCTCTGTTCTGTTTCTGCATTTATGGCCTGTCTTGGAAGTCTGTTTCAAGTGGAGTACGACGGGTGGGGATCGGTCATTCAAAACGATTAAGTTGGCCTCGGGCCGAATTGGAGTGAGTTAAATGCAGGATGCAGAGCAAAGTTCTGAGGAGCAGGGCCCGGAGTCACCCGCGGGAGTAATCGCGAAGCAGCCGCCGAAGCCTGAGGTGGAGCACGATCGCCGCGGTGTGGTGTTGCCGGCGCGACAGCGGGTGGGCGGCATCATCACGCCGCAGTAGCCGCCGTAAGTAATTCAGGCCTGCGCGGGCTGGGCTTCGACGGTCTGTTCCGGCGGGGCCGGAGTCTCTGCTAGCCGGCGAGTGGACCGGCCCGCGTTGGGCGCCTGGAGCTCCCACTGTTCGATCTGCCGCATGGCCGCGGCCAGCGTGGTGACCACGCAGTCTGGGCGCGCGCTACCGAAGCGCTCACGGGTCAGCTCGGTGTCCTGGGCGGACTGCCACAGCCCAATGAGGATGCGGTTCCGGGGAAGCTGCTCGCGGATGGTCTGGCAGAGGGTGCGCGTCTGGGTGAAGACGAAGGGCGGCAGCGCAGCGATGCACAGGATGGTGGAGGGGTCTTCGGCCAGCCGCTCCAGGATCTCAACCGTGACGGAAGCAGTGGGCAGCAGCATGGTGCTGTGGCCACCCTGCTCCAGCAGTTGCGCCAGCATGGTGGCAGAAAGTTCGTCCGCCTGGTCGCCAGCAGGGACGCAGATCACGGGTGTGCGGCTGGTCTCTCCAGCATTTTTCGTTTCGACAGTCGCCGGGGCTGCCATTCCTGAGCTGACGGGCGCCGCCGTAGCCGGCGACTTGTATTCGCTGAGCTCGGCGATCAGCTCTGTGGTGCTAAGCATGACGAAGTTGCCGCGAGGCTCCTCCAGGCCGCCCTTGTGGCGGTCCTGCTCTTCGAGACCGAGCGCGGGCAGCAGCACGGTGTCGTAGAACTCGACCAGTGGATGTTCGGTCAGAAAACGGTCGGCCATGCTGTGCGCCTCGGCCTGATCCATGGCCAGCAGGCGCTCATAGAAGCGCGCCTCCGGGGCCAGCTCTGCCTCATCGCCCAGCAGCACATGCAGGAAGCTAAGCTGCGGCACATAGCGGCCCATCACGATAAGGCAGACCGTCAGCGGCGTGGCCAGCATCAAGCCGGACCAGCCCCACAGCAGACTCCAGAAGATGGCCGAGGCCAGCAGCGCCAGCGCGGAGACACCAGTGCGCGAGCCGTAGAGCCAGGGCTCGAAGAAGTTCGAAGTAGCGATCTCAAGCGTTGCGTAGAAGCCGAGGATCTCGAATGCCGGGCGCCAGTTGGGGAAGATGGCGATGGAGAAGACGAAGGGCAGCAGGCCGGCGATGGCAGTGCCCACGTAGGGGACATAGCGCAGGATGGCGGCGAGGGCACCCCACAGGGTTGCGTCCGGCACGCCGATGAGGCGCAGGCCAACGCCGAAGATGATTCCGAAGGAGACGTTCACCACGAACTGCCAGATCAGGAAGCGGCTGATGCGCTTGGCAGCATCGCGCAGCGCCTGGGTCATCAGGTTGAGGCGGCCCATGCCCGCCAGCAGCAGCATGCGGTTGCGCAGGTCTTCCCGGTTCATCAGCATGTAGACGGTGAAGATCATCACGATGCCGCCCGCCAGCAGCGGGCGCAGGATGGGGGTGAAGAGATCCTGCAGATACTGGCTCGCGGAGGCCGGCGCATCCACCACGCGGACGGGTAGCGGCTTGTCCGCGGCGGGTTCTGATGGGGCGGCTTTCGCGGGACCAGCCTGTAGCTTCGCGCGTCTGCGGCGGCTCTCGGGTGCGGCAACCTCGGGCGGCGGTGTCAGCGTGCCGTGAGTGGAGAGTTGCGCTGTCATCTCCTCAAGGGACGAGATAGCCTTGCCCGCGGCGCCGCCCACTGGGGTGTGCATACTGTCCAGCTTGGCCTGGATGTTGTCGCGATAGTCGGGCAGCATCTCCGCGACGTAGACCAGTTGGCGCGCCACTACCCATGCGGTGGTGGCGACGCCGGAGAAGAAGATGAGGATCACCAGCACCACGGCGGGAGCACGGCTCAGCCGCCAGCGCTCTAGCAGTGTGACCGCAGGGGCGAGCAGGAAGTTGAGCACTAGGGCAAAGGCCAGCGGCGCCAGCAGGTCGCGCGCGAAGTAGAGCGTGAGGATGACCAGCCCGGCCAGCAACAGCGGTTCACTGGCCAGGATGCCAGCGCGTTGTCGAGCCGGATTGGGCGCTCTGGGTGCCACGGTTCACGATACCGCGTGGGGCAGCTGGTGCGAACTGGAATGTGGCGCAGCGAGTGCGGGTGCTGTATCGCTTGCTTTGATGGCAGCCCACATTACCCGATGCGTAGGACGGGCACCCTCGCGGTGGTACCACCCCTACCTGTCATCCTGAGCGGAGCGCAGCGAAGTCGAAGTACCTGCTGTGCTCCGCTCAGGATCAGGGGAAATGCAGGTCCTCATGAGTTCACAAACGAAGTGCAACACCAGCTTAAGGTGGTGTTGCCATGGAACAGGGTTACCGGCATCTCTCGTTGGAAGAGCGGACTA
>JBBRLT010000032.1:0-34377 GCA_038231235.1 Terriglobales bacterium
CCTTCCACCTCCAGCCAGGTGTGTGCGCGCAACTGGCGATCGGCAGAGCGGCGCACGCCATAGTGCATCACGCTGGCAACGCCGCGACGGCGCAGCATCGCGTGGGCGGCCAGCGCCTGCGGGAAACACACGAAGGATAGGGGACTGTATCGCGCTGCGCTGATGACCGCCCAGCGTGCTTTCTCCGCTGCGCCGTGGTCTTGCACAGGGTTATGCAGAGGACGCTCCAGCCAGTGGACGATCCAGCGCGCAGGCAGCAGACGCAAGGCGCAGCGCGCCCCCAGCAGTGAGACGAATGCCTCGGCCAACAGCCACCGTCGCTGCCACGGCAGCGTCATCAGGCGGCGCCAGCGACTGCGCTGCCGCCGCGCCACCGCGGCAGGCGCCACCGTGCGATGGAAGACTACCCACTCCAGCGGGCTGAGCACTATGTAAAGCGGAAACAGCGCGTCTGGCAGATCGAAGCGCGCCCAGACGCGGGGACGCACCAGCACGCGGCGCAGGATCTCCAGCCGATACGCCGCCCCGCGCCGCAGGCCAAACTCATAACGCTTCAGCGCCAGGGTTCCCGCGCCATCCTGCGTCGGTCGATAATGCTGCGCCGCATGCTGCGTCAGCGCGTAGCTGCGGATCCATTGCGCCTCGCGATCTTCGGCCTGCAACTGCAGCGCGGGACTGACGGCATCGCTGTCCAGCAGTTCGAGATCCAGTGCCATGCGCAACGCCGCTGCGAGCTCGGGCAGCACGGCATATTCGCGCGCCATTGTTATCGAATGCGTGCGCTGCTCCGCACTGAAGCTGCGCCACCAGGCTGCGACATCGATCAGCGATTTGAAGCGGAACCAGCCGTCGAGCGCTCCATGCACGCACAGGTAGAGAAAGCTTCGATCGAACGGCAGAATCTCGAGCGCGACGTCGCCCAGCGGAATTCGCTCGCGCGATGCCAACTGCGGATCGGCCAGGCGATTCCCAGGCATGTATGGATTGCGAAACAGCCGCCAGTGCAGGTCGATCTCGAAGCCCGAGCGATCGGTACGGTAGGTGTAATCCTTGCCGTGGCGCCCCCAGGAGAGGCGTCGCCGTGGTGTCAGCGGTGCGGCGGGATCATTGCGATAGTAGCCATCGGCCAGCAGCACGCGATCTGCGGCCTCCTCCGTACCGGGCGTGATCAACAGGTCGATGTCGCCAACGTGGCGCAGGGCCGCGTCGCCATAGATCTGTTGCGATAGCGGCACGCCCTTCAGCACGCTTGCACTCACGCCTGCGCTCTGTAACAAATCGCAAAGACGACGGGTCTCCGCCAGGGAGTGCAATGTGTCGTATGCGTTGCGTGCGGCGGAAGCCTTCAGCGTGACCAGCATCGATGGCGGAATGGGCGTGGCGGAAGCCGCTGCAGTGGCGCGCCTCAGCGCGCGATATGCCATGGGCTCAAGCCTGTGGTGCTCGCACAGCAGAAGGAAGTTCTCCCAGTCGAAGGGCGGCTCGCCGTCCCCTTGCAGCAGGGCGCGGATGCGGATGTCACCTTCCTCCGTCGCGGGCCACCTGCCGCAGCAGAGCAGCAGGCGCAGCTCGGCAGGCAGCCCGTGCGCAACAGCAGCCGGATTGGGCGGAGCAGGCGTCGGCAGCAAAGTCTCAGTATGATATGCGAGGCCGCCCCGTCCTGGTATACGCAGCGGTCAGGAAGAAGGTCTGCATGGCGCGCGAACTCCCCATCACCGCAGAGAGCACCGTTGCCTGGAGCGACGCCCCCGTTGCTACCGAAGTGGATCAAGAGGTGGTGCTGATGAGCGTCGCACGGGGCCGCTGCTATGGCCTGGGAGAGACGGGGAGCTCGGTGTGGCGGCGCCTGGAATCGCCGATCCGCGTCGATGACCTTTGCCGCGAATTGATGCTGGAGTACAACGCAGATACCGGCGTGCTCACGCACGATGTGCTTGCGCTGCTGGAGCAGCTGCGCGAGGAAGGATTAGTGCGGGTGGTGCATACGTAACCACCGCCGCAAGGATTGATCGCGGATCACTCACATCGCGCGGCGGTGGGATCGCCGCGTGTAGGTGCCTTTGCATCGTGCCAGCCCAGGGCGTGGCCGAAAAAGCGCTGTCAACTACCCGGCAGTCCGAAAACATGCGTAACCGCCGCTGGCTCGTCCTGCATCCTAACGATTGCTGGAGCAGGTTTCCTTCGCGAGGATTCAGCGGCCAACATGCGCACGGAACGCGGTCCTCTTTGCGACAAAGGTAGTTTGGCCGGACAAAGACCGAGGCGCCACAGAAGCGCCGAATGGTTTCGAAGTAGCAGCCGCAGCACTTTCAGGAGGCAGTATGCAGCAGCAATCACAGCGAACCCGGCAGGCATGCCGCAGACTGACGCTCGCGCTGGCCAGCGTGAGCCGCACTGGCATCATCCTCGCAAGCAGCGCAGTGTTCGCCGCTGCCGCTCACGCACAATTTGACGCGAACCTCCAGGGAACCGTTGAGGACTCCTCCGGCGCGGTTGTCCCGGGCGCGACCATCACTCTTACAAATCTGGGCACGAACCAGGTTCGGACTGCAACCTCAGGCGATTCGGGCTTCTATCGCATCAGCCAGCTCGCGCCGGGGGCGTACAAGGTGGTCGTCAGCGCGCCTAACTTCCAGCCCAGCACCTTCGACAACGTGGTTATCGCCGCGGAGAAACCCTCCAGCATCGATGCCAAGCTCGCGCTCGCCAGCAGCACGCAAACAGTGAATGTTTCGGCAGACAACGCACCGCAGTTACAGACGGCAGACGGCAGTGTTTCGAATACGATCGATCAGCGCGCTATCGAGCGGCTGCCGTCGATCGGCCGCGATCCCTATAACTTCGTCCGCCTGACGCCCGGCATCACTGGCGATGGAGCCCGCTCCGGTAACGGACAGGCCTCCGCGCTTCCCAACAACAGCGGCCCGGGTGGCTCCAACACGTCCATCTTCCAGTCAGAAAACCAGGTGCAGATCAGTGCCGCAGGGCAGCGCGTCTCCTCGAATACGTATCTGATCGATGGTGTGACCGTGGACTCGCTGGGATTCGGCGGTGCTGCTGTGGTCACTCCGAACGAGGAAGCGGTCCAGAACATCACCATCACCTCTTCGTCGTATTCGGCAGAGGATGGCCGCAATTCTGGCGCGCAGGTCAAAGTCACCACCAAGAGCGGCACCAACCAATTCCACGGCGGCGCCCTGTTCAAGTACGATTCGCCCAGCCTGAATGCACGCAACCGCTTCAACGGCGTCGCCTCGGGCGGTACCTTCGCGCCGCAGCAACGGGTGCAGGACAGCTATCGCGACTGGGCCGGCAGCATCGGCGGCCCCATCGTCAAGGACAAGCTGTTCTTCTTCCTCTCCTACGAGGGGATCAAGGACAACACCTCCGCCTTCTCGCAGCAATACGTGGCTACGCCGCAGTTGCTGGCCACCTTCGCGCAGGCACCAGGGCTGACTGGCCGCTTCTTCAGCCAGCCCGGCTTTTCAGCACGCGTCGTCAGTGCCCTGCCCTTCGCCTGTTCTGACGTCTTCGGCGCCAGCTTTGTGGAGCCTGATCCGCAAGGCCGTTGTCAGACGGTTGCTGGAGGGCTTGATCTTGGATCGCCAACCGGGGGCCAGGGCACCTACGTCGGCACCAACGGCGGGGGCCTGGATGGAGTGCCGGACGTTGCCTTCTCTACTATCAACACGCCAACGCGCTCGCGCGGCAACCAGTTCAATGGCCGTATCGACTACAACCTCACCAGCCGCGACCTGATCGCCGGCAGCGCCTACTTCACCAAGCTCGACAACAGCGCCGGCGATCCGGGCACTGGCGCGCAGCCCATCGCCGACGTCGCCTTCAAGCCGCTGAACTCCGCCGTTACCGCGCTCTACATCCACACCTTCTCGCCCAGCCTGCTGAACGAGCTGCGCGGCAACTTCACGCGCTTTGCAGAGAATGGCATCAAGGACAACACCAACGTCAACTTCGGCGTGCCTCGGCTGCAGGTGGAGGGCTACCCATTGCCCAACCGCCCCCAGTTTGGCGCGCCGCAAAGCGAAGCCACTCCAGCCCTGTTCGCGCAGAACACATATGAAGTACGCGACACCATGACCAAGATCATCAACTCGAATGCAGTGAAATTCGGCGTGGAGTTCCGCTTCGAGCAGGACAACAGCGCGGAGGGTGGCGCGGCGCGACCGCTCTATTCCAATTCCGGCTTCTGGAACCTGTACAACGGCGCGCCGGTCTTCGAGCAGATCGATGCCAACCCGGTTACTGGTGGAGCGCCCAATACGCAGCGCTACTTCCGCACCCATGACTTCGCAGGCTTCGTGCAAGACGACTGGAAGGTCAACCCGAACCTTACGGTGAATCTTGGATTGCGCTATGAATACTTCTCTCCACTGGGAGAGAAGAACGGCCAGCTCGCGAATATCGTGAATCCCCTGCTCACCACACTGGCACAGGGCTCGCGTCTGGTCCCCCAGAAGCAGTTTTTCAATGACAACACAAAGAACTTCGGACCCAAGGTGGGCTTTGCCTACACTCCGCCGACGCTGAACGGAAAGCTCGTCGTCCGCGGCGGCTTCGGTCTGGCCTTCAACCGGCTTGACGATGTGCTGTTCTCAAACAGCCGCGCCAACAGCGGATTCTTCCGCTACGGCATCTGCTGCGGCACAGATACCGTCGACCCGAAGAACCCAACGACATCAGGACCCTTCGCCGGGGGCCAGATCAGCTATGTTGGCGGAGCGACTCGCTCCCCTGACAGCTATCCCGCCAACCCGCGACTGCAGCAGCCGATCGATCCGCAGACCAATCTTCCACTCAACAATCAGGTGGAAGTCTACGGAGCCTTCTCGCATACTCCAGAGCCGTACAGCTATCTGTACTCACTTGAAATACAGTCGCAACTGCCGTCGAAGCTGGTGTTGACGGTGGGCTATCAGGGCTCGAACAACTTTCACTACACCCGCATTGTGGATGAGTGCCTGACGGTTGGCTGCAATCCAGCCCCCGGCGCGGGAACCGCGGATCGCCGTCTGTATACGGCCATCTTCGTTCCCACCCAGGATGTCTACAGCAACTACAACGGTGTGAACGTGCACCTGAGCCGGCAATATTCAAAGGGCTTCCAGTTCGACACCAACTACACCTACTCAAAGAGTCTGGACCAGCTCTCCGCGGAGGGTCCGGGCGCGCAGACGAACCAGACCGACCCCAGCAATCCAGCCTCGGAGTATGGTCCTTCGGACTACGACAACACACACCGGATTTACGTGCAGGGGACGTGGGACCTGCCGTGGCTGCAGAACAACAAGGGGCCAGTGGGCATCCTGCTGGGCCACTTCCAGCTCAGCGGCATCCTCACCGCCCACTCCGGCTTCCCCTGGACCCCGCTGGTCGGCTTTGCCAACTCCTTCAATCAGCTCACCGACGCCATCAGCCCCAGCCGGCCTATCCGGCGGCTGCATAAGCCCGGCACGGACTACTCCAACCAGGCATTCCGCACCGGCAAAAACTTCATCAATCCGGCCACAGGGAAGGTGGATGGATCCTACTTCTTCAGCACCGACCAGCCCTCCGGACCGGGAGACTATCAACCCGGCGTCGGGCGCAACTCGCTGCGCGGGCCGCGCTACTTCGATACAGACCTGAGTCTGGCCAAGGAGCTTCCCTTCAACGTGAGAGACCACGCGGTCAATGTGAATCTGCGGTTGAACAGCTTCAACCTCTTCAACAGGGAAAACATTGCGCCCTTCGGCTTCAACACCGATTCAACCAATGTGCAGAACGGGCGCTTTGGCCAGGGCCTCAATGGCTTGGCCGGGCGCGTTCTCGAATTACAGGGCCGCGTCACCTTCTAAATCGGTTCATCGAATAGGACGGCCTGTCTACCTCGGCAGGCCGTCTTTCATTGAGTCACGGGTTATGTGCATCTCAGTGACGGAAAGGAGATTTCCATCTCAATGCATAATTCTGCCGCACGTGTTTCGACTGCTCTGTGTGCCGTCCTCCTGCTTGCCGCCGGCTGCAGCAAGAAAGACGATTCCAAGATGAACTACGAGTCTGCCATCAACGACTACTACAAGGCGCATCCAGCCTGCCTTTGGTCAGAGGCAAAGAAATTCCCGGTGCAAGAGGAGACTTCCGACCAGGCCAGGACGGAGGGCTACGACGCGCTGACAGACGCCGGCATGCTGACGCGGACCACTGCCGAGAAGAGGAAACTTATTGTCGCGACCAAGCAGGTCAATAACTACGATGTTTCCGACAAGGGCCGCTCCACCTGGACACAGGATGCGACACAGCCCGGCTACGGCAACTTCTGTTATGGACATCGCGAGGTCACGTCCATCGACAACTTCACTACCGCTGCCGATCCCTCCGGCAACAAGACAGCGCAGGTGAGCTACCACTACAAGTTTGGCGATGCCGCGGCATGGGCCAACACGCAGGAGATGAAGACGGCATTCCCTGACCTGGCCACGACACTCTCCGGCCCGCAGGCAGGCACTGCCTCGCTTGCCTTGACTGGCGACCATTGGCAAGTGGTCAAGCCGTAGGCAGTTCGGCGCGGCTGGCAGCCAGCGCTGCCAGCCTTTCGGTGACAAACGCGATCGCTGCGTCGCTCATGTACTCAGGCGGAGCGATGGTGAACCGCGGAATTCCCTGCGCAGTCTTGAGGGAAACACCCCGCCACTGCGGCACCAGTTGATCTGCGCCGGCGCGCACAAGCAGCGCGTCGGCACGGTCCAGGAAGAGCCGCGCAGAGTCTTTGAAATCCGCTTTGCTGAAGTCGAGCACGCTTAGGTACAGATCCGGCCGCAGCATGCCGAGGATGCTGTTCGATTCGATAATGGCATTCTCCGCCGCCGCCAGTTCCTTGCGGATGCGCGGCATGGCAGCCACCAGATTGCCGATGCGCGTGCGCACCCACAGCGAGCGCACCGCGCCGGCGGCGAGGTAGCGCGCAGAGTCTGTCCCGCTCTCCGGATGGCGCTCTTCGCTGATCGCAACTGTGTGCTCGTCCGTCTGGCAATCGCAGGGTTCGCCATTGGCAGTACAGAAGCCGTGGCCAAACTGCGTGATCTTGAAGGCAGTCCAGTGCATCTGTGGCAGGCGCGCGATGATGGCTGCCACCGCCGACGTTTTGCCGACATCTCGCGAGTGCCCGCCCACGACAACAATGGCCATAAAATTCTGATGCTACTGTCGCTCCTTCGAACGACGGGCGAGACGCGCCAGACTCACCAGCTCACGTAGATACTCCCTCACCGGCTTGGCCGGTGTGCCCCATAGGATGACCCCAGGGCCTTCCACCCGCTTGCCGGGCAGGATACCTGCCTGTCCCCCCAGGATGACGCCTGGGCCCACCACTGCGTGGTCTCCCAGACCCACCTGGCCGCCGAGCACTGCGCCGTCGCCGATCACACTGCTGCCAGAGATACCGGTCTGTGCCGCGATCACGACATTGGTTCCGATCTGAACGTTGGGCCCGACGTGGACCAGGTTGTCGAGCTTTGTCCCGCGGCCAATGCGGGTTGCTTCGAGCGCACCGCGATCGATGGTGGTGTTGGCGCCGATCTCCACGTCGTCCTCAATCACCAAGCGGCCCTGCTGGGGAAACTGCGTGTACTCACCCGTGATGCGGTCGCGCACGTAGCCGAAGCCGTCCGCGCCCAGCACAGCGCCGGCATGGACCATCACGCGATCCCCCACTTCCGTGCCGGGATAGAGCACCACTCGGGGATACAGATGACAGTCCTCGCCCACCCGTACGCCCTCTCCAATCACTACGCCCGCGTCAACAGTCGTGCCTGCACCGATACTCGCGCCGTCGTGCACCACGACGCCGGGTCCAATCGACACCCGCTCATCTACGGTCGCACCGGGCGAAACGATCGCGCTTGCGTGGATGCCAGTCGATTCGAATTGCGGTCGCAGCAACCGAGCAGCCTGGGCGAATGCCAGCTTAGCGTGGCTGGCGATCAGAACTGGCTTGTCGTGAATGCGGCCGGCAAATTCACGGCTGGTGATGACCGCGCCTGCGCCGCTCGTGCCCGCGGCTTCGACGGCGGCTTCGCTTTCTGCGAAGACCAGGTGTGAAGATTTTGCCAGCGCATGCGCTGCAACTCCTGTGATCGCGACGTCTGCGGCGCCGCGGGCAAGCAGCTCGGCCTCCAGGCGTAACGCGATCTCTGACAGGCGCATGTTCCTAACTATAGAGCGAGGGCTCGCCTGCAGGGCGGGTCTTCCAGCGGCGGTGCACCCACAGCCACTGCTCAGGGTAGCGGCGTATCCACGCCTCAATCACACTGGTGAATAGTTGCGTGTTGCTGACGATGTCCTGCTCGTCGTCTCCAGTGGAGACGAGCGGCAGACGCTCGCCAAACTCGAGGACGTACATCTGTTCATCGGCATGCCAGGTCAGAAAGCCTGGCAACACGGCAGCCTCTGTCCGCATGGCGACGCGCGCCAGGCCCGATGCGGTGCATGCCGGGGTACCGAAGAAGTCGACGAAGACCCCCTGAGGCGGCGTCATGTTGGTGTCCATCAGAATGCCAACTGTCTCGCCGCGGCGCATCGCGCCCAGCAGACCGCGCGCGAAGTCATCCTTGTGCAGCACCGTGTTGCCGTGCAGGCAGCGAATGCCGTTGACCAGCCGGTCAACCAGCGGATTGTCGAGGCGACGGATCACCATGCTCATGGGGTAGCCCATCAGCGAGTGGTAGTAGCTGGACAGCTCCCACATGCCCAGATGGCCGGTGATGACCAGCACGCCCTGTCCGCGGTCCCGTGCCACCAGGTAGTGGTGCAGGCCTTCATAGCGAAGGAAGCCGCGCGAGTTCTCACGTGTGTACCGCCGCATCTGGCAAAACTCTGCCAGGTGCAGCCCCAGGTTGCGGTAGAGATCGCGCAGAATTCGATGACGCCAGGTTGCGTCGCTCTGCGCAAAGAGTGAGGGAGGGTAGGCGAGCAGCAGGTTGGTCTCGCCGGTGCGTCGCAGCCGGCCTGTCAAAGCGAAGGCGACGGCGCCCAATCCAGCGCCGGCAGTCCGTGCCCAGTTCCGTGGCAGCGCACCCAGGCCATACATCAGCGCGGACACTACAAGCCATTCCAGCCTTAGCCTCAACCTATGTCGCATTCTGTGCAGCAGGTTCCTTTGCGGGTGTCATGACAGTACGTTGCCACATTGCGTGCGTGGACGCTCCGGAACAGGCTGGTAGTTGCGCAGGACGCAGTATGCCAGAGAGTACTTTGGCACTATAGCCGGATTCGGCTGCAATGCGGGGACTTCTGCGGCTCCGTAGAAAACGGAAGGGGCCCGCTGCAGGCAGCGGGCCCTTCCGGCAGTTCCGGGGGTGGAAGTTAGCTCTTCTTGTCCTGCGTAGAGTGGAAGTACTTGGCTACGGTGCGAACAAACGGCTTGGCGCCCTCTGGAACCGGAACGCTACCCTTCAGGATGGATTCGTACGTGGCGTTGCTGCCGCTGTAGAAGGTGGTGGTGTCATCCGTGTTCTGCGAGACATCATCACCCGTCAGATCGATGCCGGCAAACAGTCCCTTGGAACGAGAGTAGGTCAGCAACTCGGCGTTCAGCTTCAGGTCTGTAGCAGCCTGCGCGTTGCGGCCCACTGGACCAGCGGACGCCGCGGCGTCGCCACCCAGCTTTACCTTGTTCTTCAGCAGATCCTGGAAGCCCTTGTCATTCACTGCGATCAGGACCAGGTCCGTGGACTGACCGCCACTCTGGAATCCAAAGCTGCCGCCCGCGATGCGGAAGAAGACTGGAGCGCTCCAGCCATGGCCGGTCCGGCAGGTAACTACGCCCTGACCATACTGACCACCGACCACGAAGGCTGCCTTCTTCAGGCCGGGTACAACACCGACGCAGGTGGCCTCTTCCATGATCTGATTCGGAATTGACTTGTCCGGTGTCGCCATCACTTCGTCAATGACGCGCGAAGCCGCGCCCAGGCGGTTTTCAAGATCCGTCTTACTTGAGGCTGCCGATGCCGTGCTCGACATTCCCGCAACTCCAAGTCCCACAACAAAAAGAGCAGCAATCAACTTCTTCATAGGTGTTTGTTCTCCATGCCAGTCTCGCGAAAATAGGGTTCGCGTCGTCCAGGTTGCGATGTCCGCACTGTATTGTCCGACTCAAACTAAAGACAGAGGACTGCGGCCATGCTCATCCGATGAGATGCAGGACGGGGGCAAAAAGGGGCAAAACAGGAGGAAAAGAAAGCGAAAAGGGGCAAAAAGAGGGGTGTGATTGGCAAACCGCCCTCACACACCCCGTTCCCCAGATCTGCGTAGTTCTGAGATCGAGTAGATGCCGGGTGATGACGCAGGTCAATATCTTGCCGGAGGGTAATAGTAACTTCGGTAATGCATATTCCTGTTACAGCTTGGGAAGAACAATCCCCTGTTGTTTCTGGTACTTGCCCTTGCGGTCAGCGTAGCTGATCTCGCAGACCTGGTCGGACTGGAAGAAGAGGATCTGGCAGAGCCCCTCGTTGGCATACACCTTGGCTGGTAGCGGCGTCGTGTTCGAGATCTCCAAAGTCACAAACCCCTCCCACTCCGGCTCGAAGGGCGTGACATTCACAATGATGCCGCAGCGTGCATAGGTTGATTTGCCGACGCAGATGGTCAGCACATCGCGCGGAATCTTGAAGTATTCGACAGACCGGGCCAGCGCAAAGGAATTCGGCGGCACAATGACGGAATCGGCTTGTACGGTGACGAAA
Organism: Terriglobales bacterium; assembly: GCA_038231235.1. Lineage (GTDB taxonomy): Bacteria > Acidobacteriota > Terriglobia > Terriglobales > Acidobacteriaceae > KBS-83. The sequence goes on from JBBRLT010000032.1 coordinate 10,746, forward strand.
GAGCGCTCATCGAAGCATTTGGGGTCGATAATCGCGCTGTTTACGTTGGTAAAAATCTTGAACTCATCCGAGACCCGCAGATCGTACCCGTAGGACGACAGGCCATAGGAGATGACGCCTTCGCGCACCTGCTTTTCGCTGAAGGGGGAGATCATTCCGTGCTGCAGTGCCTGTTCCCGGATCCACCCATCACTCTTGATTGCCATGCCGCTCCTTGCCCAAACCCGCGCCGATGGCCTGAACTGCACAGCAATCGAGATTTCCCGGCATATTGTCTTTAGAACTGCATCTTAAAGCATTGTTCCTGCAGGAGTAGCCGACCGCCAGAAGTCCCTGTGCCTTTCCTCAGAGAAAGGCACGCCGAGAGAATCTCCGCCAACCCACAGCATCAGGAAAGATGCTTTAATCGGGCAATATCGTTGACGACAATGCGCCGGGGCGGTCCGAGACGCTGCCTTGCAGCATCAATACTGCACACTGGAGCCAAGGCCTTGATCAAGCAGGACATCGTACATCGAGTGATTGAACGGACCGGCCTCCCGCGCAACAAGGCCGAGGCGGCCGTGGACACCATCTTTGAAAGCCTGAAGAAGGCGCTCGCCGAAGGAGAACGGATCGAGCTGCGTGGCTTCGGCGTGTTCAATGTGCGGCCACGCAAGACCGGCATCGGCCGCAATCCGCGGACCGGCGCGGAGGTCACCATCACGCCCGGCAAGGCAGTCCGCTTCAAGCCCGGCAAAGAGCTGCACCTGATCGATTGACATTCAGGACACGTCATCCTGCGCCGCGCTTGGTCACGAGAGACATACTGCAGGTCGTTCACTTCGCTCAGGATGACAACTTGTCCTCGAAGACTGTTTCCTATCCGATGCGGGGCTGGCGCCTACATCAGGCTGATAGCGTCCATGTCGAATACCAGTCCAGCGCGCGGTATTCCTGCCTCATCGGCATAGCTGCGTGCTGCGCGCAATGCCCGCGACAATGCTTCACGCCGTTCTGCCTTGATGAGGATGTGGAAGCGATAGACGCGCTTGATCTTCGCAATTGGCGCGGTGGCGGGGCCGAGTACGCGGATGCCCGGCAACTCTGCTGACTGAAACCACCGGCCCATGGCCGCTGCCCATCCCGCTGCCTCTTCCATGCGCTCACTGCGCACCAGGATGTTCGCCAGCACACCGTAGGGTGGATAGTGCATCCATTTACGGTACTTCAATTCCTTGGTAGTGAAACCGCGGAAGTCATGCGCCTGCGCGCATTGGATGGCGTAGTGCTCCGGATGGTAGGTCTGCACTACCACGCGGCCCGGAAGCGTGCCCCGTCCGGCGCGGCCAGAGACTTGCGCCAGCAATTGGAAGACACGCTCGGCGGCGCGAAAGTCTGGCATGCCGAGCGCGTGGTCGGCGCCGACCACACCAACGAGGGTGACGCCGTGAATGTCATGCCCCTTGGCGATCATCTGCGTGCCCACCAGCAGGTTTATCTCGCCGGAGTGCAGCCGCGTCAGCAGCCGCTCCATGTCGTGCCGGCTGCGCACTGTGTCGCGATCCATGCGGCCGATGCGGGCGTGGGGGAAGATCTCCTGCAGCCGCTGTTCGCCCTGCTGCGAGCCAGCACCCAGGAAGTAAAGATGTTCACTGCCACACTTTGGACACGCCTTGGGCACTGTCCTTCTGTAACCACAGTAGTGGCATTCCAACCGCTGACCCGGGTTGGCTACCCCTCCGGCCTGCGCATCGTCCGAGGCGACCGGCTTGTGATGAGTCAGCGCGATGGCGCAGTTCTCGCATTCCAGCCGCTCGCCGCAGGCGCGGCACATGGCCACGAAGGAGAAGCCGCGGCGGTTCAGCAGCACGATGGCCTGCTCGCCGCGGGCCAGCGCCGCCTCGGTCTCTTCGACCAGCCGGCGGGAGAAGAGCTGCTCCTGCCCGGTCTGCTGGAACTCCTGCCGCATATCGATCAGCTCCACCTCCGGCAGCGGCCGCTGGCTGACGCGCTCCGGCATTTCGATCAGTGTGTAGCGGCCGCGCTCTGCGTTGTGCCAGCTCTCGAGCGACGGCGTTGCCGAGCCCAGCACCACCGGGGCGCCGCTCAGCTTGGCGCGCATCACGGCCACATCGCGCGCATGATAGCGCGGATTCTCCTCCTGCTTGTAGGAGGAGTCATGCTCCTCATCGACCAGAATCAATCCCAGCCGTACCGCAGGCGCAAAGATCGCAGAGCGTGTGCCCACGATGATCCGCGCATCGCCATTGCGAATGCGATGCCACTGCTCCGCGCGCTCCTCTGGCGTAAGACCGGAGTGCAGCATGGCCACCTCATCGGCGAACGCGGCATGGAGGTGCGCGGCAGTAGCGGGCGTCAGTCCAATCTCCGGCACCAGCAGGATGGCCGAACGATCGAGCTCGAGTGCGCGCTTCATCGCGGCAATGTACACAGCCGTCTTGCCTGATCCGGTGACGCCGTAGAGTAGATTCGCCTGGAAGCCGCCAGCCTCAAGCTGCCCGCAGATGGCATCGAGTGCGTGCTGCTGCTGATGGTCCAGCGCAAAGGTTGCGGTCCGCATGCCGCTCATGTGGAAGGCCAGCAGACGCTCCTCGATGCGGACTAGCTCGCGGCGTACCAGCGTGCCAAGCGTAGTCGCGGGCACTGGAAGCGAACGCAGCGCGTCTACCGCCAGTGCGCCCCCGGCGCCGGCCAGCGCGGCCATCAGCGCCTGCTGGTTGTCATTGAGCTTGGGCAGACGCGCGCCTTCGATCAGCACAGCGATCCGTTGCAGCCGCCGCGCATCGCGCGGCGCAGCGATGGCCTCGCGGGTCATCCACTTCTTGCGCACCATGCCTTCGATCAATTCGCGGCTAGCTCCGGTGGCGCGCATCAGCGTCGCGCGTTTCGCCGGCTCACCCCCTACCAGGTAGTTCAGGGCGGCGTACTCCGCGGCCTGCTCCTGCGGACTCTTCCGGGTGCGGCGGCTGGTTCCCTGCTCTGCGCCGTCTGCCAGTGCACGCTCGCCAGCTTGCGCGATGCGATAGAGCCATTGCTTGCGCACCTCAGCCACCAGCGGCAGCATGGTGCGCAGCACCTCGCCCAGTGGCGAAAGATAGTATTGGCTGATCCAGCGCGCCAGATCCAGCAGCTCCGGTGACAGCACCGACTCATCGTCGAGCACCCGCTCCACGGCCTTCGCCTCGACCGGCGGCGGATCGTCATGCAGACGCGTCACGATGCCGATCAGCTTTTCGCTGCGGAAGGGCACAATGACACGCCCGCCCAGTGGGGGTGGATGCAGCGGGTCGATGCGATAGGTGTAGTGCGCATCGAGCGGCACAGGCACTGCTACATCACAATAGAGGGACATCGCGAGATCGCTCGTTATGGCTGCGGCGCGCGCGATGGCGCCTTCAGCCCCAGTGCTGCCATGGCCATCTGCAGGTCCTTCCACGCTTCCTTCTTCTGCGAGGGATCGCGCAGCAGATAAGCAGGATGATAGGTGACGATGGTCTGGATGCCGCGATAGTCGTGCATGCGGCCGCGCATGCCAGCGATGGCGCCCTTCATGCCCAGCATATAGGTGGCGGCAGTCGCGCCCAGCGCCACCAGCACCAGCGGCTGGATGACGTCGATCTGCCGCTCCAGGAAAGGAGTACAGGTGTGCGCCTCATCCGTCTCCGGCTTGCGGTTCCCCGGTGGGCGGCACTTCACAATGTTCGCGATGTAGACCTGACCCCGCGTCAGTCCCATGGCGGCAATCATGTTGTTGAGCAGCTGCCCGGCGCGCCCGACGAAGGGAAGCCCCTGCATGTCCTCGTCCGCGCCCGGACCTTCGCCGACGAACATCAGGCGCGCGTTTGGATCGCCATCGCCAAAGACGATCTTGTTGCGGCCTTCCGACAGGCGGCAGCGGGTGCAATCGCCGATCAGCTCCCGCACTGCAACCAACGCGTCCGCGCGCGCGGCGGCTGGCAGGGGCGGGCCAAAATTGGCCAGCGGGAAGACAACTGGTTCGACGGCAGAGGCGATGACAGCAGAACGTGGTGGGATCTCTGACTCCATTTCGGCAGGTGTCGCGAGCAGCGCCGCTGCCTCAATCTCGCGGGGAGAAGTTGTGGGTTGGGATGCGGTCGCGTGCTCCATAGCACCAGGGCTGGCGCTCCGCTGGTAGAAGTCGTAGATGCCAAGCTCGCGGTAGAACTCGATCCGGGATGCCAGCTGCTGCAGCGCGTCCTGCGTCTTTGCACCGGCCGGGCTCATGGCAGATGCGAGGAGATGCTGCGCGGCATCGTCTCATCGATCATCAGCACGGGCCGCCGCAGTCCGCGCACCTCATCCAGAATGCGGTCGGCCAGCTCCCGCTTCGACATCTCCGGCAGCTCGATGGCCGTCTGGCGGGTAAGGAAGGTGGCCGCGTTGCGCTCCGAATCGAAGCCGATGCCGGGACGCGCCACGTCATTCACCACCAGCGCATCCGCGCCCTTGCGCAGCAGCTTGTCCCGGCCATGGCGCAGATGGTCTTCCGTCTCTGCCGCAAAGCCAATGACCAGCGTGCCGGGCGCGCGTAGTGAAGCGACCTCGCTCAGGATGTCCTCTGTCGGCTCAAGCTCCAGTTGAATCGCTTCCCGCCGTTTGATCTTCTGTGCGGCCGGCGCCTTGGGTCGATAGTCGGAGACCGCGGCAGATTTGATGACGATGCTGGCCTGTGGCAGCAGCGCGAGCACAGCGGAGCGCATCTCGTCTGAGCTGATCACCTGACTCATCTCGGCGCCGAACGGCGGTGTGAGCGTGGTGATGCCGGATACCAGCAGCACGCGTGCTCCACGTCGCAGGGCTGCCTCAGCCAGCGCGTATCCCATCTTGCCGCTGGAACGATTGCCGATGTAGCGTACCGGGTCGATCGCCTCGCGGGTGCCGCCTGCGGTGATGAGGACTGTCTCGCCCAGCAGATCTTTTTTAGGCGGAGAGATGCGACGATCCAATTGCTCAAGTACTACTTTAACTATTGCATCGATCCCGGCAAGACGTCCCGGGCCCACCATGCCGCAAGCCAGTTCGCCAGAGTCTGGCGCGACGATCTTCACCCCACGCTCCCGCAATATGCGCAGATTGTCCTGGGTGGCGGGATGCTGCCACATCTGGCTGTTCATGGCGGGCGCGACTACGACAGGAGCAGGCGTCGCCAGGTAAAGCGTGGTGAGAAAGTCGTTGGCCAGGCCGTGGGCGAAGCGGGCCAGCAGATCCGCGGTGGCGGGCGCAACCACCAGCAGTTCGGTCGACTGCGCCTCCGCGATGTGCTCGATCGCTGAATCTCTGGTTGCCGCGTCCCTGGTTGCCGCGTCACCGGTTGCTGCATCACGATCCGGTTCAGCTTGTTCCGTGCCCCACAGGCTGGTGATGACCTTGTGGCCGGTCAGAGCGGCGAAGGTAAGCGGCTGGACGAAGCGTGTGGCCGACTCGGTCATCACGACGTGCACGTCGAGCGCCTTCGCTTGCAGCGCGCGAACCAGTTCCGCTGCCTTGTACGCAGCCACTCCCCCGGAGACCCCGACCGTGACCTTCATACCGCATGATTCTACGCCTGCCCGCCTCGGAAACGGTCAGCGACTGGCAGCCCCGTAGTTCTAGCGAAGAAAGATGTTCAGGGGAAGCGCCGGCACTGTCGGCTTGGTCTTGTCCTGGTAGCCGATCAGCCCGGCATCCAGCTCTTCCTGCGCTACTCTGCAGGCCTTGCCAGAGTGGGACTGCATAAGCGGCTGCGACCCGCTCTGCAACTGGCGTGCCCGGCGTGCGGCTACCAGTACATAGCGATAGTTGCTGTCAAAACCCTGCTTGATGTCCATTGCACTGCCCTCCGTAAGATCCCTCAACGTGTGCGCGCGTGCTCCGAGACGCCAAAGGAGGCCAGCACCGGAGCAAGTCGTTCCGTTGCATGGCCTCGGCGGCAGTTCTCAGCCAGCTTCATCAGCCGCTCCATATTGGCGACTCCCTGCACTGGCTGCCCGCCCCGTACCCGTTCACTTGCCACGATGGCTTCCAGCTCTTCCACGGCCTGGTCGAGCACATCGTTGACGAGAATATATCCGTAATCGTCGTAGTTCTCAATCTCATGTCGCGCCTTGGCCAGCCGGCGCGCAATCACTTCCTCAGAGATGCTGCCCTCAGCCCGGCTGCGGCTGCGCAGCCGCATGGCCAGCACCTCCGGATTCGGCGGCAATACGAAGATGCTCACGGCATCCGTCATAGCATGCCGCACCTGCGCCGCACCCTGCACGTCAATGTCCAGCAGCAGGTCGTGGCCATGCGCTGCTGCATCGACCAGTGAGTGCCGCGCAGTGCCATAGAGATTTCCGTAGACATCGGCTGACTCCAGGAACTCGCCAGCATTCTGCATCCGCTCAAAGGTGGGTCGATCGGTGTAGTGATACTCGAGCCCCTCCTGCTCAGAGCCGCGCGGTGCGCGTGTGGTGTAGCTGATAGAGAATTCCAGGTCCCGGACGAGCGATCGCAGCTGTTCCACCAGTGTCGACTTGCCCGAGCCCGAGGGCGCGGAGATGATGAAGAGAATGCCGGCCAAGCCTACTCCGAACTACCGTGAATCCTGCGTCGTCTTCTTATGTTCAAAGAGAAAAGTTGGCTCGATTCTCGCATGAACCGTGCCCCCGCGACATGGCGAGTCCGTGTAGATGTACGACTTTGGAGGCATCCGACAGGCCTTCGACCAGCCGACTCCGGCCGCCAAAGCATCATCGCGACCGATGCATCTCGTTGGTTCCCGTCATCATTCGAGGTTCTGTACCTGCTCGCGCGCCTTCTCGATCTCTGCTTTCAAGCCCAGCCCCATCTCGGTCACCTGCGTGCCTGCGCCGGCAACGCCGGTAGTCTTGGACAACAGCGTATTGCCCTCGCGGTTCATCTCCTGCAGCAGGAAGTCCAGCTTCTTGCCCACTTCCCCGCCCGCGGCAAGCAGGCTGCGGAAGTGGTCGACATGCGCCCGCATACGCGCCAGCTCTTCGGTCACGTCGCTGCGCTCGGCGAGAATCGCCGCTTCCTGCAGTAGCCGGTCGCGATCGGCAGCGCCAGAGAGCAGCGCAGCAATACGCGCGCTGGTGCGCTCAAAGTGCGCTGCCTGCATCGGCCCCACCAATAGAGCGATGCGGTCTACCAGCCCTGCAATGCGATCGACAATGGCCGTCAACTCCGCGGCCAGCGCCCGTCCCTCCTGTGTGCGCATCTGCTGCAGCGCGTCCACTGCGGCGGGGAGTGCCTGCAATACGGAGGCTTCGATCTGCTCCATCTCTGCGGTGCGCACATCGGAGCCGGATCCATTGTTCCCTTGACTATTGCTGCGAAAAATCCCGGGCAGCTGCAGAATGGCATGCAGGCTGGGCGTCTCCTGCAGGCGATGTTCGTCGGCGGCGGCGCGGAAGGCCGCAATGTAGCTGCCTACCAGCGCATGATCCATCTCCACCAATTGCTGGGCAGTGCGCTCGATGGTAAGCGTCACTTCCAGGTGACCACGCAGCACGGCGGCCTTCAGCATGCGGCGCAGCTGCATCTCCAGTGCCTCAGAGCCCGCCGGCATGCGCAGATGCAGATCGAGGAAGCGGTGGTTGACCGCCTTCAATGCCAGCGTCCAGCCCAGCGCGTCGTTGACATGGCCACGATGCCGCGCGAAGCCCGTCATGCTGTAGATGGGCAGTGCGGCTGCGGGCCGGGTCATGGCTTGGCCTCCCCGGCCAGCACTGCTTCGTCATCGGCAGCAAACTGAAGTTGATAGAGCCGCTGGTACATCGGCGAGGTATGCAGCAGCTCCTCATGCGGGCCAATCGCGGTAATCTGACCCGACTCCACGACTGCAATGCGATTGGCGCGCCGCACCGTGCTGAGCCGATGCGCGATTACAAATACGGTGCGACCCTGCATCAGGTTGGACAGTGCCGCCTGCACCAGCGACTCGCTCTCTGTGTCGAGCGAGGAGGTAGCCTCATCCAGAATCAGTACCGGAGCATTCTTCAAGAGAGCGCGCGCGATGGCCAGCCGTTGCCGCTCTCCGCCAGAGAGACGAAAGCCCTTCTCGCCGATCACAGTGTCGTAGCCATCCGGCAGGGCAGTGATGAAGTCATGCGCCAACGCTGCACGCGCTGCATCTTTCACGCGCCCCAGCGGCACATCCGGCTGCCCATAGGCGATGTTGTTGCGCACCGTGTCGTTGAACAGGATCGTCTCCTGGGTCACGTTGCCAATCAGCCGGCGGAGGGATTCTGTTTTCACCTCGCGTACATCGTGGCCGTCCACCAGCAGGCGGCCGCCGGTAACGTCAAAGAAGCGCGGGATCAGGTTCACCAGTGTCGACTTGCCTGCGCCGCTGGGACCGACGAACGCAACGACCTCGCCGCGCGGTACCGTCAGGTCGATGCCGGACAGAACTTCCTTGTCGCCCTCTTCGGATGGATAGCAGAAGCGCACACCTTCGAAGCGAATCTCATTCCTGAAGGCCTTTAGCGTGTGCGCGTGCGAACGGTCCTTGATGGTGTCCTGCTCGTCCATGAAGTGAAAGATGTTGCCTGAGGCGCCTAACGCTTGCTGAAAGTTGTTGTAGAACAGTGCGAACTTGCGCACTGGATCGTAGAGCTTGAAGACCGCGACGATGAAGGCGAAGAAGGTGCCGGTGGTTAGTGCGCCAGTGCGAATCTCATTCCGCCCCACGAACAACAGCAGCGCAATGGCCACCGAGCCGATGACGTCCATCAGCGGCGAGCTGATGGCCTGCGCGCGCACCGAGCGCAGGTTGGCGCGGAATAATCGGCGAGCCGCCTCCTTGAAGCGCGTCATCTCCCACCGCTCCATGCTGAAGGCCTTCACGATGCGGTTGCCGGTGATGGTCTCGTGCAGGATGTTCTGGATCTCCGCGAGCCGGTCCTGCCCATGCTGCGTGGTGTGGCGCACGCTGCGGCCCACACGGCGCGCCGAGCTGATGACGACTGGCACAAAGATCAACAGCACCCATGCCAGCTTGCCGCCCAGCACGATCACCACACACGCGGTGAAGATCAAGGTGAAGAACTGCTGCAGAAACTCCGACAGCACCGATGACATGGCCGACTGCACCCGCTCCACATCGTTGATCAGCATGGAGAGGATGGTGCCGGTAGCATGCTTCTGGAAGAACTGCATGGAGCGCCGCAGGATCGCCTGATACAGATCCTCGCGCATGTCCATGATCATGCCAAAGCCGGAATAACTCACCAGATAGGTGCCGGCAAAATCACAGATTGCCTTCAGTACGGTTGAGATGACCAGGGCGAAGGCGACGATGGTCCAGGCATTGTGCAGGTGCGAGGGCACCAACTGTTGCAGGGTGAGATGGAAGCGCGAGCCCAGCAGGGGCAGTGCGCGATCCGGCGCATGCGGGTTCAGCACCTTGTCGAAGATGGGTCCCACCAGCAGCAGACGAAAGGCGTCCAGCAGTCCCACGGCGGCCAGCAGCACCACGGAAGCCAGCGCAGGCAAGGCGTAGCGGCGCAGGTAGAGCAACAACCGGCCGATGCGCCGCACTCCACTCACCAGATGCGCTCCTGCGCGGGGCTTTGCTGTGTAGTCAGGCGCCGGGCAAGCCGCGGTTGAATCGGTAACATGCGCCTATTGTAGCCACTCTGCGCGTGGGCTATCGAGCGCCAGGCGGCTGGTCAGTGTGGCTGGTCAGTGCGGCATGTCGCGATGCATGCTCTTCACGCGGTAGCCAGCCTTGGCCAGGCGCTTGTGAATCTCTTCGGCGATCATCACTGAGCGATGCTGGCCGCCGGTGCAGCCAAAAGCGACTGTCAGGTAGCTCTTGCCCTCCTGGATGTAGTGCGGCAACAGGAAGAGAAGCATCTCCGTCGTCTTATCCAGAAACTCCGCGGTCTGCGGAAATTGCCGCACGTACTTGGCGACCTTGGGATGTTTGCCAGTAAGGTTGCGAAACTCCGGAATGAAGTGCGGATTGGGCAGGAAGCGTACATCGAAGACCAGATCGGCCTCCAGCGGCACGCCGTTCTTGTAGCCAAAGCTATTGGCGGAGATCATCAGGTTCTTCGCAGCCGTCTCGCCGCCGCGCTCGAACTTGCTCAGGATGAAGGCGCGCAGCTCATGGACATTGTGTCGTGAAGTATCGACGGTCTCATCCGCAACGTTGCGAATGGGATCGAGCAGCTGCCGCTCGGCATGGATCGCCTTCACCACGGTCTTGGTCTTACCCAGCGGATGTGGTCGCCGCGTCTCGGAGAAGCGGCGCAGCAGCACGGCATCGGACGCTTCGAGATAGAAGACCTGGGTAGGCAGCACCTTGCGCAGCTCGCAGAGCATCTTGGGAAACTGGTCCAGCCGCTGCCCCTCACGCACATCCACCACCAGGGCAGCGCGCTCAATCTCTGCCGACTGGCGCACCAGGTCGGCGAAGGCGGGCAACAGGTCCAGTGGCAGATTGTCGACCGAGTAGTAGCCCAGGTCTTCGAATGCCTTCAGCGCGGATGCCTTGCCCGAACCAGACAGTCCGGTGATGATGACCAGCTCGCGGGCCGATCCCTCCGCCGGGATTACGGCAATGCCCTTTTTCGTCTTGCGCGGCAGAGACTTCTGGGCGGAACGCTGGCTGGCCGGGGTAGCGGCTTTACTCGGCATGGCCACAATGCTAGTGCATTTCCATGACGAATTGACCTTCGATTCGATATCCCCGCAGTACTTTTTCCGGGCCGCGTTGCAGAATTCACAGGATCCAAGGGCTAAATGCGGGGCTAAATGCGGAACGGGCGCTCCCTGAAGGAGCGCCCGGCTGTCGAATCGCGATCGTTGTTTCGTTCAGATCAACAGGGCAGAGCGATCAACTCCATCACCCCATCGCGGCGACGATGCAGCACATGCATGGCGCCTGCGGTATTGCGGAAGACGAAGACATCCTTGTCACGCGACTCGGACTCTTTCACTGCTTCTTCCAGGCTCATGGGACGCTCGGCCATGCAGTCTGTGCAGTGCACCACGTGAGGTTCGGGGATCTCCCTGCCGTCCGCAGGGCTATGCACCTTCACCACCGCAGCCTTGCGACCATTGCCGTTGGTATTCTTCGCGGCGACTATCTTCGGAACAGGCGTCTTGGCCGCTGGAAGAATGGGTTCTGCGACATCCGGCAGCGCGGCTACGGACATCAGGTTATTGCGCGGACGCGAAAGCTGCGGCTCAGCCGCGCTCTTGCCATCCTTGGGCTCACGGGTGCGGGCGCGAAACTTATCCTTGTGGCGAATCGCCTGCGTCTCTGCCTTGGCCAGCGCATCCCGCAGCGCTGTCTCCATCACCGGGGATTCACACAGACCCACGATGGTCTGATACTTGCTTTGCACGGTGACTTCGGCCGTGTGCCGGTACTTCTCCTCGGTCAGAACGACGTGCGCGCTGCAGCTGTTCCCTACCAGCCTGCCCACCCGGTCCAAACCTTCCTCTGCCATACGGCGCAGTGACGGGGTGATCGCGATCTGTCTTCCGGTGTACTCCACCTGCATAAGCGAACCTCCTACTGAAGAAGATGCACTTCCTTGTGCGAAGGAGACTATGCTACACCAAGAATCGGAGTGCATGTTTCACAGCCGCACCCGGCGCTGGTGGGTGCTGGGAATCCGCATATCCTCGCGGTACTTGGCCACGGTGCGCCGCGTCACTTGAATGCCCTGGGATTGCAGCACGCTGGCGATGTAGTCGTCCGTCAAAGGCTTCTTCGGGTCCTCGTCGTCAATCAGCTTCTTGACCTTGCGCTTGAGCAGCATCAGCGGCGTGCCCGCGCCCTCCGGACCTCCTGCGGCCTCAGAGAAGAAATAGCGCAACTCAAAGACGCCCTGCGGCGTATGCACATACTTGTTCGAGACGGCGCGGCTCACAGTGGACGGATGCACGCCGATCTCTTCAGCAACATCCTTGATCATCATGGGACGCAGCGCATCCACGCCGTGCTCCAGAAATTCCGGCTGTCGCCCCACAATCGCCTCGCAGGTGCGCAGGATGGTGCTCTTGCGCTGCTCGATATTCCGGATCAGCTGCAGCGCAGAGCGGTACCGCTCCTTCACATACTCCTTTACCTCGCGCTCGGTACCGCTCTGCACCAGCAGCTTGCGGTAGCCCTGGTTCAGCCGCAGCGTGGGCATGTCTTCCTCGTTCATCACGATCACCCAGGCATCGCCGCGCTTTACAAACACCACGTCCGGCTCAATCAGCCGGGCCTCGCTGCGGTTGAAACGCTGGCCGGGGCGTGGATCGAGCGAGCGGATGAGATCCACGGCCTGCTGGACATGATCCTGCGGCTTGCCGAGCGCGCGGGAGAGCGCGGTAAGATCGCGCTTCTGCAGCAGTCCGAGGCAATGCTCGATGATGTGCGCGGCACTATGGAAGACCGTCCGGCGCGCCGCGATGTCGAGCGGCTCTTCGATCTCATCGTCCAGATCGCCGAATATCAGGTCGAACTCACGCTCCTGATGCTGAATCTGCGCCAGCAGGCACTCCCGCAGATCGCGTGTGGCGATGCCGCACGGGTCCAGCAGGCGGACGACCTGCAGTGCCTCGTCCAGCAACGCCTTGGCCGCCTCGCGTGCCGGGGGGTCTGTGGACTCGGCCACAAAGCCTGCCAGCAGCTCTTCGTTGGTGGCGGGCAGGTAGCCATCCTCATTCAGATTGCCAACGATATACTCTGCTGCCTCCCGCAGGGACAGGGACAACGTACGCGAGCCCAGCTGCCATGCCAGGTGATCCGTCAGCGTGTCCGGCTGCGAGAGGAAGTTCTCAAACGATGGTTTGTCGTTCTCTTCGAAGTTATTGGTAGTGCGATAGCCGGGGTCGAGATAGTCCTGAAAGTAGGAGCCGAAATCAATCTCCGCGAACGGGTCGTGGTCTTCCTTCGGAGCCTCTGCCGCGGCGACCAGTTCTTCTGCTGGACGCTCTCGCTCGGCTTCGCGGCCCTGCACATCGTCGAGCAGGGGAACCGTCTCCTCTATCTCTTCGAGGACCGGATTCTCGACCATCTCCGACTGGATCATCTCCTTCAACTCAAGCTTGTTCAGCGCCAGCACGCTGACCATCTGCATCAGTCCTGGAGTCAGGATCTGACGTTGAGCCACCTTGAGGCTCAGCTTGGGTTGGAGAAAGGACATGGCCACCTTCGACCTGGTACGAAAGTCATCTTTGGAATCCGCCCCAAGCTTACAGCGCGGGGCAAAAGGATGCACTGATTCGTCGCCAGACAGCCGCCCACTCGTAATCACACGACAGGGGCATTCAGTGGATTCTAATTGCGACCCGGAGGGCCGCCACATGGAATCGTTCGTCCGCTATTGCCGCTGTCAGGTTGAGGCAGCGGCCGCACCGGAACCATCGTCGGCGACACCCGTTTCGCCCTGAATATCCTGAGCCGCTCCCTATTCGCGTTTTGGAATGCCCCCTGATGGTGTAGGCCGATAGACCTGGACGATCTTTGGTTTTCCGGTTTCCGGATTTGTTCCAACAGCATCGGCGCGACGACCAGCCTTTCGACCGTTCGGACCAGCCGCCATGAGCAGCCGGTTCAGCGGATCATAGGTATAGGACCAATTGCCCGCTGCTTTATCCGTTGTGGTAGAGATGGTCCCGTGTTGTTACGGGCCGCGGAGGACTGCCACACCGTGGCATTTGCCTGATCGGTGATCACCTCCCCGGTGTACCACTGCCGCGGGCTGACAGAATACTTGTCGTTGTAAATCCCCAGCTTCAGTGCTGTGTACAGCTGTCCGTTTGACCTGGAAAGCCACGGAGTGTCATCTCGTTGCCATAACTTCTACACCGGGGTTTATTGTGAATGCTGCCTATTAACAAACTCCATCCATTCTGGAGTGGCTGTGACTGGGAGTACGATTGGCAACAATACGCCTCCGGCTCTAAACCATTCAAAGGCGGCAGGCCCAACATAACCACCCAGTTGGCTCAAAGGGTTTTTGGCAAAGTTTTTGCGAATCCACCTGGTCAATGACTCATACCATTTTACGTATGGCTCATTGTCGCGACTTCCCATTAAGCCATATATACAACCTTGCTGAAGCGATTTTATTCCATTCCACACGATGAGATGAGATGGAACAATCTCCAGAACCGGTAACTCTTCGTCAACCCGAAAGTAGGACTTACCATTTGGACGCTCTACTTTGTAGCGTCTAAAAAATGGCAGAATATCTGGACGCCACATTATTAAATCATCTGTCTCTTGCGATGGATCATCGATCGGAACTGTATCAGGATGGCCATCTGAGCGCAAAGTAAAGCTAACCGGAAAGTTCAATCGCAGATGTTGGTAAATGACCAGCATGTCTTCTGGAAGACAATGCAGCAATATTTGCTTTCCCATATTATTGCTTCCTCAACTTACGTAGATTGCGAACCCATACTTGGACTAAGCCGATGACGACCCTCCTATCCGGTGGAACCGTAACTTATTTAGTCCCCGGCGAGAGCTTTGCAGGGCAGCTTCGGCGCAGGTGGCCGCGACATACGTAACGCAGAAAGGCACTAATTCAGCGAGAATCCCTCGCCCAGGTACACACGTCGTACCTCCGGATCGCGCCCCAATTCTTCTGGGGTCCCATCGCGGAATATCTTGCCCTCGTTGATAATGTACGCCCGGTCAGTGACCGAGAGCGTCTCGCGCACATTGTGGTCGGTAATCAGCACGCCGATACCGCTGGCCTTCAGGTCAAAGATGATCTCCTGCAGGTCGAGTACAGCGATGGGATCGATACCGGAGAAGGGCTCATCCAGCAGGATGAACGAAGGCTGAATGCAGAGGCAGCGAGCAATCTCCACCCGTCGCCGCTCGCCGCCGGACAGCGCATAGCCGCGCGTCTTCCGTATATGACCCAGGTTCAGCTGATCGATCAGCTTCTCGGTGCGGGCGCGCCGCATCTCCCAGGAGATGGACTGCGCTTCCAGCACGGCGAGGATGTTCTCTTCCACCGTCAGCTTGCGAAAGACCGAAGGCTCCTGCGGCAGATAGCTGATGCCAAACTGCCGCGCGCGCAGGTACATGGGCACGCGCGTGATGTCCCGATCGTCCACCATGACGCGGCCAGCATCGGGCGCAATCAATCCGACGATGATGTAGAAGCTGGTGGTTTTGCCGGCGCCATTCGGTCCCAGCAGGCCGACTACCTCGCCCTGGGTAATCTCCAGGTGAACGCCGCGCACTACCTGGCGTCCCTTGTAGGACTTCGTGATCTCGTCGGTATGAAGCTTCTGCAACGTGCCTCGTCCTTGAGGAGAGACTGTTTCTTACTTGAGGATTTGCGTGTCTGTCACTGCGCGATTCGTTCCGCCATCCACCTCGACGCTATCACCGCGATTGCTGAAAATCAAAGACGCTCCAGTAACTGTACCGCGATGAGCATCCATCATGCGCGCCGGCTCTGCGCCCCGTCCCGAAAGAACGAAGCGTCCATCGGATGCGGTGTACACCAGCCGGTCGCCAACTCCCCTGCGACCCTCCTGGTTCACCTCGACGGCGCCCTCGGCGGTCATCCGGTCGAGCGAGCCGCGCGGGTTGGGAACACGCGACGCAGGCCCACTGCCCGGCCGGTCCCCAGTCATGTAGAGCACGGCCGTCTGCGCGCTGAGACGTCCGCTGCTCTGCTGCGCGACGACATTGCCCCGCAATGTGCCTTTATGTTCTGCCGCGGAGTAGGTCAGGGTCGCCGCCTCCACCCGGACGATTGCGTCTGTACCTGTGCTGCGGGACCCAGGATCGGCAAAGACGCCGTGCACCCGGCCCTGCGTCTCACCCGCTGTCCCACTGCCATGCGCCGTCAACACCTGAATATGCCGGTCCAGCACGATGACTGGGGCCGCAATGGAGTTGGCTCCCTGCCATAGCCGTGCATCCTGGCTGCCACCAGTCAGGATCGCCTCGTCCCGCTCATGATCGAAGAAGATCTTTGCTGCCGCGGCATGTACGGGGGACTCGGCGGTTGCGCCCTGGCGAAAGCTCACCTTCACATCGTGATCCGCCGTTACCGCGCCGCTCAGCCGGTAGAAGTCGATGCTCTGGGCTGTCATCTCCGCTTCCTGATCGCTCAGGCGCGGAGAGCCCTCAAGGTGGATGATCTGCCGCGGGCCGTCCAGGGTTGCCACATCCGCGGTCGCCTGGCTGCGCCAGGGCGGCGTCTTCTCGTCGGCCGCCGGCTTGGTCTGCACGATGAAGACGTGGCCGCGCTGCACGGCCCGCTCCACCAGGCTGGGCGGCATGGCGTCCGGCTTGCTGGCGGGCCTGCCGTTGGACTTGCTGCCCGGCTTCTTCTTCGCCGCTGCCTGGCTCTCCTGCGCGAACGCGATGTCCAGCGTATCCCCGGTGCTGGTCTGGCTCACGCCGCTGGGGTTGGTGTTGGTCAGCGACGTCTCCCCCTCTGCGTGCAGTTTGTCGAGCATGCGGCCCTCGCGCAACGTTGCCTCAATGCGCTCGCCCTTCATCACCGTATTCTGCGGCGCGGAGTTGGAGTAGATGGTGTGCTCGGTCAGCACCGCGCCACCACTGGCAGTCAACTTCTCCGCCTCTGCACGCCCAGCAGCCGTAGGCGTGAAGTGGATCGTGACTGCCGATCCCTTCACCTCTCGCGTGATGGAGCCGTTGGGATCGTTTGCCGGACCGATCTCCTGGTCAACGACCGTAACTGCGCTGCGCATCTCCACCTGCTTCAGCGAGCCGTCTGGTCCCAGTTGCAGAATGCCGGAGTTCGCATTTCCATGCAGGGAGTGGGGACCTTCATTGGCAGAGAACAGCAGCCCACCATCCATGGTCGCCTGCTGCGTAGCTCCGTGGGCATCCATCAGAACCTCTGCAGTCGAGGAATGCATCTGGCGCCCCGCGCCATCGATCAGGTTCACATGGCCACTGGCGTCAATTTTGGCGACGGTTCCGTCTTCACGAAAGCGTACCAGGACCTGCTCCGAGGTGCTGTGGTCGCCAGCGTAACGCAGGTCATCCTTCAACATTGCCAGTTGATGCGTTGTGCGGTTGAACTCTGCATGATCTGCCGTCAACGTCATCGGACCCTTGGAGAGTGCCGCGGTGAACTGCACGGCCCGCTTCAGCACCAGCACGCCGGCCGTGGAGTCGTAAGCAGCGCCGGTCGCTGTTCCCTTCGCATCCGCCACGGAAAACTCCACCGGCGCATCGGTGCTGGCCTCGCCTGTCTTCTGGCTGAAGACCAGGCCGCTGGTCTTGACGTGCACGGTGCGGTCCTGCGGCGTGGTGCCGCGGGCATTCGACGGGGCCTGCACATCGATCTGCACCATGCCGACTGCGTGCGCAGTCTGCGCCTGCTGGTCGTAGTCAAACTCCTTGCCGTAGACATGGTCGCTGCGAGAATTGTCACTGCCGTACAGCGTGATGCTGACGTCGTGCAGGGTGGCGTGGCCCCCGCTCTTGTACTGGATCAGGCGCGAGGCGTGCAGAGTGAACAGGGTATGGCCGCCCTGCGACTTGGAGAAGGTGAAGCCATTGGCATCCTGCTGGATGTTCACGCCCAGCTTTCGCGGCAGGTCGCGGCCAATGTGGCTGAGCTTGTAGCGGGTGTAGCCGAAGACGCCGAGGATGACCGCAATCAGGACGCCGGCCAGCACCAGCACCCAGCTGCGCAACCTCTCAATGGTGATCCGCATAGGCAATCGCCGTGGCCCCTCGCGGCCCCAGACTTCAGCTGCGCCGCCAGACTACAATTTAAGGGTGGCAGATCAACTCTACCTAAGTTTGTGGTTTCCCAACTTCCGCCTGGCAAATCTGGCCTCGGCCCTGGTCGGCGTGCTGCGCCAACTCTCCATCACCGGGGGCGCCTCCCTGGTGACTGCGGCCGCCGTCTACCCCATCTCCTGGAACGAGTCGCCGGTCTATCAGCGCGTCTACGACCTGGGCGGGGAGCTGGGCGGCGAGCTGGGCGGAAAATATGACGAAGACGAGAGTGAGGCGGCACAGCCGGAGATGGCTGTGGCCGAGGCGCTCAACATCCTGCACGATGACTTCGCCTACGAATTTGAGACCAGGTGGGAGTTGTGGGTGCCGGAGATTGCTCCCGGGCTCGATACCATCTGGCGCCAAGAGCCACGGACCCTCCGCGTGATCGGTTTTGGCCCTACTTTTGATGAAGGCAGCTATGAGCAGAACGGCCACATTCGCGTCGACCTGGGTACGGATTCGCCCTTTCTACAGGAGGAGCTCGATCTGGACCCGGAGACCGCTGCACGCGTGCAGCAGAACGTGCAAAAGCTGATCGACTTCACGCAAACGGTGCAGACCAACCTGAGCGTCTCCAGCCGGCTGCTGTGGTCTGAAAGTGGAGAGAGCCTGGCAGAGAAGCTGATCGCACGATTGCAGCGCGTCAACTGAAGCACTTCTCCTGATGCTGTACACAGCGGAGCGGAACTTGGCGTGCCTTCCATTAAAGGAAGAACCGCCGGCCACCGTGTACACCTGCAGGAAAACTGCTTCGAGCGGCAGGCTACACTACCCATATGCTCGATGAAGCCACCTTTCGCCGCCATGCGGACGCCGCACTCGACACGCTGAAGCGCAGTCTGATTCAGGCTGAGGAAGACGGCGGCTTTGAGGAAGAAGAGCAGAATGGCGTGCTGAACATCTCCTTCGATGAACCGCCAGGTAAGTTCGTGATCACACCCAACACGCCAGTGCGGCAGATCTGGATCTCTGCCCTCTCCACCTCCTTCAAGCTGGACTGGTCGGAAGATAAAGCAGCCTTCATTCTGCCCAAAACCGGCGAGACACTCACCCAGGTGATCGAGCGCGCCATCAATCAGCATCTGGGCGCCGCATCTGTCGTGTCGCTTCGCTAGCGCGCCGCACGCATGCCGATGGATGCTGGATCGACGCTGGCGGAGTCATTAACACCCGCCCGCAGCACGCTCTCCATAGCCATCATCACGCTGAACGAAGCAGCCAACCTGGCGCGAACGCTCGAGAGCGTGCGCTGGGCAGATGAGATCGTCGTAGTCGACTCTGGGTCGACGGATGCCACTCGCGCCATTGCGGAGAGCTACGGCGCGCGCTTCCTAGAAGAGTCATGGCGCGGCTTTGCGGCGCAAAAGAACTACGCGCTCAGTCTGTGCAAGACCGGCTGGTTACTGTCGCTGGATGCGGACGAGGTCGTCTCGCCCGAATTGGCTGCCTCCATCCTGCAGGTCATCGCCGGGTCGCCCGCCCATACCGCGTACGCACTGCCACGCCGCAATCTCTTCCTGGGGCGCTGGATGCAGCATGGCGGCTACTACCCAGATGCCAAGCTGCGCCTCTTCCCCCGCGGCCTGGGTACGTTTCAAGAGACGCCGGTGCATGAGACTTTGGTGTTCGCTGGCAGCACTGCAACCCTGACCGGCGACCTGCTGCACTTCGCCTATCCCACGCTAAGCAGTTACCTGCATCACATGCAGCGTTACAGCACGCTGGGCGCAGGCATCGCTGCGGAACGAGGGCGGACGGGCAGCAGCCTGGCGGCCTTCCTTAATGGCGTCCTGCTGAATCCGATCGCGACGTTCCTTTACAACTACGGGCTGCGGCTGGGCTTCCTCGATGGCCGTGAAGGCCTGCTGCTGCACCTTTACCACTCCGTCTATGTGAGCTGGAAGTACGCCAAGGCGTGGGAGGCCGCGCATAAAAAGGCATAGTGCTTGTATGTTGGAAGCCATGTTGGCTCGACGCTTCCCTGCTGCGCTCCTTATTGCGATTTTTGCTTTCGCGTTCCATGCGCGTGGTGAGGAGGCATTCTGCAAGTCAAAGACGATGGCACAGTGCACTGCCGGTATGCGTCACCAGGATGGTCTGTTCCCGCTGGACTACGACGCGCAGACGGGCAAGCTCTTCCTCACCGTCCGCCATCTCGATGAAGATTTTCTGCTGATCGGCTCGCTGCCCTACGGCCTGGGCTCGAACGACATCGGCCTGGACCGCGGCAAGCTTATCGCAAAGCACCTCGTACACTTCATGCGTTCTGGGCCGCGCCTGCTGCTCATTGAACCGAACCAGGACTATCGCTCCTCTGCCAGCAACCCCGCAGAACGGCTCGCCGTGCGGCAGTCCTTTGCGGAGTCGGTGCTCGCGGCGTTCCCTCTCGAAGCCGAGGAGGGCGGCTCGCTACTCATCGATGTAACCAGTTATGCCATCGAGGACGACCTGAGCATCATTGAGCAGCTGAAGGCCGCCAAGCAGGGTGGCTACAAACTGGACCCGAAGCGCAGCACGGTACTGGCCGACGATCTGAAAGACTTCCCGCGCAATACCGAGATCACTGCGCTGCTGACCTTTGCCACCGACGAGGTGGATGCCAAATCACTGATTGCGACGGTCACTCCAGATGCACATGCGGTGACTCTGCGCCAGCAACTGTCGCTGATCGCGCTGCCGGGGCCGGGCTATCAGCCGCGCGCTTACGATCCGCGTGCGGGCTACTTCGCCTCGCAGTATCGTGACTACTCAGCGCCCTTGGGCGAATCGCTGGATGTGCGGCGCATCACGCGCCATCGCCTGATCAAGAAAGATCCCGCAGCCGCAGTGAGCGAGCCGGTCGAGCCGATCGTTTACTACGTGGATCGCGGTGCGCCGGAGCCCATTCGCACGGCACTGATGGAAGGAGCAAGCTGGTGGGCCCAGGCCTTCGAAGCGGCCGGCTTCCACAACGCCTTCCGTGTCGAAGTGCTGCCCGAGGGCGCGGACGCAATGGACATTCGCTACAACATGATCCAGTGGGTACATCGCTCCACCCGCGGCTGGTCCTATGGCGACTCCATCACCGACCCTCGTACGGGCGAGATCATCAAGGGTCAGGTCACGCTCGGCTCACTGCGGGCGCGGCAGGAATACTTGATCGCCGAAGCACTGCTCGCTCCCTATGATGGCAAGACTCCGTCAACAGAGCTGCAGCAGATGGTGCTGGCGCGCATCCGCCAACTTGCAGCGCATGAGGTGGGCCATACCCTGGGGCTGGCGCATAACTTCGCCGCGTCCGCCATCGCGCCGGGAACCTCCGTGATGGACTACCCGCATCCCGCGGTCTCCCTGGACGCGAACGGGCGTCCCGACCTGTCGCATGCCTACGCCCCCGGCATCGGCGCGTGGGACAAGACCGCCATCACCTATGGTTATGCGCAGTATGCACCCGGAGCGGAGGAGCAGGCTGCGTTGCATGCAATCCTCGATAAGGCGCAGCAGCAGGGGCTGTACTTCCTCACCGATGAAGATGCGCGCCCGCTGGGCAGTGTGCATCCCTTCGCGCATCTTTGGGACAACGGGAGCGACCCCGTAGCTGAGCTTGATCGCATCCTCACCATTCGCAAGGCGGCGCTGGCGCGCTTTGACGAAGCAGCCATACCGCAGGGCACGCCCATGTCGCAACTGGAGGACACGCTGGTGCCGCTCTATCTGCTGCACCGCTACCAGACCGAGGCCGCAGCCAAATCGATTGGCGGCCTGAACTATCGCTACGCACTGCGCGGCGATGGCCAGCCGGTGACGACACCGATCCCGCTAGCAGAGCAGCGGCGCGCGCTGGCAGCCGTACTCGCGACGCTCTCTCCAGAGACGCTGGCGCTTCCCGAGAATCTGCTGAAGCTGCTGCCGCCTCGTGCACCGGCCTATGACCGAACCCGCGAATCCTTTCCCAGCCGCACCGGGCTGACCTTTGACGCAGTCGATGCAGCAGAGAGCGCCGCGGGCCTGACGCTGGCGCTTTTGTTCGAGCCCACGCGCGCCACGCGGCTGGCGCAGATGGAGGGCGACGAACATACTCTGAACCTGGCCAACGTCATCGATGCGATCCTGCACGCCACCTGGAAGGCTCCGCGTGCAACCGGCGCGGCCGCTCCTATCCAGTATGCGATCCAGGCGGCGACACTGGAGCACTTGCTGGCTCTGGCAGCGAATCAGGAGGCCTCCGCGGAAACGCGGGCCATTGCTCGCCAGCAGGCCCTCGCACTGCGCGCCTGGCTTGAGCATCTGCCGGCCACACCAGCAGACGCAGCCGCCGTGCGTCAGGCAGCCATCGCCCGCATCGCCAGCTTCGAACGCGATCCGGACAAGTTCACGCCAGCGCCCACGCCTGCTGCGCCGCCTGGCATGCCCATCGGTGACGACGAGCAGGACGACGCGGTGGTGCGCTAGTGTTGCGGCGTCCTGCACACTCGGGTGAGCAGCGATGACCACCTCTGCCCGGCCGCAGCTGAATCCGGAGGCGCGCTGGCCCGCCATGCTGGCAGTGTTTGCCGTGGCGGGGCTGCGCGTTGCCCTGCCACATGCGCTGGCACGTGGACCGCAGTGGCTGCCGCTCACCATCGTCGGAGTGCTCTCGATCCCCACAGTGATGGCGCGCCGCATGCAGCAGCACCGGCTCAATCAGGTGCTTGGGCATATCGTCACTGGAGTGGTGACTCTTTACGTGATCTGGTCGCTGGCCCTGCTGGTTGCCGCCCTGCCCGCGCACCGCGAAACGCCGCCG
The DNA here is from genome assembly GCA_038231235.1 of Terriglobales bacterium. Classification (GTDB taxonomy): domain Bacteria; phylum Acidobacteriota; class Terriglobia; order Terriglobales; family Acidobacteriaceae; genus KBS-83. The sequence goes on from JBBRLT010000032.1 coordinate 33,263, forward strand.
GAGCTGTTGCGATCCGCGGCTGTGCTGTGGTTCAGCAACATCCTGGTCTTCGCGTCGTGGTACTGGCGGCTGGACGCAGGCGGCCCGAATGCGCGGGACAAGCGCGCTTATCACGCCGAGGGAGCTTTTCTTTTTCCGCAGATGACGCTCGACCCTGCAGATCAGGACTCGCCAGCCAGCGGATGGTCGCCTGGCTTTGTCGACTACCTATTCCTTGCATTCAACACCAGCACTGCGTTCTCCCCCACGGATGTGCCGATACTCTCCCGCTGGGCCAAGCTGTTGATGATGGTGCAGTCCTGCATCTCGCTCGCTACAGTCGCTCTCTTGGCGGCGCGGGCAGTCAATATCCTGTAGTGCAATGGCTGTCATCCCGAGTCCAATGACTGTCATCCTGAGCGCAAGCGAAGGACCTGCATTCTGGAGAGCAGCGTCACGCCATGCGGATCAGCAGACCTTCCGCCGGCCGTAGCTCCACATCTCCCAGTACCGGATCATGTTCGCGCTCCAAGCAGGTGGAGGCAAGGATTGTGCCGCGATCCGGCAACGCCGTCGTGGCTTCCTCATTGCCAGTATTCAGCAGTGTCAGCAACCGCTCGTCGCCGTCGATGCATTCGTAGCGAAGCACATCTCCCTTTGCGACGATGGCCTGCAGTGTGCCGGTTATCAGCGCTGGGTGGGCACGGCGCAGAGCGATGAGATGCCGGTACAGGTGCAGGATGGAGTTGGGCTGATGTTCCAGCGCAGTGACATTCACCCGGGCATGATCCCCCAGCGGCAGCCACGGTATCCCTTCGGTGAAGCCGGCAAGCGGCGTGCTGTCCCACGGCATTGGTGTCCGCTCCGGGTCGCGGCCCATGCTAATGCCCGGCTGGTTCTTCTCCGCCGGGTCCCGCACTGCGTCCAGCGGTATTGGAACATCGGTCATGCCCAGCTCTTCGCCGTAGTACAGGGTCAGCGTGCCGGGCAGGGTCAGCAGCAACATTGCTGCTACACGAGCCTGGTCCACGCCGACCCGCGTGGCGATGCGCGACTGGTCATGGTTGCCCATCACCCAGTTAGGCCACGCGCCGGGCGGCAACGCACCGGCATAGCTGCGCAGTGCCTCAGCCAGC
>JBBRLT010000033.1:0-34348 GCA_038231235.1 Terriglobales bacterium
GAGATCGAACGCCTCTTCCGCCGCATGAAAGGCTACCGCCGCATCTTCTCCCGATTCGAGAAACTCGATGTCATCTTCCTCGGCTTCCTCGCTTTCGCCTTCATCGTCGAAGCCCTCAGATAGTGCTAACACGCCCTAGTACACCTCGCGGCGCCCTTCCAGCGCGCGCGTCATCGTCACCTCGTCTGTGTACTCGATGTCGCTGCCTGCGGGCACGCCGGTCGCAATGCGCGTGACACGCAAAGTGTAAGGCTTCAGCAGATCAGCGAGCAGGGAAGCGGTGGCCTCGCCCTCCAGCGTTGGGCTGGTGGCGAGAATAGCCTCGTCGATTTCGCCGCGCTCGGCGCGTGTGGTCAGGCTGCGAGTGCGCAGATGTTCCGGACCCACACCATGCAGTGGCGAAAGTGTGCCGTGCAGCACGTGATAGACGCCGTTGTAGCTGCGCGTGCGTTCGATGGTGGCGATACTGGTTGGTTCCTCGACCACACACACCTGCCGCTGATTGCGTGTCGGACTGGTGCAGTACACGCATGGGTCAACATCCGTGACGTTGTTGCAGATGGAGCAGAGACGCAGCTTCGCCTTCAGCTCATGCACGGCCTCGGCCAGCGCAGTGGCATCGGCTTCGCTGGAGCGCAGGATGTGGAAGGCCAGCCGTTGCGCGCTTTTGGCGCCAATGCCAGGGAGCTTGCGCAACTCTTCGATGAGCCGCGCCATGGGCTCTGCATAGCGGGACATGCCGCGCTAGAATCCCGGCAGGTTGAGCCCGCCCAGCATGCCGGACAGCCCCGACTGCATGCTCTCATCGGCGCGGCGGCTGGCCTCGTTCAGCGCAGCGATGATCAGGTCTTCGAGCATCTCGACGTCGGCGGCACTGGCCCCCAGGCCAGCGACGGCAGAAGGGTCGATCTTGAGCGCGAGCACCTGCTTCTTGCCGTTCATCTTCACCGTGACGACGCCACCGCCGGAGGACGCCTCAACCACGGTCTCGGCCAGGCGCTGCTCCATCTGTTCCTGCATCTGCTGAGCCTGTCCCAGCATGTTCTGGAGATCTTCTGGATTCACTTACGATTTCTCCCTGTAACGGATCTTGCGATTGCTAGTAGATCTATTTTCCGCGCAGATCAAGCACGCTGCGCACCTCGGCGCGAAACAGCTCCTGCGCCTGCTTGACCAGCGGATTGTCCAGCGCCTGCGATTGCATACTGCCTGACGCGGGGGCAGGGACGGAGGCCAGAGTCGCAGACCCGTCGTTGGGAACCACCAACAGCTTCGCGGCTGAGCTGGCAGCCTGCAGCGTAGCGCGGGCGATTCGCTCGGCTTCCGGGCTCATGGCAAGCGACAGCATGGTTTTCTTCACGGCAACAGATACGGTGATCACACCATTCGCCAGTGACCATGCGCCCGCGCGCAGCAGCGCACTAGCCGTCTCATGCCCCTTGTCATGGAGCGCTGCGGTGACAGCATCGCGCAGGGCGGCGGTGTCTGCAGTGCCCGTATCCTGTGCGCTCGATTCCGCCTGGCTGACCAGTGATGGGCTTGCGGCTGCAAACGGCGCTTCGACCGGCGGCTGGGGCGCATTGTCGGAGGCGATCTCTTCTTCGAGGTCGGCGGAGAGACGCTCTTCCTCTATGCTCAGGTGCCCATCGATCTGCGGTTCTGCTGGCTCAGGCTGCAGCAACTCGGGTTTGACCGCTTCGGTCTCCGGTACGGAGGCCACCCAGGCGATGGCGCCGCCCTTGGTCTGCGCCACAATCTGCGGCTGCGGCACGGGGCTCACGTTGAGCGGCGCAAATCCAGCGGACGGAGCTGGGCCAGTTGATCCGGAACCGGAGGGTCCAGACTTGCGCCGCGTATCGGACTCGAAGGGCGAAAAGGTTGGCTGCGCTGGCGCGGCCGATTGCGTGGGTGCGTGAAGACCCGGTGTTGCCGCTGGTGGACGCGTGGAAGGTTGGGCTGCGGCCGCTGGCCTTGCCGTGCTTGAAGCAACGACGCGTGGTGAGCCACCCACGGCTGCAGCGGCGGGCAATTGGCTCATCAACTGCTCCAGCGGGATCAGCCGCTGCATGTGCACCAGCTTCAACAGACCCAGCTCCAGATGGAAGCGCGGTTCCTGCCGGTAGTTCAGCTCATCGAAGGTGCGCAGCATCACTTGAAGAAAGCGCGTCAGGTCTTCTTCCGTGAAGAGCATCGCAGTACGTGCGGCGCGGGCACGCTCGTCGGCAGAGATTTGCAGCAGATCGGTCGCCTCGCCGCCCAGCTTCGCCATCACCGCATTGCGCAGATAGCGCACCAGCTGGTGCGCCAGTTGCGACGGGCTGTTGCCTGCGTTCAACAGCGCATCCATCTCCGTCATCACGGCGGCGGCATCGTTCTCGCTGACAGATTCCAGCAGCCGTTCGAACACTGTATTCGGCACCGAACCCATCAACTCGCGAATCTGCGCTGCCTCCAGGCGCGGACGGCCGCCGTCGCCGACCGGCGCACTGGCGATGGCCTGGTCCATGATGGAGAGTGCGTCACGCATCGACCCATCGCCAGCCTCGGCCAGCAGCGCGAGGGCAGCATCATCTGCGTCCAGCGCCTCGTGGCCGGCAATTGCCCGCAGTTGCGCCAAGATGTCGTCAAAGCGGACGGCGTGAAAGCTGTAATGCTGCGAGCGTGAGCGGATGGTCTGCGGAATGTCCTCCGGCTGCGTGGTCGCCATCATGAAGACGACGTGGTCGGGCGGCTCTTCGAGCGTTTTCAGCAGGGCATTGAAGGCGGCATCGGTGATCTGGTGCGCTTCGTCCAAGATGTAGATCTTGTAGCGGTCGCGTGCCGGACGGTATCGGGCGGCTTCGCGCAGCTCACGAATCTCGTCAATGCCGCGATTGGTGGCGGCATCGATCTCAATCACATCGACTGCGGAGCCGGAGCGAATCTCGTTGCAGGCGTCGCAGATGCCGCAGGGCTCCGCCGTGGGGCGCTCCGGGTTCGGATTCTCTGGCGAGCCGATAGTGCACTGGCAGTTCAGTGCCATGGCCAGAATGCGCGCAATGGTGGTTTTGCCGATGCCGCGATGGCCGCTGAAAATGTAGCTGTGGGCGATGCGCCCCTGGGCGAGTGCATTCAGCAGGGTGCGGGTGACGTGCTCCTGCCCGATGACGTCGCGGAAGTATTGGGGCCGGTATTTGCGAGCGAGTACCTGGTAGGCCATGAGTGGGATGAGGCGGACCAGCCATTCTCAGCGGATCGCGCCCTTGTCAGGATTGTAGCCCGGTGTCGGGTCTGACGTACTTCTCACGCGCAAGGCTGAGGGCTGGCCATTTCATGACATTGGCGTCACGACATGGGCGTCATGACACGGGCGAGTCACTGCCTATGCGCAGGTGCGGGGGGGGACCTTGGCTTTGAGCACTGTAATTAGTTGCGAATCCATGAAGATGTAGTCATCCGAAATGCTCAGGACGACGAGTCGTTTGCCCCGCAATTGCTCTGGGAACCTGCGGCTCAGCTGCTGGCGGTGCGCAGCCTCCATCACCAGGATCACCTCAGCCCAATCGATCAGATCGGAGGCGACTGGAGTCTCGGCGTCGGGACGGGTTCCCGCCGAGAGGGCTTCTATGCCGGGATAGCGCGAGAAGACTGCCTCGGCTGTGGGGCTGCGACGCGATTTCTGCTGCAAATGAAGAGGAGTCTCACCAGCGTCCCTTGTTCCGCCTCGGCCTTCATTTCTTTGTCTTGCGGCGCTGCTTGCGTGCGCGGCGGGCGATTTCTTCTGGCCAGTACATGGTCTTGCGGCAGGCCGGGGCGCCGCAGTTGCACATGGCCTCGCTCTCGTCGCCGTCATACAGGTTGTAGTCGTAGGTCAGCTCTTCGCCCGCGGCGATGTCGCGGATGGCCATGATCCAGACCCGGTCATCGATCTCGTCCGTTTCGCAATTCGGGTCACAGGAGTGGTTCAGAAACATGGCGGCGCCATGCCCATCGATCACGGTGGACCGGGAGCCGACGCCGAACAGGTAGGTGATGGGCGACTCCTCATAGAGCTTGTCGGCCAGCGCCTTGCGGATGCGCGGCCCGGTGTACTCCACCACGCGCGTGCCCTTGCGTACCGGCGTGGTGGTATAGCAACCAGCGGCGTGAATGGAGGAAGAGCGGATCATTAGGCCCATCAGGTCATCCCCTCGTGAGTGAAAACTTTCGAGGAGTATAGAGCCCCTGGCCGCTGATCGCGCGTCTATCAAAGTAAGAGTGTGTCCGATAGGCTAGAGGGATGTTTGTGTGGTTGCGGCAGAAGCGGAAAGGTTGGGGGGTCGCCGGCTGCGGCTCAGAGGCAGCTTTGCGTCCCCAGTACACTTCTGTCCGTTACGCCAGCGTGATCGCAGCATGCATGCTGCTAATGCCGCTATGCGCTGCTGCCCAGCAGACGACTCCAGCCGCCTCAGCCGGGAGCAAAGACCACACTCAGGCTGGCAAACCAGTGAAACCGCCGCCGCCAGGAATTACGCCGAAGCCGGCGCAAGCTCCCGACAACCAGCAGCCCCAGGCCGTCAAGCCCGATGCTGCCGCGGACAATCCATTTCCGGAGGATGTCTCTCGCGGCGCAGCAGCCAGATCTGCCGCGCCCGATACCCCGGACGCTCCTGCAGCCGCAGATGGCGCCGGGAGCAGTTCCAGCAACCCGGGTAGTTCAAGCTCCAGCAACGGCAGCTCCGATAGCAACAGTTCCAGCAGTAATTCGGGAAGCAGCAGCTCAAACACGGCCGCCGATGGCAGCGATCCCAACGCTGCGCCCGACATCCCCGCGCAGCAGCATCGGCGGCGGCTGGGCAAGCCGAATGCGAAGGATATTCAGTCTGGCTCGCTGGCTGGGGAGGGAAGAGCAGAGCAGGATGTGCGGGTAGGCCGCTACTATCTGTCGCAGCATAACTACCAAGGCGCCTACGCTCGATTTGAGGAGGCAGCGCGGCTGGACCCGGCGAGTGTCGAGGCCATCTATGGAGTCGCCGCCGCGGCCGAGGGGCTGCACAAGACGGACGAGGCGATGGAGAACTACAAGCTCTATCTGCAGGTAGCCCCGGATGGCGAACACGCTAAATTCGCCGAAAAATCGATCAAGGCGCTGGCTAGGTAGAAGGCACAGAGCTGCGGAACGATGAACCATTCTGAGCAAATCCCTGCTTTTTCGTAGTTGCTCTTCATGCTCTATAGCAGATATCGTCCTGCTGTACTGCTCCCCCGGAAAGGCGTGCTCATGCATGCGGTGCTCAAAGCGGCATTCGATGCTTTAGCTGAAGAGTTGAGCCATTTCGATGCGACGTCTGCGGATGTTCATCCGCGAGGAGTCTCCCATTGCTGGTCGACCAGCCAGATCGTCGAGCACCTGGCGCTATCCATGGCTGAGACGCGTATGGAGTTGGACAGCCGGCTGGCCAAGGGGCGCCTGGAAAGAAACATGCAGCGCACCCGCGCCGAGTGGGCACTGCAGCTGATGGTTTTGAGCGCAGGGCATATGCCCGGCGGCATCCCTGCCCCCGAGCCGACCGTACCACTGGCCGCAGAAGGAAAAATCGGTGTCCTGGAACTGGTGAAGCGGCTGGAAATTGCCATCGAGCAGATGGACAAAACGCTGGACCGGGCGCGACGCCAGTTTGGCATGGAACGGGTGGGCAGGCACTTTCTGCTGGGCCCGCTGCGTGTCGACCAGTGGCGGCGCTATCAGGTCCTCCACCTGCGGCACCACCGGAGGCAGATCTGCGCTATCCGCGCTGGACTATCCACTACAGTCCAACGCAGATCCACCATGGCGCGCGCATAAGCGCTCCTCCTTACGGAAAGAAGTGCAGATACCACTGCAAGGTGGCCTGTCCGAAGAAGACGCAGTAAATTCCCGCCAGACATAGAAACGTTCCGAAGGGAACCGCATATTGATGCAGCGGTGCCGGTGTGCGCCTGCGGCGAAGCGAAGCAATTGCCACGCCGGTGAAGGCGCCGCTGACGGCGGCCAGGAAGAGGGCAACTCCTATCTGCCGCAGGCCGAGCCATGCCGCGAGAGCGGCGGCCAGCTTCACGTCGCCCAGGCCCATGCCCTGCTGCCGGCGAAGCAGCCAGTAGACCCAGCGCAGGGCAAGCATCCCTAAAGTGGTGGCCAGGGCGGACACTGCGCCGCGCCAGAGCTGGGCACCCGCGGTGTGCCAGGCGTGTCCGGCGCCCAGGGGCCAGTCGCGCAGCAGGCCGTGGGCCGCCCGGTAGAGCAATCCCAGCCCAAGCGTGGTCAGGATAAGGGCGTCCGGCAGCCGCAGCGTCTCCGCGTCGCTGGCGGCCAGGGCTACTAGCAGTCCGCAAAGCAGGGCCGCCGCCATCCCGTCCAGATTCAGGCCGATGCAAAGGATGCTGGCCACAGTGAGTGCCGCGCTGGCTGCTTCGATGAACGGATAGCGCCAGGATATGGGCTGGCGGCAACTACGGCAGCGGCCGCGCAGCAGCACAAAGCTGAGCAGTGGAATGTTGTCATACGCGGCGATGGGCGTCCTGCAGTGCGGGCAGTGGGAGCGCGGCTGCACCACGGACTGGTGACGTGGCAGCCGGCTGATACAGACATTCCAGAAGCTGCCGAAGGCCAGGCCGGCCAGCAGAGCGAAGACAACCTCCAGCGTCATCATGCAGGCGAGAGCGCTCCTCCGCTCAGAACCCGCAGTATAGCCCTCGTTCTTTTAAGACTGATCGCCGGGAACATCCACAGGCTGCCGGGGCGGCGGGCTCGGGTTACAGTGGAGGCATGGACGAGCAGAGTGCCGTCGCAGGTCCGGATGCAACGCGATTGTTTGCCGAAAGCGTGGCCATCATGGCGCGCCTGCGCGGTCCCGGCGGGTGCCCCTGGGACCGTGAGCAGACGTTCGCGAGCGTCCGCAGATACACCCTCGAAGAGACCTATGAAGTGCTGGATGCAATCGATCGCGAGCATTGGTCTGACCTGGCAGAAGAACTCGGTGACCTGACGCTGCAAGTACTGTTCTACGCACAGATGGGTGCAGAAGCTGGCTACTTCACCCTCGCCGATGTGTTGGAGCACCTGAATCGCAAGCTCATCCGGCGGCATCCGCATGTGTTTGGAGCCGAGGCGAGTGCGGCGGCCGGCAATCGAGCCGAGGTGGATGGCGCGACGGCGACCGAGGCTGCGGGCGTGATCGCCAACTGGGAGGCGATCAAACGTGCGGAGAAGCGGGAGCCACTCGACGATGCCTCACTACTGGATGCTGTGCCGCGCGGCTTTCCTGCACTGCTGGAAGCGACCAAGCTGGGTGGCAAGGCGGCGAAGGTGGGTTTTGACTGGCCGGACCGCGCAGGCCTGCTCGACAAAGTAGCCGAAGAATGCCGCGAGATCGAGGCGGAGGTGGCAGCAGCAGCGCCCGCGGCCGCCATCGAAGCAGAGGTGGGTGATTTGCTGTTCACCGTCGTCAATCTGGCGCGCCACCTCAAGGTGGACCCGGAGCTTGCGCTCAAACGAAGCAGCGCGAAGTTTCGCACCCGTTTCCGCGCGATGGAGCAGGCGACCGTGCGCCCGCTGGAGCAGCACAGTGCGGCAGAGTTGGAGGCATTGTGGTCGCAGGCCAAGCAGCACGAGGCCATGTCCGCGCGATGATCGCCGCACCCGCCAAACCGGTCGCAAGCACGGTGGAGATCCGCGCCTGCCATAGCTTTTCCGAGTTGGACGATTGCGTCGCTCTGCAGATGGAGACCTGGGGATACGACGCGCTGGACGTCCTCCCGCGCAAACTCTTCGTGGTTGCGAACCGCATCGGTGGCCAGGTGATCGGCGCGTTTACCGCGGATGGCAGCATGGCCGGGTACGCGCTGGCGTTGCCTGGCGTGCGGAATGGCCAACCCTTTCTGCACTCGCATATGCTGGCCGTGCGGCCGGAGTTTCGTAATCAGGGGGTAGGTCGCCGGCTGAAGCTGGCCCAGCGGACCGAGGCGCTGTCGCACGGCATCCAATTGATGGAATGGACCTTCGATCCGCTAGAGGTTAAGAATGCTTTTTTCAATATCGAAAAACTGGGTGCCATCGTGCGCTCCTATACCGAGGACTTCTATGGTGTATCCTCTGCTCGGATTCAGGGTGGGCGCCCTACCGACCGGCTTCACGCCGAGTGGTGGCTGAACTCCGGGCGCGTGATTGCGGCAGTCGCTGGGAATCGTGAGCCTGACAGCGAAGTCGAGATGCGCATTTCTCTGCCCCGGCAGGTGATGGAATGGAAAGAGTCCGTGGAGGGAGCTGCGCAGGCGACGCAGCTGCAGCAAGCCAACCACGCGCATTTTATAGAAGCATTCAGCCGGGGCCTCGCCGTCACCGGATTCTCACGGGATGCGGATGGCAGTGGCTGGTTTGAGCTGAGCAGATGGTCTGCCCCGGACGATGCGCACGGCAGTGTCCTGAATACCCACGTCTAGAATACTCACATCTAGGATTCGAAGATGCAGATTCAGGGTCCTCACATGGAAGCCAGCAAATGAACGGAAAGAGCCTATGAGAATCGATGCCGTCGTATTGCGCGAGATCCGGATGCCATTGCTGGAACAGTTTGTCACCAGTTTTGGCACCACGACCGATCGCCGTGTACTGCTGGCCGAGGTGCATGCCGAAGGGCTGGTGGGCTGGGGTGAATGTGTTGCTGGTGAGCACCCCTACTTCTCTGCCGAGTCGATCGATACTGCATGGGTTGTCCTGTTGCAGGAGCTGGCACCGGCGCTGGCTGCCAGCCAAGTCGAGCACGGCGGCGATTGCCCCAAGCTGTTCAAGCGGGTGCGTGGCAATCGCATGGCCAAGGCAGCGCTCGAAAATGCGATCTGGGACCTGGAAGCGCAGCTGGAAAACGCGCCATTGTACGAGCTGCTGGGAGGCACGCAGAAGCGCATCGCTTGCGGCGTCTCCATTGGCATGCAGCCGACATTGGAAGAACAACTGCGCAAGGTGGAGCGCGAAGTACAGGCCGGATACCAGCGCATCAAGCTCAAGATTCAGAAGGGCTGGGATACGCAGGTACTGGAAGCAGTGCGCGAGCGCTGGCCCTACATCATGCTGAGCGTGGATGCGAACTCTGCCTACCGCATGGCAGACTTCGAGCACCTGGTGGACTTCGACCGCTTTGGCCTGCTGATGATCGAGCAACCGTTGTGGGCGGACGACTTCTACTATCACTCCATGCTGCAGCGCCGCATGCAGACGCCGATCTGTCTTGACGAGTCGATTCGCAACCGGCGCGATGCCCTGGCTTCGATCGAGATGGAGTCCTGCCGCATCATCAACATCAAGAATGGCCGCGTGGGCGGCTTTTCGGAAGCAATCGCCGTGCACAACGTCGCCATGGAGCGAGGCATTCCCGTCTGGTGCGGCGGCATGCTGGAGACCGGCATCGGCCGCGCGCACAATATCGCATTGGCATCGCTGCCCGGATTCACCTTGCCTGGAGATGTCTCCGCGTCCGCGCGCTACTGGGCGGAGGACATCATTGAGCCGGCGGTGACTGTCTCGGCGAAGGGCGAGATTGAAGTGCCAACCATCCCCGGCCGCGGGTATGCGGTGAAGACAGAGCTGATTGGAAAGCTGACTGTGCGCCGCGAAGAGATTCGCGCGATGCAGACAGTCGCCTAAGACAGCAACGCAGGAATCTGCTTACCTCCAGGTGTCAGCGCCATCTAATCATCAGCGCCGTCAAAGCTCTGAAGAACGCCAACGGCCGCGAAAACCCTGCACCCATCCATGCACGGAGAGTGAGAGACCATGACCCCGCAAGAGAGCAAGATGCTGGCAGACCTGATGGCGCGCGTCGACGCGACGCGCCTCGAAGAAAAAGATCCCGACGCCGCGCAGCAGGTGGAGCAATGGATCGCTCGCAGCCGCGACGCTGGATACATATTGGCGCAGACGGTGCTGGTGCAGAACTACGCACTGGAGCAGGCAAAAGCGCAGATTCAAGCTTTGCAGCAGCAGGCCCAGCAACAGCCGGCCAAGGCCACCAGCTTCCTCGGCAATCTCTTTGGACACAAAGAACCGGAGCCGCAAGCGCAGCGACCCCTAGCATATGCGCAGCAGCAGGCGCCACAGGGGTATGCGCAGGTGCCGCAGTATCCGCAGCAGGGTGCAGGCTACCCACAGCAAGCCTACGCGCCGCCGCAGGCGGCACCGGGCGGTGGGTCTAGCTTTCTGCGCTCTGCCGCGACTACGGCCGCGGGCGTGGCAGCGGGAGCACTGGTATTTGAGGGCGTGGAGTCGCTGATGCATGGCTTTGGTCATGCAGCGGGCTTCGGCGGCGGAGGCTTTGGCGGCGGAATGGGCGAGTTCGGCGGGCGTCCTGAAGAGACCGTGATCAACAACTACTACGACACAGCCGCGCCGGGGCAGGAGAGCCGTGGTGACGCCGGCGCGGATATTCAGCGATTTGCGCACGACGGCGACAGTAGCCTGAACACGCAGCAGGATCTGGCCGACGACGTCAACGTGAGCGGCGACGATACGCAGCTGCAGGCAGACAACGATCTGCCCATCATCGATGACAGCTCAGACTCCTATGACACTGCGTCCGTGGATGATTCGTCGTTTGACGACGGTGGCGGCGACGACCTCAATAATTCGTAACTGAAGAAAGATCGATTCAATCCTTTCTGTTGTCCGCGCGCATCCTGAACGCTACACTCGCCGGATGAAGATCCTGCTTCGTCTTGGTGTTTCGCTGCTGCTCTCCTCCATCGCCATGGCTGCCGAGAACCCAGCTACCTCGCGCGCACTGCTGCTGGAGCCAGAGCAGGTGTGGACGGCGGGTGCGCCTGCTCATTCCGGATGGGTGGTGCTGATCCGCGGCAAGCGCATAGAAGCCGTGGGCCCACGTGCGAATGTGCAGGTGCCCGCGGACGCGGAGCGCATTGCGCTGCCCCGCATGACGGTGCTGCCGGGCTTGATGGATCTGCACTCCCACCTGCTGCTGCACCCCTACAACGAGGTCCTGTGGGATGACCAGGTGCTGAAGGAGCCGCCCGCCTATCGCACGGTGCTGGCGACCAGACATGCCGGGGAGACGCTGATGGCGGGCTTCACTACCTTGCGCGATCTGGGCACGGAAGGCGCAGGCTTTGCCGACGTAGGGCTGAAGCGCGCCATCGACGAGGGCGTTGTTCCAGGGCCGCGGCTCTGGGTGGTGACACGCGCCATTGTGGCCACGGGTGCATCTGGTCCGGCAGTGCGCAGCTATCGCCCGGATATCGAACTGCCGCAGGGAGCGCAGGAGGTGACCGGCGAAGCCGAAGCTGTGGCCGCAGTTCGCGAACAGGCCGCGCGCGGTGCAGACTGGATCAAGATCTACGCCGACTACAGAACCGGTCCCAGTGGCGAGGCGCGGCCCACATTCACGCAGGCAGAACTCAATGCCATGGTGACAGCGGCCCACGATACGGGACGGCCAGTTGCGGTACACGCGCAGACGGATGAAGGCATGCGGCGCGCCGCGCTGGCGGGAGTGGACACCATCGAACATGGCGACGGCGGCACTGCGGCCACCTTCCGCCTGATGGCTGAGCACCACATCACCTACATGCCGACGCTGACTGCGGTCGAGGCCTACAGCATCTACTTCCAGCACTGGGTACCGGGCAGCGCACCCAATGCGGAGATGATCACTGCCGCACATGCCTTTGCATTGGCGCGCAAGGCGGGCGTGACCATTGGCTGCGGCAGTGATGTCGGTGTCTCCAAGCACGGCGAGAACTGGCGCGAGCTGGCATGGATGGTGCGTGACGGCATGACGCCCGCTGAGGCGCTGACTGCAGCCACAACCACCGATGCCACGGTGCTGGGCATGAGCAAGGACTTGGGTGCGCTGGCGCCGGGCATGCTGGCGGATGTGATCGCGGTCGAAGGCGACCCGACACAGCACATCGAGGCCGTGAAGGATGTTCGGCTGGTGGTGAAGGACGGCGTGGTGTATCGCCGACCGTGAAGGAAGCGATCAGGGTCGCGATGGGGGAAAGGAGGCCTGTCATCCCGACCGGAGCGGCGAAGCCGCGCAGCGGAGGGATTTGCTTGCCTTCACGTCGGTGAAAAAAGCAGATCCCTCCACTCCGCTACGCTCCGGTCGGGATGACGAGGATGTTGGCTTCGCTACGGTTGGCATGACGAGGAGGAGTGCTGCCGGCCAGGCGGTGTGACCGGTGCGAAAGCTTCATTTCTCGTCGCTGTATACAGCGACAACGGGCTGACCGCCCTCGCTCATCCGCGCACGGTACATGCCGGAGGTGTTGAAGCTCCACGCAGCCTGGCCATCCGAAGCCAGCGCGATGATGCCGCCGTCGCCGTGCAGTCCCTCCAGCTGCTTGTGGATCACCTCATCGGCAGCAGCTTGCAGCGGTATGTGCTTGTCTTCGACCAGCGCGCATATCTCCCGCGCGATGGTCAGCCGGATGAAGTACTCGCCCGTGCCCGTACCGGAGACGGCGCACGAGTGATTGGACGCATAGGTCCCCGCCCCAATGATGGGCGAGTCACCGACGCGCCCCGGATACTTGGCCTGCAGTCCGCCGGTCGATGTGCCGGCAGCGAGGTTGCCGCTGCGATCGAGCGCCACCACGCCAACGGTGCCATACTTGTGGGCGTCCGGCGGCTCGATCATGGAGACTGGTTTCGTTGGAGCAGCAGGCGCGCCCTCTGGCCGCTGCGGCACCGGCTTGTGTTCCGCATTGAGCTGATTCACCAGCCCCTGCCACCGCTGCTCGGTGAAGAAGAAGCTGGGCGGCACCTCTTCCAGTCCCTTACTCGCGGCAAATCGATCCGCGCTGGGACCGATCATCATTACGTAGGGAGACTGTTCCATCACGGCGCGGGCGGCGGCGATGGGATGCCGGGTGCGGGTTAACCCAGCGACGGCGCCGGCATTCAGCGTCGCACCATCCATGATGGCGGAGTCCAGCTCATTCTTTCCTTCTGCTGTGAACACTGCGCCGCGGCCGGCATTGAAGAGAGGATTGTCTTCCAGATATTGAATGGTGGTCTGCACTGCATCGAGCGACGTACCGCCCTTGTCCAGCACAGCAGCGCCCATCTGGATGGCAGTCTTCATATCGGCACGGTAAGCAGCTTCCGCCTCCGGCGTCATGGACTTGCGTTCGATCACGCCCGCGCCGCCGTGAACAACAATGGACCACTTGTGCGCAGGATTCGATGCCGGCGAAGACTGCCCGAGAACGGTAAGGCAGGCGAGGCCGGCCAGTGCAAGGAGGGGCGGAGCGAGGCGACAGAGGTGCATAGTGAAGATGGTATATCCGCGTGCTAAAGCAATTCTCCTGACGCTGAGAAGCAAGAAGAGACTTTCGGGCATCGGAGCAGCCGCTGGACGGTTTACACCTACAGGAGAATTGCTTTAGCATCCAGTCATGCAAATTCGATGCATGCCAATGCAACGCTGCCTGCCCGCTTGTTGCCGCTGCCGCAATCGTGGGCGAGGTACTGTTTGACGATCCTGTAGACCAGGCTTCTGACACAGAACCTTCAAACGGCCCACGGTTTTTGCCTGTGGGCCGTTTTTATTGGCTGCGCGGAGCACGGCAACGAAGAGACCCACCAGATACGAGGAGAATGCGATGAGCAGGATTGTGGATGAGGTATTGAAGGCGAACGAGCAGTACAGCCAGAACTTTGGCGAACGCGGCAAGCTGGCGCTGCCCCCGGCACGCGGCTTCGCCATCCTTACCTGCATGGATGCGCGGCTGGATCCGGCAAAGTACGCGGGGCTGGCCGAGGGGGACGCGCACGTCATTCGCAATGCAGGTGGCCGCGCCAGTGACGATGCGATCCGCTCGCTGGTGATCAGTTACAAATTGCTGGGCACGCGGGAGTTCTTCGTGATCCACCACACCAATTGCGGCATGCTGTACTTCACCAACGAGGTAATGCGTGGCTTGCTGGCCAGCAGCCTGGAGACAGCACAATTGACTGCCGGGGGATTTACGGACGTGGGCAAGGGGCCGGGCTCGCGCGCGGGCGAGTTCATTGAGTGGTTGACAGTGCCGAATCAGCAGCAGGCAGTGATAGACGACGTGACGCGCATCCGCACCCATCCGCTGGTGCCGCGCTCCATACCGGTCTATGGCTATGTCTACGATGTGACAACGGGCAAGCTGGTAGAGGTGCCGGGGGCGCGCGAGGCGGGTGCGGCCCGCTAGATCATCCTTCCTGATGCGGTGAAGCGTGTTCGCTTAGCCTTCTCTACAAAGCTGGCAGACGTCCGCGCCGAAGCGTTCGAGTTTGGCAGTGCCCACACCGCTGATGCTGGCCAGCGCGTTCAATGTAGTGGGTTGTGCACGGGCGATGGCGCGCAGCACGCTGTCGCCGAAGACGAAGAAGGCGGGCTTGCCTTCCTTCTTCGCGACCGCCAGCCGCCATTCCTTCAGCCGCGCCTCCAACGCCGAAGCTTCCGCCGACAGCGGCGCTTCGGGAGTGCGGGGCTCGCGCGGAGGAGTGACACTTCGTCCAGCCGCGGGCACTGCCTTGTCTCGAACCTTCGCAGCCCTGGCGCGTTTGCGTGGCGTCTCCTTTTCTTCCTCCGCTTCTCGTAATGAAAGCTCGAGTGGCGCGCCCTCGGAAAAGTCCTCACCCTCGCGCGTGAGCGACGCCTTGCGATACGTAACCGGCTTGCCATCTTTTTCGAAGCTGGCCTCATCGATACGCACCAGTCCCGCCGCTGCCAGCGCGCCCAGCACGGCCTCGAAGTCGTTGCGGCGCATGTCTTCGCGCGGATAGAGTTCTTTGTAGAGGCGGCCCGTTGAGGGAGAGGGGCCGCTGCGCAGCGACTTTAGAATGCCCCGCGCGGCCTGCTCCTCCTGCGCGCCAAGCCCGCGGAAGCTCTGCGCGATCGCGCGATCGGGCGCGCAGAAGTCGCAATGGCCGCACAGGCGGCGGCCGTCGGCAGTGTCGCCAAAGTGCGAGACCAGCGCGGCCATGCGGCAGCTGTGGCCCTCGGCAAAGCGTGTCACCAGGTCGAGCTGTAAGCGGCGATGATCTGCCTGCGAACGGTAGGTGCGCCGCCACGCAGTGGCATCCGGACCCAGCGTCACCTGGTCATCGTAGGTGACGTTCACGGCGCCGTGGATATAAAGCTTCTCCAGCGCCTTCTCAAATATCTCCGCGTCCATGCGCATGGCATCGCGCAGGTCATCGCGATGCATCGGCTGCGCTGACAGTTTGCGATAGATGCGCTCCAGCTCATCCACCGGCGGATAGTCGCGCTCCAGAAAGAACTCGTGGGTGCGGCGGTCAGCATAGGAGTGCATCAGCACTGTGCGGCTGGCGTGGCCATCGCGTCCGGCACGGCCGATCTCCTGGTAATACGCCTCCAGGCTTGCCGGCAGCGCGGTGTGGATCACGGTGCGTACATCTGCCTTGTCGATGCCCATACCGAACGCAATGGTAGCGACGACGACGTCAATCGTCCCACCCAGGAAGTGGCGCTGCACGCGCTCACGATGCTCCGGGTCCAGGCCGGCATGGTAGGCCGCGGCAGGGAAGTGCTCGGCCAGCACGCGCGCCGTCTCTTCGGCATCCTTGCGCGTGGGCGCATAGACGATGGCGGGTCTGCGGCCGGCATCGCGCAGCAGGGCGAGTGCGCGTTCGGTGCGCGAGGGCTTGGAGACCTCCACCACTTCGATCGCGAGATTCTCACGGCGGAAACCATGGATAAAGCGCGCAGCATCTTCTAGTGCAAGCTGTACCAGGATGTCGTTCTGCACGATGGGCGTCGCGGTAGCGGTCAGCGCCAGGACCGGTGCAGGCCGCAGCAGGTGCAGGTGCTGGCCCAGCATGCGGTAGTCCGGGCGGAAGTCGTGGCCCCATTGCGAGATGCAGTGTGCCTCGTCAATCGCAATCAGCGAGGGCTTGCGCTTGCCCAGCATGGCGGCGAAGCCGGGTACGCGCAGCCGCTCCGGGGCGATGAAGAGGAACTGCAGCTCGCCATTCAGATACGCGATGCAGGCCTCGCGCGACGCCTGTCGGCCCAGCCCGGAGTGAATGCGTGCGACGCGCAGCCCGCGGGCGGTGAGCTTCGCCGCCTGGTCGTCCATCAACGCAATCAGCGGGCTGATGACCAGCGCCGTTCCGCCCCGCGCGATGGCTGGTAGCTGGTAGCAAAGCGACTTGCCGGCCCCGGTCGGCATCACCAGCAGCACATCCCGCCCGGCAATCGCGGCCTCGCACACTGCCTCCTGGTTGGCGCGGAAGGCAGAGAAGCCAAAGGTGTGGGCCAGCAGGTCGGTAAGAACAGGCGCGGATGCAGAGGGAGGTCCAGCGGCGAAGGGGAGCGACTGAGGGGATGGCGGCATGGAGCTGACTTCATCGTCGCATATGCTGTCGCGACGGCGCTTAGGGCGGCGCGTTGCCTACGACGGTATCGGCGTGCCTTCGGGCTCTCCCGTAGAGTCGGCCTGGGCAGACGCGGGAATGCCTGCTACCTGGTGGCGACGGACTCGCAGCCATGGGCTGAGAATGGCATGCACTGCCAGCAGGCAGACCAGCATGGTGAACCCGAATGCCAGTGCGGTGGCCAGAACATCGCTCATGGTTGGCCCGCCGGGGGAGTGCTGCGGAGCGCGGTCTGCATAGAGCAGGTGATCAAGATTGAGCAGGTGATCAAGAAGAAGTCCATTCCCAGGCCCTGGAGGCTGTATATGCCTCCATAGTCGCTGCCGCCGACATAACCGCTTCCGCTAGCCCAACAGCGCAGGCCATAGGGAGGTAACTGTCACGGATACCAGAGTCAGAGTATGAGACCGCTGCATACCCGTCCATACCTCCAATGGGGAGTGGCTGGCTCACCTGGTGCCCAGGCGATCCGCAATGGCCGCGCTGAGGCTCGCGCTGAGGCTAAAGATCAGCGCTTGAACAGGCGGGCCAGAATACGAGAGCCGAGCGAGGACAGCGTTCCCCCGCGCGGTTCCCCACTGCGAACCGCCGTGTTGGGCTCTGCCCGCGGGGGCTGGGGGCCCAGCGGCTCACCGTAGAACGCTGCGCGCGGGTTGGTCTGGCAGAGCCGCTCGGCGGTGGGCTGGTCGTATCGCTCCGCAACCAGGTCAAAGGCGGGCTGCAACTGCGGCGGGCGAGAGGCCAGGTTGTGGGCGTCTGTCGCCAGGAAGTGCACCCATTGGTGGTCCAGCAGCCATTGCGCGGTGCGCTGTGCCTGCGGACCAAAGCGGCCGGTGAGTGAGTTGGCGGTGACCTGCACCAGCGCTCCCGCGCTCAGCCACTCGGCCATGCGTTCCGGCTGGCGGCCCAGGATAAGGTTCCGCTCCGGATGCGTGATGACGGGCGTCATGCCAGACAGGGAGAGTTGATAGAGCGTCTCACCGGTCGCAGGCGAGATGGCGCTATCGGGAAACTCGACCAGCAAGTAGCCGTGGCCGTTGATGGTGTAGCGGGTGGGGTTGCGCTGCGCGTCCTGGATGTTGTCAAACATCAGGTGAAAGTCGCAGCCCAGGCCTAGCGTCATAGCATCGCCGAAGCGAGCGTGGACCTGGTCCTGCAGCTCCGCAAACAGTGCCGCATTCTGCTCCGGATCGAAGCGGAAGTGATGGCTGGCGTGCGGAGTGCAGACGATGTGCGTGATGCCGTCTTCGAGCGCCATCGCCACCATGCCCAGCGAGGTCTGCAGATCGGGGGAACCGTCATCGAGGCCCGGCAGCAGGTGGTGGTGGATGTCGATCATGGCTACTTGCCGGCCAGCGTAGCCGCCCCCAGGGAAGACACCAGGGACTGGAAGATGAGGAAGCCGTCCGCCGAGCCAAGAAGTGCTTCGCTGGAGCGGTCCGGATGCGGCATCATGCCCAGCACGTTGCGGCCTTGGTTCAGGATGCCGGCGATGTTTTCGAGCGAGCCATTGGGGTTGGCCTCGGCCGTGATCTCCCCCCGCGCAGTGGCATAGCGGAAGGCCACGCGGCGCTCGCGGTTCAGTGTGGCCAGCGTGGCGGCGTCACAGTAGTAGTTGCCCTCCATGTGGCCGATGGGGATCTGCAGTACCTGCCCCTCCCGCAGCCCATGGGTGAACGGCGAGTCGGCGGTCTCCGCGCGCAGATGCACCTGCTTGCAGATGTACTTCAGGCCGGCATTGCGCATCAGTGCGCCCGGCAGCAGCCCCGCCTCGCACAGGATCTGAAATCCGTTGCAGATCCCCAGCACCGGGCCGCCGACCGCAGCGAAGCGCTTGACCGGCTGCATGATGGGTGCGAAGTGCGCGATGGCGCCGGTGCGCAGGTAGTCGCCATAGGCAAAGCCGCCAGGCACAAGAATGGCGTCTACCTGCTCCAGGTCTTCACTCTCATGCCACAGCATGGTGACCGGCTGGTGAGCGATGCTCTCGATCACGTTGTACGTGTCGTGATCACAGTTCGAGCCAGGAAAGACGAGGACGCCGAATTTCATACCTCTAGCCTAGCAAAGCGAGCGGCCGGCAATGACATAAGCCAGTCCATCTTTTCTCCGTGGCAAGGACTCTAACAGGCCAATGAATCCAGAGACTGACGGCAAACCCGCGCCATTCTTTCCCGCCGGGGAGGTGCTGCCACCGGAGTTGCCCGGTGCGTCAGCAGCGCAAGGGCAGGTGTCTCCAGTGGCCGTCGCTGCAACTGGCACGGCTCCCGGCGCGGCCCAGCATTTGCGCACTGCTGGCATGGCGATTGCGAACTGGTGGCGCGCCGTGTCGATCGAGGCGCTGTGTGTCGCGGTGCTATGGCTGATCGGTCTTGAGATTCTGCGTGTGCCACTGGCGCCGGCATGGGCGCTGGTCGCCGGACTGATGGCCTTCGTGCCCAACGTCGGCGGTGTGATCGCGCTGATCGGCCCGGTCTTCAGTATTCTCCTCACTGGCCGCGATCTGGAGCGGCTCGCCTATCTGCTGGGCCTCTACGCCATCATCGTGGTGATCGATCAATTGATATTGCAGCCGTGGCTGCTGCGGCGAACCTCCCGCGTACCTATCTGGGCATCCATCGTGGTGCCGCTGGTGCTCGGGATCGTCATTCCGTTCTGGGGAGTGCTGCTGGCCCCGCCGTTATTGGCAGTGGCGTACGCGTTTCGCAAGCCGAAGCTGCGCTAGAACGGCCGCTGAGATCGAGGCCCTCCACCGGCTGGCTAATCCATGTGGTGCGTTCCCACCCAAATCCCCACCGCGACGGTGACGCAGGAAAGAAAGATTAGCAGCAGGAGCGCCGAGGCGATCTCGCGCGCTTTCCAGCGCACGCGCTGAACACTCCGCTTACTGCCTCTGCCCAGGTAAAGTCCGCTTGCCATCGCATTTCTCCCCGGCGGGCGGGAGCGAGCATCGCAGCCGCAGTGCTCGCTCCAGCATTCGCTGACTCTCGTATCGCTGATCAGAAATGGAAGCCGACTTCGGCCGTCAGCGCCCGCGGCGTCACATAGTGCGTGCCGCTGAAGGTAGACAGGAAGTTATACAGAGCCGTCTTGTTCGCCAGGTTGACGCCAGTCAGCCGCAGACTCCATTTGTAACTCTCGCCGCCGAACAGGTTGTCATCGCCGACCGAGGCGTCGAACAGACTGCGCTGCTTCACGCGGGATGGATTGCGGTCGTCGTTCTCTGTTCCTGGAGCTGGAATCGACAACAAATTTGAGGTTAGCTGCGTAGCCAGGCATTGTGCTGGCAGGGGATTGGTCGGACTGGCCTTCACGCCATTGCAGGAGAGCCCTGCTTCATACTCCTGGTCTGCCGTAAAGCCGCTCAGGTCGATAGCAGGCTGGCCGTTGAGCAGTACGCCCCCGCAACTACTGTTGGGGTCAGTGACGTTGTAGCAAGGAGTAGAGGCTGCGTTAAGTCCGCTGTCGAAGCGCCAGTTGAACCCGATGTAAGGCCCGCGCTTGCCGGGTACCTGGTACTGGACGTAGGTCGTCTGGTTGAACTTCTCATCGTGATCGATGCGGAATGGGAATCCGCTTTGGCCTACCGTCGCACCTGCGCCTGCGTTCAGCGGCGGGAAGAAACGCGCTGCTACCGATGATAGCGTTACGAACGCAGTGAAATGGCGATATGAGGGTACGTTGGCACGTATCACAAAGCCTGGAGTCTTGGAGTTGTGCCAGTCGATGGGGAAAAAGGATGGGTATATTGCTCAGGATGGAAAAGTCGAAGGCGCGCCGTCCATTTCGCTGAAGAGCGAAAGTAGATTCGTGGCACTAGTCTCCTGGTGCAGCCGCTGCAGGCAACGAAGAACGACGTTGTTGTAATTCTTGGACGTGAGGCCGCAGAGGTCGCGCCGGATGATGTACGCCTTCACCAAATTGAAGATCCAACTCTTCTCTTCGTCTGCTATGTCTTGCACTGATACGCTAAATATTAGCGGGTAGAATGTCGTGAGATCCCAAATGCGCAAGAGGCGGGCGATGTCGCTCACAACGTGTGAACCGCCCTCTTGAATAAGGGACCGGTACGCGGGAACATATTGAACGATGTGCTGGATTTCAGCCGCCACATTATCTGATCCCTGTTTCCGCGCGTAATTCTGGTACTGGGCTGCGAGCTTACCGAGGTTCACTTCCTTTGCCGTCTCGGCGACGAGCACGTGCCCCCAAAAAAAATCGATCCGTGCTTTCATAAAACGACCTTGTCGTGTCATCACATCCCAGAACGGATCTTCAAAAGTGCTCCACTGTCCTTCGAAAATCGCTCATCGTCTTCGCCTGCCTGACGCGCCCGATAGAATACGTCATTTCTGATCAAGTCGATCGCCGTGAGGGGCTTTCCGAGTCCGTTGAGAGATGCAAAGATCTCTTGGGCGTCGTCTTTATCGTCAAGCTGAATCACCACGACGCGGAAGCCCGCAAGAAAGCCGCTGAGAATGGCTTTCAGGCGAGTTTCGGTGGCCGGCTCCTCAACTCCTCCGTCAGTGACGAACTCTTTAATCGCTTCGACGAAATACCAGTATGCCGTCAGTAGCCGTGCTGCAAAGGTTGTTTTGAGTCTCCCATTCTTGAAAAAGGAGTCCCTATAGAGGACAGTCATCTCATCCTTTGGATTGTCAGCGATTTGGCGATAGAGCTTTCGGTCAAAGCTAGAGGGCCATAGCTTGTATCTCTCGACATGTGGCTGGCTCATTCCTCCGCTCACCTCATTGAATAGGTAAGCATCGACGACGGGGATGAGCTCCTCAAGTTCTTGATCCCTCGCAACCTCGCGAATGGCTATAAGCAAGAGCTGAAATGTAGTTATCCGCTGTTGGCCGTCTACCAAAAGCCGTTGCCGGACGGTGCCGAATGCCTGGTTTGGAGGTTCGGCGACAATGATCGCGCCGATATAGTGAGGGTATGCAATTCCACCGGAAAGGAAATCTTCGGCTTTTTCTTCGATGTCCTCCCAAAGACGTGTCAGCTGTCCATCATCGCCAGTATCCCAGGCATAGTGCCGCTGGGAAACGGGTACGCACCATCGTTGGCGTTCGCGGGGAACATCGTCAAGGCTAAGAACACGTGCTTCCATACAATCCTCCGCTTCTCATTGCCCAGGCCAACTAATCGTATCGCAAGTTCTCTCTCAAGCCCGGGACGTGGCGCCACCGCTGCTTGTCACCGGCCGATGCGCGCAACGCGATGGCTGGTAGTGATACATAAATAAGATGGAAGGGCTTCCGGTTGGATTTTCGAAGATGACGCGATTCACCTTTATTAAGTGACGAGCGGGGCGCCTGGAGATCTAACGGAGGAGGAGATTGAGACATGCATCGCGATAGTTCAAGCCGGGCAGGCAGTTGACCGCATTCGGTAAAACGCGACTGCCCAGTGCAAGGCTAATCGCGCCGTCGTTTGCAGCGGTTTTGAAATCATTGGCATTGGCGCGGTGAAGCGCGTTCGGATCGACTATGCTTCTGGAATTTCAGGCCTGAGAAAGAGCGGAGCCGGGTTTTGATCCAAACCTCCCTGATCTAGGCTATGTCGCTATCGATCACCAGCATCGGGGCAGGGGCTTTCGGGTTGGGCTTGTGACGACACGACTGTGAGAATTCGCCTGGCACCATCGGAGGCCATCGCAGTCCCGGGTTGAGCGCGATATCACACCCGCTTCCCAGTGCTACAATCGGGTGTCCTGGCGGGGATTCGCGGCCATGCAAGTTGCTGGCGACGCGCTGGTTGACATACTTATCGCAGTAGCAGAGGTCTTATGTCCGGCCACTCCAAATGGGCCACCATCAAGCACAAGAAGGGCGCGCTCGATGCCAAGCGCGGCAAGATTTTCACGCGTCTGATCAAGGAAATCTCCATGGCCGCTCGCGGCGGCGGTGGCGATCCGGACGGCAACCCCCGGCTGCGCACGGCCATCCTGGCCGCCAAGGCCGAGAATATGCCGCAGGACAACATCAAGCGCGCTATCCAACGCGGTACGGGCGAACTGCCTGGCGCGCTCTATGAAGAGATCACATTTGAGGGCTACGGCCCGGGCGGTGTCGCCCTGATCGTCGAGACCTCTACCGACAATCGCAACCGCACCGTAAGCGAAGTTCGTCATGCCTTAACGAAGAATGGCGGCAACATGGGTACGGAGGGTTCCGTACGCTTCATGTTTTCGAAGAAGGGCCTGATAGCCGTTCCCAAGGAAAATGCTGACGAAGAAAAGCTGATGAGTCTGGTGTTGGAAAACGGCGGCGACGACCTGAGCGATGAGGGCGATACCTGGGAGATCCTGACCGAGCCGGCGGAGTATGAGAATGTGCTGGAGGCGATTCGCGCGGCGAAGATCGAGACCTCGCACGCCGGCATCACCATGATCGCCTCCACCTACACCAAGCTCGAGGGCGCAGCCGCCAACCAGATGATCCGCCTGCTGGAATTCCTGGAAGACCACGACGATGTGCAGAACGTCTACTCCAACTTCGAGATGGACGCCAAGCAGATGGAAGAAGTGGCCGGCTGACGCATCTCCACTCCTCACCACCGGCCGCCGGAATTGCGCAGGCGGCCTTCTTTCTGTCACAGACACTGAAGACAATGCACGGCTTCGCGCATCGACGAGACGCATGCCCATTCACATAATTTTCAAGGCTCTCCTGTTTCTTGCAAGTCTTTGCATTGCGGGATTTCCTATCACGCTCATCGCACAGACCAGTAGCAGCCGACCTGCACCCGATGCTGTGGTCGACCCTATTCTGCCCTCATTCGTGCAGGAGATGCTGTCGCACAACCCGCTCGACTATGGCGTGTTCTTTAACGGCGGCTCGGGTGTGGGTAGCAGCGATCGCAGTAGCTATACATTCTTCAGCGCTGGTGCGCGTGCCGGTAGGGTGTTGACCGATCCCATCGGGCCGGGTGTACTGCGCGGGCAGTTTGAGTATTCGGCCGAGATCATGCCCTGGTGGCAGGCCAATACACCCCGCTTTCAGCGCTACTTCCTCAGCGCCACCAGCGATCCCAACCGGGTGGCCATCGCCGGGCCATTCACCACCGGGGGCACTTACAACGGCATCAGCATAACGCCGGTCATCCTGCGCTGGGACTTGACTAACCTAAATACCCACGGGAGGCTGCTGCCCTTCGTCCAGGGAGCGGGCGGGCTGATATGGACCAATCACAAGTTCCCGCCAGTGGGACCATTCAGTGCGCCCAGCCACCAAGGCACAAGCGTCTGGAACTTCACACCCCAGTTTGGCGTGGGCTTTCAGTATTTCGTGAAACCGAAGCGTTCCATCACCCTCAATGCGAACGCAGTGCATATCTCGAACGCGAGCCTGGGCGATGCCAATCCGGGGGTCAATGCGTCGGTGCAGTTCCAGCTGGGCTATAGCTGGTGGAAGTAGGCAGTGGATGAAAGACGCCATCATTGAATGCGTCCCGAACTTCTCCGAGGGTGTCGATACGGAGCGCGTCCTGGCCATTGTGCGCGCCATGCAGGTTCCCGGCGTCTCATTGCTCGACTGGTCGCAGGATCCCGACCACAATCGCTCCGTGGTCACAGTGGCCGGTCCGCCGGCGGCAGTCATCGAAGCAGCAGTGCTCGCGGCTGGCAAGGCCTCTGAGACCATTGACCTGACGCGGCAGACCGGCGTGCACCCGCGCATTGGCGCCGCGGACGTCATCCCCTTTGTGCCGGTGCAGGGCGTTTCGCTGGAGCACTGCGCCATGTATGCGCGGCAGGCCGGGGAGGAAATCTGGCGACGTTATGGCGTGCCGGTGTACTTCTACGAGGCTGCCGCGGCACGCCCGGATCGTGCCCGCCTGGAAGATGTGCGACAGGGGCAGTTTGAAGGACTGCGGGAAGCGGCGCGGCGGGACCCGGCTCGGCGCCCCGACGTGGGCGGGCCCGACCTTCACCCGACAGCGGGAGCAAGCGCGGTAGGGGCGCGGCCCTTTCTGATTGCCTGGAACGTCTTTCTGGACAAGCCGGACGTGGCCCTGGCCCGCTTGCTGGCGCGGGAGATACGCGACTCCGGCGGTGGCCTGAAAGGCGTCAAGGCGTTGGGCGCACTGGTGCGGGGCCGGGCGCAGATCTCCATGAATCTGACCGACTTCCGGAGTTGTCCCCCAGGCGTGGTGTATGCCGAGCTGAAGCGCAAGGTGGAGCAGCGCGGGGCGCACATCGTCGAAGGTGAGCTGATCGGGCTGATTCCTGAGGCCGCGGTCGAGCAGAATAGCGAGTGGGTGCGTCAACTCATAGACTTCTCGCTGGAGACCAAGGTGCTGGAGCGGCGCCTGGCGCAGCCGCTGGCATGGCCTTAAAGCAATTCTCCTGATGCTGTGAGCTAGGAGGAGTATCTCGGCGTGGCCTTTCCTTAAGAAAAGGCCACCGGAGGAGCCGCTGGACCGTTTACACCTACAGGAGAATTGCTTTAGCCGCCGCTGGGGTGGCAACAGCCGACGCCGGCGCATCGTAACCAGCAAGGCCTTACCTTGGGCGTCACCCGGAAGTGAAATGGAGTGACCGGCTCCGCGCGCACTAAGATGGTATGTGGTGTGGATGATACCTGGTGGGCTGGTGCTGGCGTTGAATGTCCGACGAGTGCTGGCGGTCAGTGGTACGTGAAGGGGACAGGCTCGAACTGTCCGAAGGGATGTGAATGGAAATGAAGAACCTTGTGAAGTCATTGGGCTGCGCGGTTGCGGCTCTTCTGCTGGCTGCGGCATATCCTGCACACGCCGCGCAGTTAAGCGGCGACGCACGCGCCGCCATTCCCCATGATGTGCAGCAATTGATCGTCATCGACTACCGGGCGATGCAGAACTCACCCGCCGCGCTGCAGTTGAAGAACAAGGTGATGCCGCCAGAGCTGAAGAATCTGGAGCAGGCACTGCAGGCCTCTGGACTGAATGACAATCACGATGTGGATGAGCTGGCGTTCGCTTCTTACCGGCCCAAGGGCGCGACTGGCGACTCCACGCGCATCATCGGCCTGGCCCAGGGGCAGTTTCCCCTCGACGACATTCTGGCGAACTTCAAGAAGAAGAAGATCAAGGCCAAAGTGCTGCGCCAGAATCGGATCTTCCCCATGGGCAGTTCGGGCATGCAGGTCGTCTTCCTGAACCCGACCACCATGGTCTTCGGCCAGGGTGATTCGCTGACCCAGGCACTGGACGCACGCGATGGCCTGGCGCCCAATTTCCTGACCAATAACCCGATGACCGATCTGGTGGCTTCCGTGCAGGACCAGCCGCTGTGGAGCATCCTCGACCAGAAGGGCACGCAGACCATGATGCAGTCGCTGGTAGGGCAGGCGTCGAACTTGGGCGACTACCAGAGCATCAAGAAGCGCATCCTGAACTCCTACTACAGCATGGAATTTCAGAATGGCGTGAAGTTCAACCTGAACGTGCTGACCCCGGATACGTTTACCGCGGCCACCATCGCCTCGCTGCTGAATGCAGCCGCACTCTACAAGAAGCTGAGCGGCACCGACATCGAGAAGCAGGCAATCGATGGCACCAAGATCGACTCGAGCGCGGGCAAGCTGATCGTGACTTACGCATCGTCTGACAGGGAATTCGCGACGCTGCTGCAGTCGAGCCTGTTCCAGTCGGTCGTGCGGTAAAACGACGGTACAGGGGGTTCAGCAAATAGAGCTTCTATTCGAAAGCAATAGTAGTCGCCTTCAAGGCGGCAAGTAATACGCCGGTGGTCAGATGCGGCCACCATGGGTCTGCGCCTTCACTGACAATCACGCTGGGAGGTCTCGCCCTGCGCGATCGACTTACCCTTGAGGCCGTCAATAACCAAGACTATGGGATCTAGTGCCGCCTTGGACGCTCTCTCTTCCCTGGCTTGCTGTGGATACAGAGCGTCCATCTGGCTTTGCGGGGAGTCGCCATGCCAAATTACATATCCCGCATGCTGCACTCTCCCATCCTGATAAATCTGCAGATCGACCTGTTCTAATCGATCGCTTTCAGTGGACGTCCTGAGGGTCTGCCGCCCCATGAGCGCTCTTATCTCCGCCGCGTCAAGGCTACGCTTTAGGCTGGCAAGCTGTTCACCTGTCATTGAGCCCTCGTCTATTGTTTTAGTTGCAACTTGCGAGGGCAACTTCTGTACTCTTCTCTCAATGTGGAAGTCACCCTGCCTAGTGACGACAACGCATCCAGTCTGGGTGATCCCGAGGGGGGAAGAAATATCGAGTCGAAGTTCCTTCAAGAGAAGCAGTCGTCCCCCTTCGTCCTCGGCAGCCGTCGAAATTGCCGGCAGTAGAGCCGGGAACAAAGCAATAAAGAGAATCCTGACTCCGATGAAATTGCAGGTGCATCCAAGTATGTTCCTACTTACTCTCATTAGAGATTTCTCCACTAATTACCGCAGTCTTGTCTCAGAATTTGACAGAGGTAAATGGAAATCCTGTATCGATGAACTGAGTGCAGGAGGAGTTAGCAGTTCTGGGTCCGGACACGCAGTAATGCAAGTAGTGCCCACTGGCATCCGGCGTCGTATCGAAGCAATTGCCGTTGCATTTCCCGTTACCAGGTATGTCCTTTAGATCGCTCAGTACGCATCCTCCAAATGTCCCCCATGATGCCTGCAACCGGAAGGAACCTGCGCCTAAGAACGGAGATGGCGAGGTGCATGTGCTTGTTATTAGTGGCATCTTCCGTCCGACATTCACTGGCCCAGAGTCCAGGGTATCTTGGACAGGGCAGCTTGTGCCATCGTAGATCCCGCGCTGCGGTAGGTTAGGCATATCCGCATTTGCATTTGCGCTTCCAAAATTTACCCCTGTGGCCGTTCGCGGCGTTACAGTCACAATACCGTTGTTATCGGACCACCACGAAGTAGCGTAGCCGTTGAGAAAGGTTTTCGCACCGCCGCATGCGTTATATCCGATGGCGTTGAAGAGTGTACCTCCAGAGAGGTTCGCGATGATCGGATTTTGGTCGAAGAACGCACCGCGATATCCGCAGCAGATCATGCAGCCGTAGGTGGCGTGTCCGAAAGTCTTGTCGGTGACCACCTTGCCTTCGTAGAGTGCAGGTGCGGGTGCGTCCGCCAGGTTCAGGAGCTGGTAAGCGCCAGTGGTCAAGTCGGTGGGTTAGCACGTTGCCGTGGATATCCGGCCCACATCTGGTCGTCGGCAGCAATGGTGCGCTCCATCTCGTACCGCTTGGCGCCGCCGGCGTAGAAGAAGGTCAGCCTGGTCTTCACCGGCACGGCGCTGCCATTGCCCGCCGCGATGATCGAATCATGGTTGGCGTCCACCTGCCAGCTGCCGCCCTCCAAATGGAAGGCCAACTGGTCGGAGAAGGGTGTCTGCGCCCCGTAGCGCAGAGTCTCATCGTAGCTCGTCGCCACCGCCACCACCTCTTCTGGAAGTGTATCCGTGGTGAGCGTGACCTGTGCCCAGGCAGCGAGGGCGGGCAGGGTTCCGGTGTCCTGAAGCTGCTTTACATCCACAACGCGCGTCTCCAGTGGAGCCAGCGTCAGCGTGGGGAGCGGCACGCGCCCATCCAATTGAGCACCGGACTGTGCGCTGCGCCAGTGGAAGGAGAGCTGCGCCTGCACCGGGCGGTTGGTGGTGTTATGCAGGTAGAGTCGCGGGTTGAGAACAGCCTGCGCAGGAAGCTGGAGCGCCGGGTCAGGGTGTTCCAGCGCCAGCATGGCAGCACGAGTGATCCACTTGCCCGTCCGCGCGTAGTCGTGGGACTTGAGTGTGACCGCAGGGTCAAGATCGAACATCTTCATGGTTGCGGAAAAGCCGGAGGGTTCGTCGTACAGGATAAGCGCGCTCGACACGCTGCCCGCCCCGTGCTGCATCTGTAGCGATACTCCACCGTGATCGCCGGATAATCCTGAGCGGGAGATAAGGTCCCGCAGCGAGTAACGCACGGTTTGCTTGGGAGGGAGAGTCACGGCCCGACTCCACGGTTTGCCCGCTTGATCGTACAGAAACAGGAGACCACTCTGCTCCTTCTGCGACATGTTGGCCAGCACAAGGTAGCTCGTCGTGGTCTGCTTGGGTAACCACCAGATGCCTTCCCGGCCTCCCCGCCCACGGACTGGTATGGAATAGCCTCCGTCCAGATGGAACATGATGGGGTGCCCGGTATCGTGAACCATCACGGAAGCAAACAGGTTAGGCCCGTCTGGCGAGGAATACCGAAGAGCAATCGAGCCATAGGGATCGGTCAGGCTCAATATCTCAGGATAGGATTGCAACAATTGCTCGTGCACGTTCACTGACTCTACCGTGCCCGGGGCGATGCTTACGGCGGGCAGAACAACTTCGGAGCCATCTTTCAGCCGCAGCGCGGGAGTCACTGTGAGGGGAGGGGACTCAAGGTTGTTGCGCAGCATCAGCTCGGTTATGCCATCCCGGCTCCACCGTCCAGTAAGGGACAAACTGTTCCTGAGGGGCGGGCGAAGGCGGACCGGAGTTGCGGGAGATCACGACGTCCGCGGGAAGTTGATGTGGCGGCTGGGCTGCAAGTTGACCAGCAAAAAAGATCGCTGCTAGGGCGAGAGCGAGACGAAGTCGCATAAGTCTCTCTGGGAACGAAAGCGACTTTGCGCCGAGTGTGTTGCCGTGTCAAGAAGAAAGTAACGGCGATGGTGCCAGACGACCGGGTGGCCACTTCGCGTCAGCGTTCTGTGCCCGGCAGGTCCTGAAAGATGACGTTTTCATCTTCGCCGATGGAGATGACCAGAGTCTTGCGCAGGCCTTCCTGTACTGTCGGTCCGGTCGCAGTGTGGCTCTTGCCTTTGCTATCGGTGAAGGTGACCTTGATGGCTCCAGAGCCGATAAGCTTGGGCGGATAATCGAAGCTGGCGCCGGAGCCTAGCTGGTCCCGTCCAAAGCTGGCGTGGGGATAGTTGACCTCGAGCTGATGGACGTCCGGTCCCTGATTGCGCACCGTAACGATAAAGGCCGCTTGCGGCGCGCCGCGGCTAGGGCTTGCCTGGCAGCCGGCCATCAGGCAGGGCAGTGCGAGCGCGACCGTCCAGCCTTTCCAATCGATCATAGGATCTCTCTTGCGCTCCGTTACAGCGTCGACCTGCGCTCCAGAATGCGCGCAGTCAGCACCACACCCGTCTGGTTATTGTGCAGCGCGATGGGGAAGGCAAGCACGTTCCACACCCAGCCCTCGCCCTTGCGCGGCAGGTTCAATAGTCCGCGGAAGGTACGGTCGATGTAGGTCTCGCGCTGTACTGCGACGGTGCGCAGAATGTCGCGCCAGTCGGTGGCCAGCTCCGGCATTTCGACAAACATGTTCTTGCCGTGGAACCAGTCGCGCGGCTGCTCCAGCAGGCGGGCACAGGCGTCGTTCACGTATTGCCAGTTGCCATTCGCGTCCAGAATCTCAAGCACCACATCGTCGCCCATCGCCATGTTGATGCGGGAGTAGAAGAAGTCGCGCGCATCCACCACCACCGGCCTGCCGCGGCGCTTGGCCTCAAAGGAGCGCAGCGCCATCACCAGGTCGTCGATGGAGCTGTAGCCCTTCAGCAGATGCATATCCTCGACTCCCCCGAAGCGGCGTTCGAGCGTCGCGGAGAGGATGATGATGGGAACCTCCGGACGGCGCTCGCGCAACTCTGACGCGACGTCGGTGCCGAAGCGTCCTGCGCCCAGGTGGTAGTCGAGAACGGCGATGTCGATGCGATCCAGCATCTTCTCCGCCTGCTCGACAGTGTCGGCGGTCTCGGTTACGTAACCGTGTTTGCGCAGAATGGTGGAACGCAGCAGCAGATTCTCCGGGTGGTCATCCAGTAGTAGCACCCGCACCGGCTTATCCAGCTCGACGCCGTTGGTCTTGTCGACAAGCTTGATCTCTTCGATGTCAGACATTAAAGCACTACGATGCGCAGATCGAGGCCTGCGCTGCCGGAGTTTTGCTGCGTCATGGTTTCCCCTTCGCTGTGTCTGAGCGGGGCAGACGGCGCGCCAGCTCTGGCAGCCGCTGGAAGAGTGCGGAGGCACGCAGCCATTGGCGATTATCGAAGGCCGGATAGCCGCTGACCACCTTGCCCGGCGCCACATCGTTTGGAATGCCGGACTGTGCCGTGGCGATGGCGCCATCGCCAATGCGGCAGTGGCCCGCCACCCCAACCTGGCCGGCCAGCACCACATCACGCCCTACGTCGGTCGAGCCGGCCAGCCCCACCTGTGCGCACAACAGGGTGTTCTCGCCTACATGTGAGCCATGGCCCACCTGCACCAGGTTGTCGATCTTGGCCCCGTTCGCGATCACCGTCGCTCCCACACTGGCGCGGTCGATGCAGGCATTGGCCTGGATCTCCACGTCATCGCCAATGCGTACCGGGCCCGCCTGCGGAATCTTGTGCCAGGAGCCGTCCTCGCGTTTGGCGAAGCCGAAGCCGTCCCCACCCACGATGACGCCATTGCCCAGGATGACCCGGTCGCCCAGCGTGCAGTTTTCCCGCACCACGGCATGCGCGTGTGCCAGCAAGTCGCGGCCTGCCTGCACTCCGGGGTACAAGACCACATGAGGCAACAGGACGGCCGCAGCCCCCAGCCGGACCCCCGCCCCCACGACCACATACGCGCCGATATGCGCCCCCGCGCCGAAGGTTGCAGTAGGGTCAATCACCGCCGTTGCATGAACCCCCGGCGCGTAGATCGGAGCGGGATGGAACAGGGCGATGGCCTGAGCCCAGGCGAGGTAGGGGTTCTTCAGCCGGAGAGTCGGTGCGGCGATCTGCGGGAACTCTGGCGCCACCAGCACTGCGGAGGCGGCTGTGCTGCGGGCGAGCCCGGCGTAGCGTGGATTGGCAACGAAGGTCAGCTGGCCGGCGGCAGCATCTTCAATGCCCGCAAGCCCGGTGATCTCGGCGTCGCCATCGCCTTCGAGCGTAGCGCCGAGGTGCGCGGCCAGGTCGCGTAGCTTCATCCTGTCGATGGTAACCGATAGGCCGGCAAGGTGATTAAAGCGCGCGCGGCTTGGCGGGTGCGAACAGCTCCGCCTGGTCCCGGGTTGAGACTGGCGGCTTGCGGCGCGCCGTCTTCGCGGCAATCACCGAGACCACGGTGAGGTCGATCAGGCTGGTGCGGGGCAGGAAGAGGCGTTGGGTATTGGAGCGGGTGTCGGGCGGCGTTACCAGGAAGCCGGCGGGGTCCAGCAGAGAGAGGTCGTTGGCCGCCATCCCTTCCAGCACCGTATCGTCTTTGAGTGTCATGCGCAGCCAGAGGCCGGAGAGCCGCGGCCGTCCAGAGAAGGTGGTGCGCAGCAGGCGCTCCGGGTTGGCGGCTTCGCCCGAGTTGAAGTCACGGACGAAGCAGGCCCATTTGAGCTGGACCAGGGGAACGGACTGTCGCCGCGCGGAGAGATCCAGCAGCTCGAGTGTGTCTTGCCGCAGGAAGGCAACCGCGGTCAGGTAACCGGCCACCCAGCTACCGTCGTTCATACGCAGGATGGCCTTCTTCTGTGCATTGCTCGGCGTGGCGGGCTTCATGGCGCTCGGCTGCATAGGCTTCCTGGCTCTCGGCGGGGCTCGCGGGATTGTCGCATACCAGACTGAACGATGCAGCGTGGACTGTGCAGAACGGTAGCCAAGTTAATCACGCTATGATAATCTAGAGCGTTGTGATGTGACCCGCATAGACGATAAGTCTAGCAGAAAGAGCGACATCCGCCCTGTGCGGGTTTTCGGAGGGTTGGCTCAAGGCACGACATGCCCGACTACATTTATTTGCTGGAGCGCCGCTTGTCTCCGGCGCAGCGTTCTGCTCTTACCCTGATCCGCGATGCCGCCCGTGCCGAAGGAATGACCAGCTTCCTGACCGGCGGCGCAGTGCGCGACCTGACCAGCGGCCACCCCGTTCGCGACTTTGATGTAACGGTTCAGGGCGATGCCCTGAAGTTGCGCCAGGCATTGGAGTTGGCGGGAGCGACGTACTGGGGTTCCCATCCCGCCTCACAGTCTCTCTTTCTACGCTTTCCGGGCAGCGTGCGAGTCGAGGTATCGAGCGCACGCCGCGAGACCTTTGCCCAGCCGGCTCAGGCGACCTATGAGTGGACAAGCATCCTCGACGATCTGCGCCGCCGCGACTTCACCGCCAATGCCATGGCACTTTCGCTCAACGAGAACTCCTACGGCCTGCTGATGGACCCCACCAACGGGGTCGCGGACCTGGAGATGCGCACCATCCGGCTGGTCAATAACTATGGTTTTCTGGAGGATCCGATCCGGCTGCTGCGGGCGGTGCGGCTTTCCACCCGGCTGGGCTGGCAGATGGACGAGCGGACCAAACAGCGCTTCGAGAATGCCCAACAGGAGGGAGTCTTCTCTCATATCACCAACTGGCAGCGGGGCTATGAACTGGAAGAGATTGGCCATGAAGAGAATCCGCTGGAGATGCTGCGGGTTCTGGAGCAGCAAGGCTGGATGAAGGATCTGTACCCCGCCTGGAGTTCCAGCAAGGCGGATGTGCAGGGCCTGGAGCAGATGCACGAGCTGCAGACGCGTCTGCAGATGGAAGGGATCTATCCGGACGCTTCGGCGGCGGCCATGGAGCTGCTGACCGCGCGCATGCCGCCAAAGGATATTGCGGGCCTGAAGAAACTGTTCGTGCGCCCCGGCTTCGTCAAGGAGTGGGAGCGGCTGGACAAAGATGCAGAGGCCTTTGCTGCGAAATTGACCTCCAAGGAGGCCAGCGCCCCCTCTGCTTCCTGGAAGCTGTTCACGCGCTCGCCAGCAGAGCCAGTGTTGTGGCTGGGGCTGACCGGCAAGAATGCCGCCGTCCAGAGCAAGTACAAGAACTTCTTCAGTGTGTGGCCGGAGGCGCGGCAAAAGGTGCCCACGGCCTTGATGCTGGAGATGCGCATCACTCCCGAACTGGAGCGCTACCCGGAGTTGCTGGAAGAGTTGTTCTTCCAGACCATGGATGGCAAGCTGAACGACGAAGCTGCCCTGCGCGCGTTCCTCGAGCCGTACTCGCCGCCCGCGCCGCCGCCGCCAGTGAATCTGCGCAAGCGTGCGTCCAAGAAGGCAGCAGAGAAGAAGAAGCCAGCGAAGAAGGAAGCCCCGCCGTCGTCCGCAATCACCGTGGCAAGCGGTGCGGCAGCGGCTCCGTTGCAGGCCGATAACGATTCTGCCAAGCCGTTGGCGAAGGCGAAGCCTGCCGTTGAAGCGAAACCGATCAAGACTGTGCCCGAGAGGGTGCAGCCGGAAAAAGCAATGCCAGCAAAGGCCGCATCGGTAAAGGCAGTATCGGCAAAGGCAGTATCGGCAAAGGCAGTATCCACCAACCAGGTGCCAGCGACTGCCGCTTTGGCAAAGGCAGTACCCACCAACCAGTTGCCAGCAAAGGCTGCGAAAGCTGCCCCGGTGAAGGCTTCGCCTGCCAAAGCCGCGGCTGCGAAGCCGATCTCTGCCAAGGCGGCAGGCTCGAAGTCTGCTCCGGTAAAGGCTGTCCCGATCAAGTCTGCATCAGTCAAGTCTGCGTCCCCTGCGAAGCCAGCTAGCAAACATCCGGTCAAGGCAGCAACCAAGGCCGCGCTGGCAAAGAAGCTGGCCACGAAGAAGACAGCCCCTGCTGGGAAAAAGGTATCCTCCGCGGCGAAGAAGGGAAAGCCCGCAAGGAAAGCCGTCCCCGCCCGGAAGGTAGCGCCAGCGGAAAAGCAAGCCGCGCCAGCCAGGAAATCGCCTGCCAAGAAGCCCGCCGTGAAGGCGAAGCCGGCAGCAAAGCCGCCGGTCAAGGGAAAGCCAGCCAAGGCTCCCGGCAAAGCACCGGCAAAGAAGGCTGCCGCAAAGAAGAAACGCTAGCTGCGAGGTTTCAATAGGTTGTCCATCTGATCGAGAACTGTGAAGCTGAGTTTGCGAAGCAAAGCGACTCAGGAGACCAGATGGACTATCACCAGAATGCCCGACTGACGATGCTCAGTCGAGAGCAGATGTGCCGC